>OMXO01000037.1 GCA_900315035.1 uncultured Prevotella sp.
GTGCCCCACCAGCCACTCAGGCGCGTACATTTATTAGTCACACAGGTCGTCAGATAGCCGTCGGGCTCCTGCGCCTGGGCAATGATGTTAATGACGGAGTCGAGATAGTGATCGAGTTTGGCATCGTAATGGACAGCCAGCGAATAAGAGGCTCCTTCGATGACCTTGTAAGGGTCGGTATCGTCGAAGGAGAAATCACCGCGATGCTCACCCTTGATGAGCCCGGCGGCAATCGCAAAGTTGTCGAAACGACCATTCACCTCGCACTCATGGAAGGCAGAAGGGATAGAGACCGTACGATTGATCTCTATACGCGGCGACCAGAAACCGTCGTTCAGGTGTACCTGGGTGAAGGACACCTCCTGAATCGGAGCCTGAGGCTGCGGCTTCTTGGCGACACTGGCGGAGATGGTCAGTGCGGTCATGCCTATCAGGAATAATACTCTTTTTTCCATTTTACTGATTGGTTTTGGTTTTGTTCGTTATGTTAGCGGTTTAGAATTCTGCCGCAAAATAATAAAATAATGTTGAGACCGTATGCCACTATCGTCCAAGATGATGACAAAATAGTCCAAACCCGCGTGAAATGGGCATATTTGGACGATTTTTCCATGCGGTTTAGACGATTTTTGTAGGCTGTTTGATGGATTGTTGCTATCTTTGCAGCAGAAATTAACAAACGTATGAAAATGAACCTGAGAAAGCTACTAGCACTCGCCACCTTATTTATTATAAACGGCAGTGACCTATCAGCCCAGAACCTTACGGGAAAGCCCTATGATGCGCCTTCGATGGCCAATCCCTTTATCCCGGGTTATTTCGCCGACCCTACCATCAGGAAGTTCGGCGACACCTATTATCTCTATGCCACGACCGACGGCACGGGTAACGGCTATGGTCCGGCTCAGGTCTGGGTGAGCAAGGACTTCCAGAACTGGAAGAACACCGTGATGAACTGGCCTACTACCGAGGTGGTCTGGGCTCCCGATGTGGTGCAGCAGCCCGACGGCTCCTTCCGTTACTACTACTGTGAGCCCTGCAATATTAATATCGGTGAGAGCGCATCGCCCATCGGTCCTTGGAAAAATATCCTTGGTAAGGAAGATGCCGTGATGGTGCCCGACCGCTATGTGCACAATGTCATCACCCTCGATCCCCAACTGTTTCGCGATGACGACGGATCGGAGTATCTGTATTTTACCACCTGGGCCATCTATAAAGACTTTGGCTGTGGTGTCGCCAAGTTGAATCCTGAGTATTTGAAAGACAGGTCGCTTGCGATGAATCAAGATGCTCGTGAATGGAACGAGAAAGCCCCATTCCCCATTGCTGCCGACAGTTTCTTCTCCGAGAAACGACTCATTCCAAATACGGAGTTGAAAGATATCTTCGAGGCACCGTATGTCTTCAAACATCAGGGTGTCTATTATTTCACCTATTCATCAGGCTCCTGTCATGATCATACCTATCGGGTGCAATATGCCACTTCGACTGCGGGACCCATGGGACCTTTCGAATACAAAGGCTGCATCCTTGAGACCAACGCCGATCAGACGGTTCATGGTCCAGGCCACCACTCGATCTTTGAGAAGGATGGAAAATTCTATATCGTTTACCATCGCCACAATCTGCCCCGAAGCGTGCACGGGTTCAACCGCCAGGTCTGTATCGACGAGATGAAGTTCGACAGCAAGGGCGATATACTGCCCGTCGTACCTACCCACGATGCCAAGGGCGTTGACCTCTTCAAGACTCCCGCCCCGAACAACCTCGCCCTGAATGCCAAGGTGACGGCATCTTCCTATTACGACAAGTGGTTCTGCCCGGAGTATGCCGTTGACGATAACAACGCGACGCTGTGGAAGGCTCGCCACACCAATTGGGGGCGAGGCAGTCACCAAGACGAATGGTTGCAGATAGACCTCGGCAAACCCATGAGGTTCAACGAGGTGTGGACGCAGTTCGAATACGCCACTTTCTTTTATCAATACAAGATAGAGACATCGCTCGACGGCCAGCGATGGACACTCTATGCCGATCGTACCGACAACACCATGCAGGGTTCGCCTATGATAGACCAAGGAGCCGCCAAAGCCCGCTATCTGCGAATCACCATCACCGATACACAGAAGAATGGTCACATGCCTGCCATCTGGAACATCAAGGTCTGGCAGAAGGCCCCCGAACTGCCAGAGATCGATGTAGAGACCAACGACGGCTATCCCGGCATGCATCAGAAGGACGTTGAGCCAACCTCGCGCTATAGCGCTGCTGCCACCATCGACTTCAATGCTGCTGTCATCGCAGCCTCTCAAAGCGCCACACAGCCTTTCGATATCACGGAAGCAGGTTCGTTCAAGGCCAATAAGCCTATCCGCATGGGGGTCAAGGAAGGTCGTTGGGCGATGTTCCTCGACGGCACTCAAAGTCTGGAGAGCGAGCATCCTATCACAGACGACTACCGCTATAATGCGCCATTCACCATCTCTGCACTGGTGTATCAGACCAACGCAGGAACTTTGCCTACCGTCGTCTCGTTGTCAACATCCTATGCCGAACTCGCCACCACAGAGCTCAGGCTGGGCAGCGACAAGATAACAGGCATCCTGAACCATAACGGTTGGTTTGAGAGTTTCGGATCGCCCGAGACGGTCAAAGCCGCCGAAGGGCGCTGGACGCTCTGGACAGTCACCTTTGACGGTTGGATGGAGCGCATTTATCAAGACGGCCAACTCATTCATGAAAAGAACAACTTCCTGATGGTTCGTCCCGAAGGTCACATCACCATCGGTGCCGACGGCTCTGGTGAGAACTACTTCACGGGCTACATCAGTCAGTTGAACATCGTCCCTCAGGCTATGACTGCTCAGGAAGTGAGCGACTACTATGATGCCTGCAGCAAGGCGACACCCGTTGTTTTATCATCTAACACTCAATAACAATATGAAGAAACTAGTAACTATGGCATTGGCGGCAGCGATGACCTTGTCCGCCTCCGCAGCCCCAAAGCAGAAACAACAGGCGCACGGCTATCCCATCAGCCCCGTGCCCTTCACAGCAGTGAAAGTAACCCCCGGCACCTTCTGGGGACAACGACTCGAGGCCAGCCGCAAGGTCACCATCCCCCTCGCCTTCTCGAAGTGTGAGGAGACTGGCCGCTACACCAACTTCTCGAATGCCGCTGAGCATCTGAAGGATCCATCGAAGGTGTTCAAGGTGGGCGGACTCTCCTTCGACGACACCGACCCCTATAAGACCATCGAAGGAGCCTCGTATATCCTGCAGACCTATCCCGACAAGAAACTGGTGCAGTATATCGACTCTGTGCTCGATGTGATTGCCTCGGCTCAGGAGCCCGACGGCTATCTCTACACCTCGCGCACCCAGAATCCCAAGGAGCCCCACGAGTGGGCTGGCGACAAGCGCTGGAGCAAGGAGGAAGACCTGAGCCACGAACTCTACAACCTCGGCCACATGGTGGAAGGCGCTATCGCCCACTATCAGGCCACGGGTTCTAGGAAGTTCCTCGACATCGCCATCCGCTATGCCGACTGCGTCTGCCGCGAGGTGGGTCCGAACCCGGGGCAGGCTTGCGTGGTTCCCGGACATCAGATTGCAGAGATGGCACTCGCCAAACTGTATCTCGTGACGGGCGATAAGAAATATCTCGACGAGGCAAAGTTCTTCCTCGACTACCGCGGTAAGACCACCATCGTTCACGACTATTCGCAGGCCCACAAGCCCGTCGTCGAACAGGACGAGGCCGTAGGCCATGCCGTTCGTGCGGCCTACATGTATGCAGGTATGGCCGATGTGGCTGCCCTCACTGGCGACAAAGACTACATCAAGGCCATCGATGCCATCTGGGACAATATCGTCACCAAGAAGCTCTATATCACTGGCGGTATCGGGGCCACATCGAATGGCGAGGCCTTCGGCAAAAACTACGAACTGCCCAATATGAGTGCTTACTGCGAGACTTGTGCCGCCATCGGTAATGTGTATGTGAACTACCGACTCTTCCTGCTTCACGGCGACTCGAAATACTACGATGTACTCGAGCGCACCCTCTACAACGGACTTATCAGCGGTGTATCGCTCGAGGGCAACGGCTTCTTCTATCCCAACCCCTTGGAGTCGATGGGTCAGCACCAGCGCCAGCCTTGGTTCGGCTGTGCCTGCTGCCCCAGCAACATCTGCCGTTTCATCCCTTCACTGCCCGGCTATATCTATGCTGTCAAAGACAAGAACGTCTATGTGAACCTCTTCCTCTCCAACAAGAGCAACCTTTCGGTGGCTGGCAAGAAAGTGGCGCTGAGCCAAACGACGGAATATCCCTGGAACGGCGATATCACCATCCATGTCGATCAGAATGCCGCAGGTCAGTTTGCCATGAAGATCCGTATCCCCGGCTGGGTTAAGAATCAGGTCGTACCCTCTAATCTCTACCAATATACCGATGGCAAGCGCCTCAGCTATAGTGTGAAAGTAAATGGACAAGAGTATCCTCTCACCTCTAACCACTCACCTCTTACCTCTGATGGCTACTTCACCATCAACCGCAAATGGAAGAAGGGCGACAAGGTAGAGATACATTTCGACATGGAGGCTCGCACCGTACGCGCTAATAATAAGGTGGAGGCAGATCGCGGAATGGTGAGCATCGAACGCGGCCCGATCGTGTATTGTGCCGAACACCCCGACAACAGCTTCGACATCATGGGCGCTCTCATCAACCAGACGCCTCAGTTCACACTCGGTAAGAGCGAGATTGCCGGCACACCCGTACAGACACTCACCACCAGTGCCCAGACGCTGAACTTCAATAAGCAAGGCAAACTGGAAACACAGGATCAGACGCTAACCCTCATCCCCTACTATGCCTGGTGCCATCGAGGTTCAGGTAAGATGCGCGTCTGGCTGCCTCAGGATCTGAATGCCACCAATCCGTCACAACCCGAGACGCTCGCCTCGCAGAGTAAAGTCAGCAGCTCATCAGAGCGGATGCCAGCCCTCTCGGCCATCAACGACCGTCTGGTGCCAAAAGATGAGAACGACCGTTCTGTGCCCTATACCCACTGGTGGCCGAAAAAGGATTGTACCGAATGGCTCGGCTACGAGTTCCCGCAGGAGGCCACCGTTCAGAGTGCTACCGTCTATTGGTACGACGACGGGCCTTGGGGCGGATGCCGTGTACCCCAATCCTGGCGCATCCTCTATCAGGATCAGCAGGGCCAGTGGCAGCCCGTCAGCGGTGCCGATGCTTATCCGACAGATAAGGGCAGTGCCTGCACCGTGAACTTCGACTCTGTGAAGACCAAAGCCGTTCGCCTCGAAGTGACCTTACCAGCCGACAATGCCGCAGGCCTCTTCGAGTGGAGCCTCCGATAATCTACTGGGATATTGACTGAAAAAGCAGTCGTGCACTCAATGCACGGCTGCCAGTCATCAAGGGGTTAATAGATATTACTTGACGCTTCGCGTCGAGTAAACTCGCGCTCGGCAGAGCTCAAGCGAGCTTGGCTCTGCTCTCGCTTACTCGTTTACTTCCAAGGATTCTCGAATCCTACAGGACCATTCTCGAGCTTCTGACATACAATCTCGATATCCTCGTAGTGCTCCTCACCGTCTGCCCAGTACTCCTTGTACTTCACGCAGTAGCAACCTGTGCCCTTCAACTGCTTCATGTCCTTGCCGTCAACGGTGTTCTGGAACTTGATGGTGAAGTCGCGTGGATCTGTCGGAGCGAGCATCCAGCCGAGCAACTCAGCATTGCCGTCGTTCATAGCCTTCACGCGGACGTTCACACGACCACCACGGGGGATACCTGTGATCTGTCCTTCACGATCAGTTGCCTGATTGAACTTGTAATCCACTAAGAGCACCTCACGGGCTGCAAAATCCTTTACCTCTAACGTTACGGGAGTTACATTCTCTGCCATAATTTGTTTCCTTTCTATTTTTAATTGTTAATACTATTCTTGACTTTTGACACTGCAAAGATACGACTGATTCTCGCTGTCTCCAAACTTTTTCTGATAATTCGCCACGAGTTGTGACGACAGTAAAATGAAATTGCGACAGACTGGAACCAACGGTCCGAAATCTGTCGCAAGATACCTTTAAGAAACGTGCTATGATCACCTGATGATAGCGGTCCATCCGCCTCCGCTACTCAGATGCACGGCAAGCCGGTCGCTGCGCTTGACGGCCTGCCGGCTGTGCTTGTAGTCGGTAGCCTCCTTCGCGGCATTCACACCGTCGGCAAAGATATCGGCCTGATGCGTGCCCTCACCTAAGAAAGAGAGATCGATGGTCAGGTCGCGAGCCGTCCAGTCGGTCATCGCTGCCAGATACCAGACAGCCCCTTTCCGACGGGCTATCACGGTATATTCACCCAGCTTTCCGTCGAGGGCAATCGTCTCGTCGAAGGTGGTAGGAATCTGGGCGATAAAGTCGGTACACTCCTGATTCTGCATATACTTCGTAGGACTGTCGGCCAACATCTGGAGCGGTGCCTCGAAGGTGACATACATCGCCATCTGGTGGACGCGCGTTCCCTGGCTCATCGGATGGTCGTTGTTGCCGAAGAAGCTGTCTTTCATCGCATTCATCATCGCACCGGGCGTATAGTCCAGCGGACCGGCCAACATGCGGAGATAAGGGATCGTCACGTCGTAGCGGGGCTGGTTATGAAGCGGACCGTCGCCCGCACGAGGCTCCCACTTCGAGTTCTCCAAGCCCTTCACGCCCTCGAAGTTCAGGATGTTCGGGTAGGCGCGCTGGATGCCGAATGGCTTCAGTCCATGATAGTCGAGATGGAGATGGTGCTTGGCAGCAATCTCAGCGATCTTGTAGGCCGAAGCCGTCACTTGCTGGTCGTCGCGGTCAAAGAAGTCCACCTTGAAGCCCTTGATGCCCATATCGGCATAATGCGCCATCACCGCCTCGACCACCGACTGGTCGCACATCGGATCGTTGCCAATCAGGTTTCTCCAGCTCGACCAGAGGATAATCCCTACCCCCTTCTGCCGGCCATAGGCTATCAGGCGAGGCAGGTCGATCTCCGGATTCAGATCCTTCATCAGCGACTCTTCACTGCTCCAGCCCTCGTCGATGATGATGTACTCCAGATGATTCTTCGCTGCAAAGTCTATATAATATAAATAGGTGTCGGTGTTCATGCCCGACTTAAAGTCAACCCCCGTGATGTTGGTATTGTTCCACCAGTCCCAAGCCACCTTGCCCGGACTGATCCACGAGGTGTCGCCGATACGGCACGCTGGGGCCAGTCGCTGCGCCATGTCACAATTCAGGATATCAGCATCCTTCTCTGTGATGACCACAGCGCGCCAAGGCAGGCTCTGTTTCCCGTTCAGTTTGGCTATATAGTCAGCCCGCTTGGTGGGCACCAGATTCAGACGGGCATAACCGCTGACGGGCTGCTCTGTGGGATAGGGCGCAAACTCTGCCACGAGCGAGTGAGCGGCCTTGCCCTTCTTCACAAACATGCCGGGATAGTTCTCTACACCTGCATCCATCACGATAGCCTTCATGCCGCCAGGCAGACAGACGGCCAGCGGCGTAATGGCCAGCGAGTCGTTAAATATCTTCGACAGCGGCTGCTCGTCGTAATACGATTCAAAGCTGTAACAGTAGCGCTCCCCGCCACGATTATCGTTCACATAGGGAACAAATGCCTGATAGTCGGCATCGAAACAGAACTCTGCCGTTTCGTTCACGACGGTCGATGGCTTGCTGTTAGCGCTGATCAGCCGATAGGCAGCCCCGTCGTCGTAGGCTCTCACCTCGATGGTAAACTTCTGATTGGTGTACATCAGCATCTGTCCATACTCATCCTTGACCGTCGCTTTCTTGTAGAAAGGCGAATCAAAGCTACTCTTGATCTGCCTGACGGCCACCTTGCCTATCTGCCCCAGACCGAGCACCTTCTTGCCCTGTCGCAACTGGATGTCGATCTGCGAAGGCATCAGCACCGGCTTCCCATCATAGGTCACCGACCACTTGACGGCCTCGTCGGTATTAACCACCACCTTCACCTTGCCGTTGGGTGAACTCACTTGATACTCTGCTGCCTGGGAAGATAATCCCATCAGACACATCACGACTAGTAATTTTAATGTTTTAAGTTGATTCATACTTTACACGTTAGTTTTTCCGGCCACAAAAATACACAAATTATCCGAAATTTACAAGAAAACTCTCCCTTTTTTGGGGTCTGGTCTCGAAATAAAGTTTTCCCCGAAAACTTCTACTTTCGGGACCTGACCCCCAGCCCACACAGGACTTACACCCCCAGCAAACGACACAATTCTTCCGTCTCATTAGCGATATGTCGCAGCGCCCTCCCCTTGTCGCCACAACCTCTTGCAAAATTCTGCCAAAAATTTGTCCACCTCCCAAATCCACCGTACCTTTGCGCTGTGATTAAGAAATCACATCGTCAAAAGGACAATTAATCAACAGTATAAACATTAAAAATTAAAAAATTAAGATTATGACACAGAAGAATGAAATGAGCGCACGCGCTCTCGGAATGGAAGAGTTGGAGAATGTAAACGGTGGGGCACGAGCTAAAAGACCCAGAAAACATCCGAAACGTTAAAGATGCTATATAACAAGAAAAGCGGGCCTTGCGGCTCGCTTTTCTTGTTTGATACCTCACTCACGAGGTTGCGACGAATTAATAGCCTGCATTCTGCTTCCAGGTAGGATTCAGGTTCAGGATATCCTTGTGGATCGGGAAGATACGACAGGTCTTGTCGAAACGGGCTGTCGGGAAGTTCTTGTAGTGGGGGAAGTACTCGTCCTCGTAGTGTCCGAAACGGATCATGTCGTTACGACGCCAGTTCTCGTCGAAGAACTCACGGCCACGCTCGTCGTAGATCTCCTCGAGTGAAGGATTGTGATCGAGCTCAGGAGCCTTGGCGTAAGCACGGATCTGATTGAAGAGCGTCTTAGCCTCTGAAGAACTGCCCTGACGGGTGAGCGCCTCAGCCTTCATCAGCAGCACGTCGGCATAGCGCAGCAGGGGCACGTCGTTCGACTGGTTACGGCCATTCTTGAAATCGTCGTCGATGACATACCACTTCACTGAGCGGCAGCCCTGGTTATAACCGTTGATGTTATCACCCATGTCGAGGGTAGGATCGTTGGCGGTAGCCAGCTTCAGGTTAACGCTGAGCACGATAGGATCGCTACCAGCTTTCTCTGTGAGGGCCCATTCGTTGGTCATCTGCAGAGTTGACTTGTTATAGACGAAGACCTTGTTCTCGTCTTTACCCTCTACATAACGGTAGTCGTCGAAATTCTCAGACAGACCGATGACGCACTTGTTGCGCTCGTCGCCCTTCAGGATGAAGGTCTTCTTGACGAACTCCGGAGTCATGGCGATGTAACCACCACCTGACTGTGAGAGAGCCTCGCCGAAGTAGCTCTTTTCCATCTTCTTGATGTTCTTCCAGCAACGGCTACGACCATACTGCATGCCCTGGCGGGTCTGAGTGTCGAAAGGCATAGCGTAGATGAAGTCTTCTACCTGAGGACCGTTGTTATAAGAGAACTTCTCGCGATATGACATAGAGCCGAGGTTGAATTTACCAGAGTTGATGATATCGTTACACTGAGCGATACAGTCGGCCAGCTTCTCATTCTTGGCCGTAGCAGCGTCGTAGTTCTCGACAGCAGAGGCTGTATAAACAGGCCAGTTGATGTAGATCTTAGCGAGCAGCGCCTTGGCCATCCACTTGGTCGGTTTGCCATAGGTGTTGGCGCTCACCTCCTCAGTCAGGTCGGGAATAGCGGCGAGCAGCTCAGACTCGATCCACTTGGTCACCTCGGCACGGGGCTTACGATCGACGGCCTCGCCATCGGCAGGAATGCGGTCGAGGATGGGCACATCGCCCCAACCGTCCATGATGATCCAGTGGAAGTAGGCGCGGATAGCGCGGGCAGGTGCGACAGATGCGCCAGCCTCGTTGCCACCCAGCTCGACAATGGCCTTGTTGGCCTTAGAGATACCCTCGGTGATGGTGCCGAACCAGTCGAGCGTAGCATCCTCGTATGAGTAGTTGTGGAGAGCGGGGTGAGCGTAGGCACCACCATCGTACCAACCACCACCAAACGATGCAGCTGAATACTCATCGCTGGAGAGACACATCTGCTCCATGTAACGACGACCGAGCACACCACTGAAGTGGTAGTAGATATCAGCCATCTTAGCTTCTACAGCGATATCATTCTTGGGATATTCTGTGTACAGGGAGTCCACATCCACATCCAGATTTGTACAGCCGACAGCCATTGAAGCCAGGCCGGCCAGGAATAATCCTTTTATATTTGTTTTCATAATGCTTGTTCCGATTATAAATTAGAAATTAATCTTTGCGCCGAACATGATCGTACGAGTGTGAGGATAATTGCTCCAGCGGTAGTCGATACCAGGATCGCAGGTAGCATAAATCTGCAGGCTCTGGATCCAGTTGTCGAACTGATTGAAGGTGTAGCCCAGCGTCATTGACTGCAGACGGAAGTAAGAGCCGTTCTCCAGATAGCGGTCAGAGGGGTAGTTAGGCAGATTATCCGCAGCAGGACGGTCTGTTACAAACTCCTTCAGCACGTTCTTGCCGTTGGCAAACATCTCGGGGCTGGTGTAGTTGGCACGAGAACCGTTGTAGATCTTGTTGCCGAAGACGCCGGTGAAGAACAGAGAGGCGCTGAAGTTCTTGTAGTTGAACGTGTTGTTCCAACCGAGGTTCAGCTTAGGCTGTGCACAACCGGTGATGGTACGGTCCTTGTAAGCGGGCTCGTTGGTGACCTCGCCTGTGCGCTCGCCAGTGGCCTCGTCGCGTACATAATAGGTTGACTTACCTGCTGCATCGTAGCCGGCGAACTCGTAGGTGTAGAAGGTTCCAAGAGGCTCGCCCTCGATGATACGCTGTGTATAACCGTTAGAAGATACGCCAGCCACCATCGGGTCGCCCTGTGTGAAGGAACCAACCTCGAACTTATCGTTTGACAGCTTGTTGACCTTATTGCTGTTGTGCGACAGGTTGATGGTGGTCATCCAGTTGAAGTCCTTTGTGCGGATTGCATCGATGTTAACCGTCAGCTCGATACCCTTGTTGGTAATCTCACCCACGTTGGCAGAGATGGTGCCGAAGGGATAGATATTGGTAGAAACGGGGTAGTCCCAGATGAGGTCCTTGGTCTTCTTGTGATAGAACTCGATGGTACCGTTGATGCGGTTCTTGAGGAATCCGAAGTCGATACCGATGTTGAGCATACCCGTGCTCTCCCACTTCAGGTCGGGGTTCGGGTTCTTCGTAGCAGCGAGTGTGCGCCAGCTCTTACCATTATAATCGAAGAAGCCAGATGCGCCATAAGTAGCGTAAGCGGTATAGGCACCGAAGCCCATCGCGTTACCAGAGACACCATAACCGGCACGGAGCTTCAGGTTTGACACGACGTTCTGGTTCTTCATGAATTCTTCCTCTGTGATGTTCCAAGCAGCAGATACAGAGGGGAATGTACCCCAGCGATTGTCGGGACCGAACACAGAAGAACCGTCGCGACGGATAGTTGCCTGCAGCATATAGCGACCAGCGTATGAGTAGCTGGCACGACCGTAGAACGAGATGTTGCGGACCATCTCCTTTGTGCCGCTGACCACACCGCCAGAGATACCATCGATGGTGCTGGCGTAGCTCAGGTTGTTCCACTTCAGATAGTCATCATAGAAGTCGTGAACGATCAGTCCGAAGCCGTCACCAGTTCTCTTCTCTTCCCAAGAATAACCAGCCATCAGGGCTACGTTATGCACGTCGGCAAAGGTCTGGTTGTAGTTGGCAAAGATCTCGAACAGATGCTCATCACCAAACCAGGTGCTGCGGTCGGCACGTCCGTTGTAAGCGCTGACACCCTCGAGCTGAGTCTGATGTGTATCGTAGGCGCTGTAAGTACGCTGATAGTGGTTGAAAGAGTAGTTGGCATTCAGCACCAGACCGTCGATAATCTTCAGCGAAGCCTTGGTGATGACCTGATTACGCTTCCAGATATTCTCCATCGTGTCCTCGTTGATGAGCGACAGCGGGTTGTAGTTCTTTGAGCCAGAGCCCTTGAACCAAGTGCCGTCTTCATTACGGATAGGATTCAGCGGAGAGAAGTAGTTCATAGCGTCGAGCACAGAAGCACCCTCGTTATCCATCTTCACACCCACGAACTTACCATACATGGCGTTCAGACCGGCTGACAGTTCCAGACGATCCTTCAGCACCTTGGTAGAGAGCAGTGAACGTACATTCAGACGGTTGTTGTAAGAACCGCGAATGACACCCTGACGATTAGAATAGTTGACGCTGACCATATACTTGGTGCGCTCAGAGCCACCGTTGATAGCGACGTTGTGGTTGTGGCTGACAGCCGTGCGGAGCACTTCGTCCTGCCAGTTGGTGTTACCGCCCTTGTCGTAGCCATAGTCGAGATTATTGGCTCTCACATAACCACGGAGGTCGTCGGCAGTAGCGATGTCGAGCTTCTTAGCCACCATGTCAATAGCCACATAACCGTTGTAGCTCACATTGGTGCGCTCGCTCTTACCGCCGCTCTTGGTGGTAATGATGATTACACCGTTGGCAGCCTTTGAACCGTAGATAGCGGTAGCGGTAGCATCGCGGAGCACATCGATCGACTCGATATCATCGGGAGCCACCATGGAGATATCGACACCGGGGATACCATCGATGACGTAGTAAGGTGACATAGCACCGCTACGCAGAGAAGAGGCACCACGCAGTGTGATAGAAGGCGCACCGTTCGGGTCGCCATTAGAGGTTACGACCAGACCGGCCACCTTACCCTGCAGCATAGAGGCGGGATCGGTGAACACACCTTTGTTGAGGTCCTCGGCCTTCACGGTGGTGATAGATGAGGTAACGTCCTTACGACGCATGGTACCATAACCTACGACCACCACTTCGTTGAGCACCTTGTTGTCTTCTTCGAGGGTCACCTTCATGCCGTTAGCGGCAGCGAGAGTCTGTGAGAGGTAGCCGACATACGAGAATGTCAGCTTGGCACCTTGCTTCACCGTCAGTGCGAAATTACCGTCATAGTCGGTTACCACACCGTTGTTGGTGCCTGTTTCCAAGACGCTCACGCCAATGAGAGGCTCACCATTAGCGTCCAGTACAGTTCCCGACACCTTGTTCTGTGCCAGCATCACTGTACTGCACAACAGAAAGAACACGAAGAACATGGCCTTCACTGTTCCTTGCTTGAGATTTAGGATCTTTTGCATAATCATTAATTAAAGTTAGTATTTTACTTAAAAAAAAATATTATTCAAGTGTATAGTCGGCATTCTCTGTCACGATGGGGACTTTCGCGTTCTCCAGTTCTTTGGCGCTGACAGTGATAAAGCCCTCGCCCTTGCAGGGGCGTTTGTCGATTAAGTGGTGAGTGGTGAGAGGTGAGAGGTGAGAAACCAAGTTCACACGCACATTGTTGAAATAGATATCTTTCACCTTCCCAGGCACATCGCCGCCGATAAAACAGCAGTTTTCGGATGTGGCCGTAATGTTATTAAACCTGATGCGGCTCACCTCGCCACACTTGCCCTCTATCTGTCCCTTCGGGAATCGCCAGTTGGCATCCTTGTGATTGCCGTTGGCACGCGGATAGGAGGTGACGTAGATCGGCTCAGCCTTGCCCCACCACACATCGCTCCACAGGCGACAGTCTAACTGGATGTTCGAGAAGGTGATATCGGTCACCGTTCCCTCGTCGCGATTCTGGATACCCAGTCCGCGGTTAGAGCCTGTGATGATGCAGTTATCGAACACCACGTTATAGATGGAGTCCATGTTCTCGCTGCCAATCTTGATGGCACACGAACGAGACGACATCACGCAGTTGGTCACTGTGATATCGTGGCAAGAGCCGTATTGCTCAAACTCACGACGATTCTTCAGGCAGATGCAGTCGTCGCCCGAAGTGATATGACAATTGGCGATACGCACGTTTTTCGAGTGGTCGATGTCGATGCCATCGCCGTTGCGTATCTTCAGGTTGTTCAGCAGATTGATGCCATCGATCACAGCCTCGTCGCAACCTATCAGATGAACGGTCCAGTAGGCGCCCTCCTTGATCGTGACGTCGCGGATGGTGAGATTCTTTACTGCGGTCAGCGTCAGCACATGCGGACGCGGGTCGAACGTCTGGTCTGCCAAAGGCTTCAACTCATAGCTATCCTCGAGTTCTGCACCCATGAAGGCGATGCCATTGCCGTGGATTGTACCCTTACCCGTGATGCTGAGGTTCTCTGCACCATTGGCATAGAGCCACAGCATGCCCTCGCCTCTGTTCTCGCCAAAGGCACTCAGTTGATAAATCGATTCGTCGGGATTGGCTTTCAGAGTGGCTGTGGCCTCGAGATGGAGTTCCACATTGCTCTTCAGCTCGATAGGTCCTGTCAAGAATGTGTGGTTACGGGGAAATAACACTCTGCCGCCGCCTTCGGCCGAACAGCGGTCGATAGCACGCTGGATAGCCAACGCGTCGTCGGTTTTACCATCACCCACTGCGCCTGCAGCGGTAACATCATAAACAGTCTGTGCATAGGAAAGGCTCACAAGCCATAGCAGCAAACTCAGAAATACGCTTCGCTTTGTCATCGTTAATTAGTAGCAACATCGTTAGTTGTCGGTGCAAAGGTAGAATATTTCTTGCATAAAAACAAATTTTCTCTAATTTATTTTAAAAAACATCGGTTTTATACAACGATATAGCGGAATTGTGCCACTAATTGCGTACGATAGCAGTATCTTCTTGTGAAAAGAATAAAATGAGCACCCAAACTGATAACAGCGTCATTTTCTTACAACATGTTTCATTTTGTATCGGATTTGTTGCACCCTCTTGCAAGTATAAAATCTTCTTCATCATCTGATAACCGAAAGGAGGACATAAAAAGTGTTCTCCTTTTACTATTTTTATTTTTAGTTTTTGCATACACTGCATACACTGAAGCTTAACTTGTTGATTTTCAGAAGATAATTTAGTGTATGCAGCCAAATTTTTAGTGTATGCAAGCATATAAAACTGCTCAAAATCGTTAAATTGTATGTGATTCCTTGCAAATTTTCGTATCTATGCAGTATGTTTGATGATGAGATTCTAATCGAAAACCAGCAAGTTAGGCAGTTTTTGTCCCACCCCCTGGGACAATTGGTCCCACCCCATGGGACGGACTGTCCCACCCCCTGGGACAAATCTTAAACAAGTACTAAATAAGACTATCAGCGTCAAGTACTTCTGATTATGGGTATTTTCAGGCCAAATCGATAGTCGATGACATCATCAGTATCTATAAAAAGTGACAAGTAAATATCACGCTGAAACATAGCAGCGTAGATATTCTCGCATGGCTTTGCGCGCTGTTCCGAGGCGATGCTCCACGCTCTTATAGCCCTCGCCAAGCTCGCGGGATATCTCACCCACCTTCAGGCCCCCATAGATATGGAGGCGATAAATCTCGCGACAATTCTCTGGCAACCGCACCAAGCCGCGCTCCAGACGCTCCATGATCTCGCGGGCAGAGAAGACCGACTCCATCGTGGTTACTTCGCTGCAGACACCCTTGATATAGTGCTCATACTGTTCGTGGGTGGTATGACGGCGATAATAGTCGTTGATTAGATTGCGGGTAATGGTATAGACCAGCGCAGGCAGAGTGACCTCGGTGATCAGCTTATCGGAAGAAAGCAATCTGAGGAAGACATCCTGCACGATATCCTCTGCCAGACTACCGTCACCAAGACGACTGCTGGCAAACGCCAGCAGTTCGTCGCGGTGGGCAATGTAATAGTTGGTTATCAGTTGTGAGTCTAATTTCATTTTACTCACTCGTTCACAACCTTCTGAATCGTTCCATCTTCATTATAGAACAGGCGCTGAACCTTCAGCGAGCGCAGATGGGTGATATCGTTTGAAGGTACACAATCGTGGTAGAAGAGGAACCACTCGCCCTTGAACTCAACGATAGAGTGATGGGTGGTCCAGCCCACGACGGGATCGAGGATGACGCCCTGATAGGTGAACGGTCCATAAGGATTGTCACCGATGGCATAGCAGAGCAGATGGCTGTCACCAGTAGAGTAAGAGAAATAGTATTTACCATTATACTTATGCATCCATGAGGCCTCGAAGAAGCGATGCGGGTCGCCAGCTTTCAGAGGCTCACCATTCTCATCGAGGACCACCACGCTGTGGGGAGCCTCGGCAAACTGCATCACATCATCGCTCAGGCGCACCACGAAACTCGACAGAGCAGGCACGTCGGCAGGTGCAAAGAGCTGAGTCTTCTTGTCGGCAGCAGGCCCCAGATCGACACCACCCTCCTTCAGAAGTTGCTTAGGAGCCTGGTACCACTGCAGCTGCCCACCCCAAAGACCACCGAAGTACACATAGATCTGGCCGTCGTCATCCTTGAACACGCAGGGGTCGATACTCATTGAACCGCGCATAGGCTGCTCCTGAGGCACAAACGGGCCTTCGGGCTTGTCGGCAACAGCCACACCGAGATGGAACACACCATTATAATCTTTAGCAGAGAAAATCAGATAGTACTTTCCGTTCTTCTCCACCACATCGTTATCCCACATCTGCTTCTCAGCCCATGCCACCTGCTTAACATCAAGAATCACACCGTGATCGGTGACATCGCCATTCTCTACATCGTCGAGAGAGAGCACATGATAATCCTTCATCTGGAAATGACCGCCATCATCGTCGAATGCAGCGCCAGCCTCCCAGTCGTGAGAAGGATAAATGTAAAGCCGGCCGTTAAACACATTGGCAGAGGGGTCTGCCATATAATCACTCGGGAAAAGATAACGTGGTTTCATACGCTAAACTATTTATTAATTGTTTTGATTATTATTCTGTTTGGCAAACCGGCGACGCGCAGCCAGTTCTGCCTGCATATTCTCATTAAACTCCTTGGTTATCGGATAGAAATGAAGCGCCAATACACCCACCGCCATCAAGAGGGCTGGCACGAAACTCGACACCAGACGGATGCCAGCCATCGCACTCTCGTTCTGCACAGAGACATTTCCCGACACATAGCCGAACATCGAGATGATGAAACCTGCGAAGGCACCACCAAACCCCAGACCGATCTTCAGAGCCAGCACGATGCCCGAGAAGCAGAAGCCCGTAGCCCGACGATGGTTCTCGTACTCGATATGGTCGGCGACATCGCCAATCATCGCCCACAGCAATGGTATGGTAGGCGCATAGGCCAGAGATCTGAGGAAGTTCAACACAAACATGAGACTGACATCGGTTGGCGAGGGGATAAAGAACAGAGCGGTAAAGAAAGCCGTCAGCGAGAGGCAAACGATAAACGTCTTCTTCTTACCATACTTATTAGCCAGATATCGCGACAGACAGATGACACCGAGGAACTGGACGATAGCCCCCATCATGTTGAAGGCAGAGAATCCGACAGCATAGGCATCGGACGGCTCAATAGACACGCCGAAGAACCTCAGGAAGTCGTAGAGCGACTTCTGATCGACATTATACTGGAAATAGAAATTCATGGCCGCCCCCCACATCGCCAGAGTGACAAACAGGGCAAAGGTCAATAGCGCCATGGAGTTCCACGACACATTGGAGACGGTATTCATAATATCATCCTTCATACTGACCTTCTGTGAAGGAGGCGGTTGGATACGCTCTTTGGTCACCACAAAGGCAACTATGAAAAAGACCAGTGCTACAGCTGCAAAGATGGCTATCGTGGACGACCAACCATGTTGCAGCGTTGAACCCTCAGAGAAATGGTTTACCAATGGCAACGTGAAACCCTGTACCACAAACTGGGCAATCGTCACGACGACAAAACGGATCGTGGTGATGCTGGTGCGCTCACGGATATCGCTGGTCATGACACCTCCCAAAGAGGTATATGGTATGTTGTTGAAGGAATAAACCGTCATCAGCAGCACATAAGAGATCGTGGCATAAGTAGCAACCGCGCTCTTCTCTTCGATGCCAGGATTATAATAGGCTAGGATATAAAAGAGGCAGAAGGGGATGGCGGTCCAGACAATCCAAGGGCGGAACTTTCCCCAACGGGTGTTCGTGCGATCAGCCAGAATACCCACCGTAGGATCAACGACAATCGCCGAGAGACTGCCGATCATCAGGATGCTACCGGCTAAAGCGCCATCCAGTCCGAACACGTCGGTATAGAACTTCAGCTGGAAGATCATCATCATCTGGAACACGAGATTGGCAGCGGCATCTCCCAACGAGTAGCCGACCTTCTCACCCAGTGAAACCTTTTGTGATGTGACTTCCTTTTTCATTCTTGCAATTCAAAATTTGTGTCTGCAAAGGTAATAAAAAAACGCACAAAAGGCATTTTGATTTGTTACAGATGCTTTTTAAATTGTTTCATAAGAGAAGAAAAAAGCAAAAAACTGCCATTCAATCGAACTTTTTTAGTATTTTTGCAACACCAAATAAAACAAATATGAAGAAACTCCTGTTTTTGTGTCTGATACTTCTATGTGCTACTGCCGAAGCCAAAATCAGTCTGCCCCAACTGTTTCAGTCGGGTATGGTTCTCCAGAGAGGGAAACCTATCCCTATATGGGGTACAGCAGACCCCGGTGAATTGGTAACGGTACGCTTCAACAAGAAACAATATGTTACAACAGCCAGCTTCGATGGTCGCTGGCGTGTGATCCTGCCCAAGATGAGTGCAGGCGGTCCCTACACGATGACCGTTGGCGATCAGGTGATTACCAATGTCTTAGTCGGTGATGTGTGGCTCCTTTCCGGACAGTCGAACATCGACGTGACCATTGAGCGCGTCTATCCGCAATACACCCGGGAGATCGACACCTACGAGAACGATCAGGTGCGCTTGTTCCGTGTGCAAAACGAAACAGCTGTTCACGGTGTGAAGACAGACATCCTTCCTACCCGTATCAACTGGAAGCCCTTGAACAAGCAGAACGCGTGGCTCTTTTCGGCCGTAGGCTACTTCCTCGGCAAAAGGATGCAAGAAAATACCAAGGTGCCACAAGGCATTATCGTCAACAGCTGGGGCGGAACACCCATCGAGGCCTGGATTTCGGCCGACTCCCTGCACAACAGCTACCCTGCATTAGTGAAGAAGGCACAGTTCTTTGAAAGCGACGACTATGTCAAAGCCCAGATGAAGGCTAACGCCGAGGCTAACAAGCAGTGGAACGAGATGCTCGACAAGGCAGACTTTGTATCGACCTACCCGATGCCCGACTATCAGGACACAGACTGGCAAACCATCAACCAGAACGACTGGACTTGGCGAGGTGTTGGCAGTGTGTGGCTCAGACAGCATATTATTATAAATAAGGAACACGCGGGAAAGCCAGCCCGATTGTTGCTTGGAACGCTTTTCGATCAGGACATCACCTATCTTAACGGACAGCAAATCGGACATACAGGTTATCAGTATCCCCCACGACGCTATGATATTCCGGAAGGACTGCTCCGCGAAGGCGATAATGTGATTGCCATCCGCTTTATCAACAAATACGGTGCTGCTCACTTTATCCCAGAGAAGCCTTACATGCTCTGTTTTGGCGACGACCGTATGTCGCAGAACCCGATGCCGAAGGATGTGATTCCTCTCAGCAACCAGTGGAAGATGTGTGTGGGAGCCGAGATGCCGCAGTGCCCTGGAGGTGATGTATCGCTGCAGAACGTGCCTACAACACTCTACAACGCTGTGGTTCATCCGCTCGCGCCATACGCTATCTCTGGCGTAGTATGGTATCAGGGCGAGTCGAACACAGGCAATCCTGCCCCCTATGCCGACTATCTGAAGAAGATGATGGGATGCTGGCGCGACCTTTGGAAGGATCAGCAGATGCCCTTCTGCATCGTACAGCTGGCCAACCACGACGGGCGACAGCAGTCGGGATTCCCACAGCCTATCACCTATCCCGAAAATCCCGTCAGAAGCGGTTGGGCACAACTGCGCGAGGCACAGCGCATCGCCGCCAAGAATGACCCTTATGCCGAGTTGGCCGTCATCAACGACTTAGGTGAGACTGTCGATATCCATCCGCTGCGCAAGAAAGAGGCCGCAGAACGTATCGGCCTTTGCTTCGACCGTCTGGTATTTAATAAAAAGGTGAAGCTGTCGCCTGAAGTCATTGACATCAAGGTGACAGGCAACCATATTCAACTCATACTCGATCAGCCCATAGAAGAAGGTGATCTTTACACCTTCGAAGTGGCCGATCAGGGAAATGTATTCCACAACCTCCCAATAGCCGCCATCGGTAAGGGAAATGTCATTACACTTCTCAATCCAGCATTCACGCCAACAGCCGTGCGCTATGCCTGGAAAGACGACCCCAAGAAAGCCAATGTGCGATCGCTCAGCGGGCTTCCGATGTCATCATTTGAACTGAAATTGAAGAAATAAAATCTAAAAAATTATACTTATGTCAACAACTAACGAAACAAAAGGATTTTACAAGCTTTCATGGCTCCAGCGCATCGGCTTCGGATCGGGCGACCTGGCGCAGAATCTGATTTTCCAGACTACCTGTATGTATCTGCTATTCTTCTACACCGACATCTACGGCCTCAACGCTGTCGATGTGTCTGTGATGTTTACAGTAGGAAATGTACTTAACGTGATCTGGGACCCCATCGTAGGTGCCATGATCGACAAGAACAACCCCAAACTGGGAAAATACCGTGCATACCTAGTCTTCGTAGGTATCCCCCTGACAGGTTTTGCCATCCTCTGCTTCTGGAACGGCTTTGCACCATCGCTGCTTTATGCCTATGTTACCTACATCGCCATGACGCTGCTCTATACATTCATCAATGTGCCTTACGGCGCCCTGAACTCATCACTCACCCGTGATACCGACGAGATTACCATTCTGACATCCGTCCGTATGTTCATGGCCAACTGTGGCGGTCTGGCCGTAGGTTCTGGCCTGCCTCTGCTGATTGCCTACTTCACCAACCAGGAAGCAGAGGGTCTGCCCAAGGATCCTGCTGCATGGTTTACGACGATGACCATCTACGGACTAGTAGGTCTGGCCCTGCTGATCTTCTGCTTTACCCAATGTAAGGAGCGTGTCGTCATGGATGCCAGCGAGGCTGCAAACGTCAAGATCAGCGACCTCTGGATGGAGTTCTTCCACAACCGTCCGTTGCGCATCATCGCTTTCTTCTTCATCACCGCTTTCGCCATGATGTCGATTGGTAATGCTGCTGGTGCCTATTTCATCAACAGCAATATGCACGGTTCACCCGATCAGTTGTCTATCTTCATGGGACTCGGCTCTGCACCGTCGTTCATCTTCATGCCACTCGTACCGATGATCAAGAAAATGGTGGGTAAGAAGAATATGTTCTACATTTTCCTCTCTATCGCTATCATCGGTATGGCCTTCCTCTATGTGGTAGCCAAGATGGAGAACCCGAGCATGGGACTGGTCTATGTGGCTCAGTTCGTGAAGTCAACGGGTGTGATTGTAGCTACAGGTTACATGTGGGCACTCGTGCCTGAAGTTATCTCCTATGGTGAGTACGTCAGTGGTAAGCGCATTGCAGGTATCGTCAACGCCCTGACTGGTATCTTCTTCAAGGCAGGTATGACGCTTGGTAGCATTGTAGCTCCTGCTATCCTCGCCTATGTATCCTACAATCCCGACAGCATTCAGCAGTCACCCGAGGCAGAGGAGGGAATCCTTTGGCTCGTCTGCGTCATCCCCGCTGCTCTGTTGCTGCTCGCCATATTTATCATCTCCAAGTACGAACTGACCGACGAGGTGATCGATGACATCAACAAGAAGATCGAGGCTCGCGCCAAGGAATAACTAACATCATAACTACTAAATATAACAAACAATGAAAGTTCAGGCAATGATCTCACTCCTGGCCCTGCTGTTCGTGATGAATGCAGGTGCCCAGGAGGTGACTCAACAGGCTGCCACGCAGCAAGTGTTTATCTACAGTCCCAACGAACGGGCAGGACTCCATATCGCCCAGCAGACTGCCAAAGGATGGCAGGAGATAGGACAACTCTGCGCTTCGGACTACGGCACATGGGGCGCGGAGAAACGTATGTATCATCCTTCGCTCTGTCGCGCCAAGGACGGCTCATGGCGACTCGTATTCCAGATCAATGACCGCAGTCCGATGTTCGCTGCTGCCTATTCGAAGGACTTCGTCACCTGGCGCCCTCAGGACTATCCTATGATGACGACACGCCAGTGCCTGCAGCCTGTCATCTTCACTAATCCTGACGGCACCTTCGACATCTATTACAAGACGAAAGGTGGTGACAAGCGCTGGACATCGGCTACAGCCGACTTCAGGCATTTCAGCACAGACCATGCGAGTCAGATTTCTAACGATGCCTGGCTGCGCGATACTGCCACCATTGACAAGCAACTCTACGAAGGCTGTCTCTTTGAGATAACCCCCAAGGAACTGCAAGCTGTCACTCGTCATTTCGAACAACTGGCTGCTGACGGGAAACTCAGTCAGGAGCGCATGCACAATGATGCGAGCAACCTCTCAGGACTGGCTCCTGTCAATGCTACACTCACTGTCACCAATTCAGAAAAGGCCATCAGCGACAAGCTCATCGGCATCTTTTTCGAAGACATCAGCTATGCAGCCGATGGGGGTCTCTATGCAGAGCTTATCCAGAACCGTGACTTTGAGTATGTCCCCAAGGATCATCGAGGTTGGAATGCTACTACTGCCTGGAGCGCCTCCAAGCCTATCGTAGTGGTTGCCGTTGATCCGCTCAGTGTCAATAATCCCCACTATGCTGTCTTAGGAAATGACACCATCTACAACGAGGGTTGGGACGGTATCGCTGTCAAGGCTGGCGCCAAGTACGACTTCTCTATGTTCGTACGTAACATCCCAGCCTTAGAAGGCAAGAGTAAGTTGAAGAAAGACTTCATCATCTCGCTGGTGACAGAGGACGGACAAGTGATTGCCCAGACCAAGATAAAAACTCAGGGTGACGACTGGAAGCCATATCAGGCAGTGCTTACGGCTAAGCAGACCTGCGACAAGACTCGTCTGGCCATCACAGGACTGAAGGAAGATAAGTGCGGCATCGATATGGTGAGTCTGTTCCCGCAAGAGACATTCATGCACCGTAAGAACGGACTTCGCCAGGATCTGGCTCAGGTCATCGCCAACCTTAAACCCAAATTCGTACGATTCCCTGGTGGTTGCATGAGTCATGGACAAGGTCTGGACAATATCTACCACTGGAACCATACCGTCGGACCACTGCAGGACCGTAAGCCCGACTCTAACATCTGGGGCTATCACCAGACACGCGGTCTCGGCTTCTTTGAATACTTCCAGTTCTGTGAAGACATCGGTGCAGAGCCTTTACCCGTACTGGCTGCTGGCGTTCCCTGTCAGAACTCGGCCAATGATCGCAATGGTATCGGAGGTCAGCAAGGCGGCATCCCCTTGAAGGACATGCCTGCTTATATTCAAGAACTCCTCGACATGATTGACTGGGCTAACGGTGACCCTGCCACCTCGAAGTGGGCTAAGATGCGCGCTGATGCAGGCCATCCGGCTCCCTTCAACCTGAAGTATATCGGCATCGGTAATGAGGATATTATCGGAACGGTCTTCGAGGAACGTTACGAAATGATCTGCAAAGCCATCAGAGCGAAGTATCCCGACATCAGAATATGTGGTACCGTAGGTCCTTTCCACACACCCAGTGCCGACTATATTGAAGGCTGGGACTTCACCAAGAAACATCCTGAACTACAATACATGGTGGATGAGCACTACTACGAGAGTACGGGCTGGTTTATGCACCATCGCGACTATTACGACCATTACGATCGTAACAGCGCCAAAGTCTATCTGGGAGAATATGCCGCCTCAACACAGGCTAAACGCCCCAATGTGGAGACTGCACTTGCAGAAGCACTTTATCTGACAGACATTGAGCGAAATGGCGATATCGTGGAAATGACTTCATACGCTCCCATGCTCGCCAAGGACGGTCATCATAACTGGAACCCTGACATGATCTATTTCTCGAACACAGAGGTACGCCCCACCCCAGCCTATGAGACTCAGCGACTCTTCTCTGTGAATAGTGGGGACCGCTATGTCACGACAACACTATCTGGAATCCCCCAGTCGGTCGCTCATCGGGTGGCAGCTAGTCTCGTTCGCGACTCAAAGACCGGACGCCGTTACCTGAAACTCGTCAATGCCCTTCCCGTCGCCCTGACCCTCAGTCTCAATGGTCTCTCTATTCCAGAAGGCACCAAAGCTGAAGGTTTCAACGGTAAGCCAGAAGATCAACAAGTTGAAATCACGACTCAACCTATAGGAGGACAGCAACTTACACTACCTCCATACGCCTTCAGGGTGATCGTGCTATAATAATAACCACCTCCCATTTTAGGAGGTGGTTACTTATTTCTACCCACCAGAAATCAATGGAAACACAGGGTAAATGTTTCATTTCATGTAGGTTTTTAATTATTTAGTGGCAATTTTACACTTTTTAGACTGCTGTTGTATATCGGATTGAGATTTTTTTATTAACTTTGCCCACAGAAATAATCATTACTACCAATTTATGAATCAGAAGATAACTCTATTTAAACGCTATTCATTCGCATTTTTAATGCTATTAAGTGGAGGCAGCATGCTGGCTCAAGACAGACTTTATGCTGATGAGTTCCCCCTTAGTGATGTCACACTTCTCGATGGTCCGCTGAAGAAAGCCCGCGATCTAAACATCAAAACGCTGTTGCAGTATGATGTTGACCGCCTGCTGGCCCCGTTCCTCAAGGAGGCCGGACTCACCCCGAAGAAGCCATCGTTCCCTAACTGGGACGGACTTGACGGACACGTAGGTGGACATTACCTGACAGCCATGGCCATCAATGCCGCAACAGGCAGTGAAGAGTGCCGCAAACTGATGGAATATATGATCAGCGAACTGCAGGCATGTGCCGATGCTAACGCCAAGAATCACTCTGAGTGGGGTAAAGGCTATGTAGGCGGTGTACCAGACAGCGACCGCATCTGGTCGAACTATAAGAAAGGTAACTTCGGCCCCTATTATGGTGCATGGGTACCATATTACAATATCCATAAGATGTATGCAGGTCTGCGCGACGCCTGGGTGTATGCCGGCAACGAACAGGCCAAGAAACTCTTCCTCGGCTTCTGTGACTGGGCCATCGACCTGACAGCAGGACTTACTGATGCCCAAGTGGAACAGACGCTACACACAGAACATGGCGGCATGAACGAAGTGCTGGCAGATGCCTATGCCATCACAGGCGACAAGAAGTATCTGGACGTGGCCAAGCGCTTCTCACATAAGCGTCTGTTGCTGCCACTCTCACAACGACAAGACTGTCTTGACAACATGCATGCCAACACACAGGTGCCCAAAGTGGTGGGCTTTGAGCGTATCTCAGAACTTTCAGGCGATGAGGCTTATCACACAGCAAGCGCCTATTTCTGGGACATCGTAACAGGTGAGCGCACACTGGCCTTTGGTGGCAACAGCCGTCGCGAGCACTTTCCAAGTAAGGAAGCCTGCAAGGATTTCGTCAGCGATATAGACGGTCCGGAAACCTGTAACACCAACAATATGCTGAAACTGTCGGAGGAGCTGCATCGCCGTAATCCCGAGGCGCGCTATGCCGACTTCTATGAGTTGGCAACCTTCAACCATATCCTCTCGAGTCAGCATCCGGAACATGGCGGCTATGTCTATTTCACGTCAGCCCGTCCGCGCCATTATCGTAACTACTCGGCACCCAATGAAGCCATGTGGTGCTGTGTGGGAACAGGTATGGAGAATCATGGAAAGTACGGCCAGTTTGTCTATACCAAGAAGGCAGACAACCTCTTCGTCAACCTCTTCGTATCGTCTGAGCTGAACTGGAAAGAGAAGGGTGTCGTACTTCGTCAGGAGACCAATTTCCCATATAGCGAGACCAGCCGACTGACCATTGCTCAGGGTAAGGGACAGTTTACGCTTCAGGTACGTTACCCTGGTTGGGTAAAACCAGGACAATTTGAGGTCAAGGTAAATGGTAAACCCGTATCTATCGTAACAGGTCCCTCTTCGTATGTTGCTATCGACCGTCAGTGGAAGAAAGGCGATGTGGTAGAAATGACCTTCCCCATGCATAACAGCATTAAGTATCTGCCAAATCTGCCTCAGTATATTGCCCTAATGCACGGTCCGGTGATGCTGGCCATGAAGACAGGGACGGAAGATCTGGCTCACCTGATAGCCGATGACAGCCGTTTCGGACAATTGGCCGTAGGCAAGAAACTGCCCGTTGACCAAGCACCAATTCTGATAAACAACAACTTAGAAGATATTGCCAATCAGTTGCAACCCGTAGCTGGTAAACCGTTACATTTCACATTGAGTACAAGAATGGAGAACGAGATCCGACACGAGCTGATGCCCTTCTTCGAACTCCACGATGCCCGCTACATGATGTACTGGCTGGCGCTCTCAGAGGATAACTACAAGGGATACCTGGACAATCTGGCCAAACAAGAGCAGGAGCGTCAGGCTCTTGAAGATCGTACTGTTGACAAGGTGCAGCCTGGTGAGCAACAACCAGAGTCAGACCACTTCATGGAGACCGACAATTCGTTCGTAGGCAATTCGAATGATGTGTTCTACCGTGATGCAAACGACGGCCATTACTTCAGCTACCTATTGCAGACAGGCGGCCAGACAGATCTCAGCCTGCGCCTGAAATATTGGGGTGTAGGTGAATGGAAAAGTCATGAGTTCGACATCCTGATCGATGACGCCCTTGTAACCTCGGTGAATAACACCGGCAAATACCGTATCTCAGAATTCAAATATGAGACCTATCCTATCCCTGCAGAGATGCTGAAGGGTAAGAAACAGGTACGCGTGAAGTTCGTAGCCAAGCCCCATAAGCAGATTGGTGAAATCTACGAGGTAAGACTTGTCAAGAATAATAACTAAAATCATATATTATCAATGAAAAGAAGCGTATTATTCAGTGCTGCCCTGCTGGCAGCCTCGAGCCTCAGCGCTCAGAAACCGATGACTGCACCCGCAGGGGGGAAAGCCATCAGTAACGAATTAATCGGCATCTTCTTCGAGGACATCAATAATTCTGCCGATGGTGGTCTCTATGCCGAGTTAGTACAGAATGGTTCCTTTGAGTTCTCGCCTGTGGAACGCGATGGTTGGGGTGCAGGCACAGCCTGGCGCCTGATTCGCCCAGGACACTCTACAGGATGGTTGGAGACTCGCATGGATGCTCCAGTACATCCCAATAATGCCAACTACATGCGTATCCATATCGAGCGCGTCAAGGAGTATTATGACTACACAGGCTGGAAAGGCTTCGGACTGCAGAACGACGGTTTCGACGGTTTCTCTGTGAAGGCTGGAGAGAAATACGATTTCTCTGCTTTCCTGCGCAATGTCGAAGGTGGAGACAAACAAATCCGTGTATGCCTCGTCGAGCCTCAGGGCTGGGGCAAGGATCCGAAGTTGCTAGCCGAGACCACATTCACTGCCAGCGAGAAAGCCTGGAAGAAGTATGAGGCTGTTCTCACGCCCGATTCTACTTGCCAGAAGGCAGTCCTTCAGATGCTCGTTCTCAATGTTGGCGCCATTGATGTTGATGTAGTGTCAGTGATGCCTAAAGACACCTACAAGGGACATGGCTTACGCAAGGATCTGGCTCAGGCACTGGCCGACCTTCATCCGAAATTCATGCGCTTCCCTGGCGGATGCGTGGTACATGGTGGTGGTGACGGTTTCTGGAACACCTATCGCTGGAAGACCACTATCGGTCCTAAGGAGCAGCGCAAGCAAATGAAGAATACATGGGGCTACCACCAGAGCATGGGACTCGGCTATTTCGAGTATTTCCAGTTCTGCGAGGACCTCGGTATGGAACCCGTACCCATCTTGCCTTCTGGCGTGAGCTGTCAGGGGGCCAATGGTGGTTGGAATATGTGGCCTACCCAGGCTCAGGATGTTGTTCCCATGTCTGAGATGGATGAGTGGGTAGCTGAGGCTATCGATCTCATCGAGTGGGCTAACGGCGACCCCGCAACAAATAAGTGGGCCAAGATGCGTGCAGATGCAGGCCACCCCAAGCCCTTCAACCTGAAATATCTTGGTATCGGTAATGAGGAGAAGATCTCACCAGAGTTCTGTGAGCGTTTCAAATATATCTATGAGCGCGTTACAAAGACTCACCCAGAGATTATCATCGTAGGTACAGCCGGCCCAGGCTCTCACGCAGGTAATCCTGATTACGAAGCAGGTTGGAAACTCGCCAAGGAGCTCGACATGCCCATCTTAGACGAGCACTATTACGAGCCCAACACCTATTTCCTGAACAAGCGCCAGTATGACAACTATCCTCGCGACGGCAAGACGAAAGTCTATCTCGGTGAGTATGCCTCTAAAGACAAGAAACTGATTGATGCCTTGGCAGAAGGCCTCTATCTGCTCCACGTAGAGCGTAATGCAGATGTAGTAAGCATGACTTCGTATGCTCCGCTCTTTGCCCGCAAGAACGGTACCCAGTGGAATCCGGATATGATCTACTACGACAACGAGCGTCCGTTCCTAACTTGCAGCTACTACGTACAGCAGCTCTTCGGACAGAGCTCCGGCAACTACTATTACGGTGACTGCGTGAAGTTTGATGGCGATGCCGCTGACGTCATTCAGCCTCAGGCTGATGTACATTACGGCCAGAGCGTTGTGCTTAACACCCAAACCCGCCAACTGTTCGTGAAGATCTGTAATGCCAGCAGTGAGGCCAAGAAAGCCAACATCGACCTGAGCCGTTTCAAGAGCCTGAAGAAAGTAGCTAAGAAAACGGTACTTACAGGTAATCCTGAGGACGAGAACAATTTTGAGGGTCAGCCTATCGCTCCTCAACAGGAAACCATCAAGGCTCAAAAGAAGTTCAGTCTCGACCTGAAGCCTTACTCCTTCGTCATGATTGAATACGCATTATAACTCTGAAATCCCTCGCTGGTTGGCGAGGGATTTTTGTATTATCCCCAAAGCTCAACATAACATCTGAGCACAAAGATTTTT
Organism: uncultured Prevotella sp.; assembly: GCA_900315035.1. Taxonomy (GTDB): domain Bacteria; phylum Bacteroidota; class Bacteroidia; order Bacteroidales; family Bacteroidaceae; genus Prevotella. The sequence goes on from OMXO01000037.1 coordinate 29,207, forward strand.
TGGAAAATACTAGATAAATATTCATTATTCCAAAATTTCTTCGTAATTTTGCACTCAAAATTAAAAATACGTATTTATATAATGGAGAACAAGACTTTTAAGCGTACGACGGTGACGTCGGCGCTGCCTTATGCTAATGGCGGCGTACATATCGGCCATCTGGCTGGTGTATATGTGCCTGCAGATATCTACGTGCGCTATCTTCGCCTCAAGAAGCGCGAGGTATTGTTTATCGGAGGAAGCGATGAGCACGGTGTGCCCATCACTGTTCGTGCCCGCAAGGAAGGTATCACACCTCAAGATGTTGTTGACCGCTATCATAAGATGATTAAAGACTCTTTCGAAGAGTTTGGCATCTCATTCGATATCTATAGCCGTACAACTTCAGAAACTCATCACAAGTTTGCTGCTGATTGGTTCCGCAAACTCTATGATGAGGGTAAGCTGACTGAAGAGACTACTGAACAACTATACGATGAGGAGGCTAAGCAGTTCTTAGCCGATCGCTATGTGACTGGTGAGTGCCCCCACTGCCACAATGAGGGAGCCTATGGTGACCAGTGTGAGAAATGCGGACGCGACCTCTCGCCCACAGAGCTGATCAATCCCAAATCGACCATATCGGGCTCTACCCCTGTCTTAAAGAAAACCAAGAACTGGTATCTGCCCCTAAACGAGTATCAGGACTGGTTGAAACAGTGGATTCTTGAGGAGCACAAGGAGTGGCGCCCCAACGTGTATGGTCAGTGCAAGAGCTGGCTCGATATGGATCTGCAGCCACGTGCGATGACACGCGACTTGGATTGGGGTATTCCCGTGCCTGTAAAGGATGCTGAAGGCAAGGTGCTTTATGTATGGTTTGATGCTCCTATCGGCTATGTATCAAACACCAAGGAACTCTGCGATCGCGAGCCCGAGAAGTGGGGCAACTGGGAAAAATGGTGGCAGGACGAGGATACGCGCCTAATTCACTTCATTGGTAAAGACAATATTGTGTTCCACTGCATCATCTTCCCTGTGATGATGAAAGCCCACGGCAAGTATATCATGCCAGACAACGTGCCTGCCAACGAGTTCCTGAACCTTGAGAACGACAAAATCTCTACCTCTCGTAATTGGGCTGTATGGCTCCATGAGTATCTGGTAGATATGCCTGGCAAGCAGGATGTGCTGCGCTATGTGCTCACAGCCAACGCACCTGAAACGAAGGACAACAACTTTACCTGGAAGGACTTCCAGGATCGCAACAACAACGAGCTTGTTGCTGTCTATGGCAATTTCGTGAATCGTGCCCTCCAGCTCACTAAGAAATACTGGAATGGTATAGTTCCTGCCTGTGGCGAACTGCAGGATGTCGATAAGCAGGCCCTTGAGGAGTTCAAAGATGTGAAGGCAAAAGTCGAAGCGCTGTTGGAGCAGTTCAAGTTCCGCGATGCCCAATTCGAGGCCATGAACCTCGCCCGTATCGGTAACCGCTACATCACTGAATGTGAGCCGTGGAAGGTCTGGAAGACTGATCCTAAGCGTTGTGAGACGATTCTCAACATCTGCTTGCAGTTGACGGCTAATCTCGCTATCGCCTTCGAGCCATTCCTGCCATTCAGCAGCAAGAAGCTCCGCGAGATGCTTAATATCGACTCGTTTGAGTGGGAGCAGCTAGGCAGCACTGACCTTCTGAAAGCAGGACACCAACTGGGCGAGCCTGCTCTGCTCTTCGAGAAGATTGAGGATGAGGTGATCCAGAAGCAGCTCGACAAGCTCGAGGCCACTAAGAAGGCTAACGAGGCGGCTAACTATAAGGCTGCACCTATCAAGGATACTGTCAGCTTCGAGGACTTCGAGAAGCTCGATATCCGCGTAGGTCTGGTGAAGGATTGCCAGAAGGTCAAGAAGAGCAAGAAGCTTCTGCAGTTCACCATCGACGATGGTTCTGGCACAGATCGTACTATCTGCTCTGGTATCGCTGCCTTCTATGAGAATCCAGAGGAGCTCATTGGCAAACGTATCCTCTTTGTAGCCAACTTTGCGCCTCGAACCATGATGGGCATCGAGAGCCAAGGTATGATTCTCTCTGCTGTTGATGCAGACGAAAGCCTCAGTGTGGTAACTACTACTAAGGATGTGAAGCCTGGCAGTCAGGTGGGATAATATATGGTTTATAATTGAGCGTTATGATGAGACTGTTTTGTGCCATTGTGCTCGCTTGGGTTACTGCCACTATTCAGGGGCAGGATGCGAGAATTCCATTGGTTTATGATGTGGAGAACACTGGCAGTCAATTCGCGCTGCCCATCATGCCAGAACGCGACCAGCTGCCTCTCATCCATGAGTTGCCAGACCCTCTTGAAGGTGTGACAAGTTTTGCAGACTGGTCAAAGCGACGCAGCGACATTGCCCATATGATACAGCACTATGGTATCGGCCAGAAGCCGACCGTAGAGCCTGGTCAGGTTAAAGCACGCATGGAGGGAGACACCGCATTGGTGGTGGATGTAACAGTGGGCGGAGAAACACTCACCCTGCGTTCTGTTATTCATTATCCGAAGACTGGATTTCCGCCTTACGCCCTGATGATTGGTACAAGCATGATCAGCTTGCCCAAACAATTGTTTGAGAACCGTCCTATCGCTACAATGTTTTTCCAGGAGAGTCAGGTAAACGATTACTCGCAATGGCGTAAACACCATGATCGGGGTGAACACAATTTCGATCGTCTGTATCCAAGCCTGAAGGACAATGGTGCCTACAGTGAGTGGGCTTGGGGGCTGAGCCGGCTTATCGATGGTCTGCAACAGTTGGGATCAAAGGTAACCAAAATCGACACACGCCATATTGGAGTAACCGGCTGCTCGTACGCAGGAAAAATGGCACTCTACTGCGGTGCCTTCGACGAGCGTATCGCCCTGACCATCGCCCAAGAGCCAGGTGGAGGTGGCGCTGCTGCCTGGCGCAAATCGCATGAGTCAAAAGAAAATGTGGAAGATATTGACAAGACTGATTACCACTGGTTCTTGGAGAGTCAACGCAAGAATTTCCGTGGCGACTCCGTGTATCGCCTGCCTTACGACCAGCACGAACTTTGTGCGATGGTCTGTCCGCGTGCCTTGCTCCTACTCGGCAACCCTGATTACACTTGGCTCTCTGATGCTGCCATGCAGCCTTCAGCCGAGGCAGCAAACAAAGTATGGGAACGCTTCGGCATTGGTGACCGCATGGACTGGAGCATTATCGGCGGACATGGTCACTGTCAACTCCCCGAAGTTCAGTTCCCCATCGTTGAGAAATTCATCGATCGCTTCCTCATAGAGAAGTAAGTTATGGCTGAGACACTGAAGGAGAAGACCGCAAAAGGCCTCTTCTGGGGCGGAATGAACAATGGTGTACAGCAGTTGCTGGGGTTGGCTTTTGGCATTATCCTCGGACGTCTGCTCGACCCTTCAGACTATGGTATGACAGCGATGTTGGCTGTGTTCTCTGTGATTGCCAACGAATTGCAGTCAAGTGGATTCAAGACAGGCTTGATTAATATGAAGTCGCCCTCCCACAATGACTACAATGCAGTATTCTGGTTTAACATCATTGCAGGAGTCGCTATCTATCTGGTTCTATTCTTTTGTGCACCTCTGATAGCCGATTACTATCACCAGCCTAAGCTTATTCCTCTGAGCCGTTACGTGTTCCTTGGATTTGTGTTCTCGAGTTTCGGAATGGCGCAATCAGCCTATCTGACCAAGCAGATGCAGATCAAGCAGATTGCCCAATGCGGCATGACAGCCACACTCTCATCGAGTATTGTCAGTGTGGTTCTGGCCGCACTCGGCTTTGGCTATTGGGCTCTTGCCACACAGTATCTGATGTATATCGCCGTCAACACCTTATTACTATGGTATTTCAGTCCGTGGCGACCTACGACAAAAGTGACCTTCGAACCAATCCGCCAACTCTTTCCATTCAGCTTCAAGATTATGTTGTCAGCCATCTTCACACAGTTGAATAATAACATCATGAACCTGTTGTTAGGCCGTTACTATGGTGAGACCAGCACAGGCCATTATAATCAAGCCTATCAGTGGAGTTCCAAATGTTTCCTACTCGTGGGCAACATGCTGAAACAAGTGGATCAAACCGTACTCGTCGGCCTTGGCGACGAACGGGAACGCCAGTTGGCAGTGCTACGTAAAATGATGCGTTTTACAGCCTTCATAGCTTTCCCCCTCCTCTTTGGCCTTGGACTGGTTTCGCATGAGTTCATCGTGCTGACTATCGGTGAGAAATGGTCTTTTGCAGCCTCACTACTGCCCCTTCTCTGTCTGAGCGGTGCATTTATGCCCCTTTCCACCCTGCTTACTGATGCTGTGATTAGTCAAAAGCGCAGTGATATCTATCTGTGGAGCACCATTGTGCTAGGCATTTTACAAATCAGTCTAATGGTAGGACTCTGGCAGAAAGGCATCTTGACGATGGTCATCGCTTATACCTTATTAAATATCCTATGGGTGTTCGTATGGCACAGTTTCGTGCACCGTCTGATGAACTATGGCCTGCTTGAATTCCTGAAAGACATCCTACCTTTCGCCCTCGCTGCAGTTGCTGTGATGGCTATAACAGGCTTTGTCACACAGACCATAGAGACGCTTTGGCTGAAACTGATATGCCGCGTTTTACTTGCAGCCTTGCTCTACTATGGAGTTATGAGATCGGCAGGAGCCGTCATTCTCAAGGAAATTCTCGCTTTCATCTTCCGAAAAGGTACTTCTTCAAGAAAGGACTGACCCTTAACAGATTTGAGACTACCACACAAAAGGCAACCACCAAAAGGGCGACAGCCAAGGATGCTGTGGTGTCGAGAATGAAGTTGTGGCGGTTCACTCTAAAAAACTCACCCACCATCGGCAACTTCGGCAAGAAGAAATAGTGTAACAGATAGATATCAAGCGTGCGTCGGCCAATAAACTGGAGAACATTACCAAAGTGCGTCTGTTCGAAGAACTCATGGTAATACCTAAAGAACATAAAGACCATCGACAACAAGAGGAACATCGCCAATGTATGGGGGAACGCGGCCCAAGCCAAGCGCAGATTGTGCCACACGATGACTTCCAACGTGCAGACTACGGCCAGAAGTGTCACCACAGGAAAGAACCACGAACTATCCATTAGCCGCTGCGCCCGATCCCAGTAACGATGTACGATATTTCCAAAGAGGAAGAAAGGAAAATAGCGAAACATCTCTACCAGACTGGAATAGTTCATGAATGCATTCGGCTCTCCTTTATATCCTAAAGCCCAGGAGAAATAACGAGGGAGATAGCAAGTTTCGAATAAACAGAGCGAAACAATAAACAGCAGTGCCAAAGGAATCCAAGAGCGTATATGCAAGCGGCTCTCCACATAGCTGTAGAGATAGTACGTCAGCAACATGTAGAGAAGGACGAGCGTGAACCAATAGCCAGCTTTCATGCCTGAGGCCAAAGCCTCCATCAGACTTGGCATGAAAGGCGTAGTGGGAATCATCGCCAGATAGAGCAGGAAGAACACAATGGTAGGGATCAACTGTACCCGCATTTTCTTCAAAGACAAGTCGCGTAGTGTCTGCCTGCTCCATATCCTACTGGCTTTGTAAGCGAGAAAACCACTGATGAAGAAAAACAGTGGCATACGGAAAAGCAGAAAGAACTGAAGAGCTGCCGACCACCTAATCTGCATACCAAACGACTTGAGGGCTACATGATTGGTTACCACCAGGATCATTGTAAATCCCCGTAGTGCATCAAGCCAACCCATACGTGGCTTTTTCACTGCTAACGGCTCATTCATCATAGAATTCAAGCTTTCCGACATGGGGTGCCAGTTTACTCAGGTCAGGCAATTGCATATAATCACCGAAGATATGACGCAGATGGGCATCTGTATTACCAGGTATTGGCAACAGACAGCCTTCGAAGATATGCGTAGTCAGTGGGAATATCTCATCGGCATAACGAGGATTATGGAATGGAATGCCCATGCCAGAAGTGATAACAGTTGAGAAGCAGGAGGTAAGTGGTAAGAGAAAAGTGCGGAGACAGGGGAATAAACACTTATTATTGACATCAAAGATACGCCGCACCTGTCTGATAGCCTTACCGTCATCTGTACTTGTACGCCATATCTTATACATGTGACCAACGGCCTTCTCCGTCAGTTTGTGTAGCCATATAGGATGCTTCTCCATCGGGAAAATATCAATATAGATTCCCTGTTCCTGCCACAGACGGTCGTAGCCGTTCTGTTCGAGCATCCTTGAACGACGGTCGCGTACTTTAGCATAGAAGTAGAAATAATTTGGATCCGTCTTATCGTTCTGCAGCGCGAGCCAGTCTGGCAGTTCTGAAGGCAACACCTTCATCAGTCGCAGATAGTCGGCACGCATCATCTCGATGTCGAGATCATCGTCCCAGGGAATAAAGCCGTTGTGACGCATGGCACCTATCAGCGTGCCGCTGCTGAGCCAGTATCTGATGTCGTGCTTCTTGCAGATCTTGTCCACCTCGAGCAATATCTCCAGCATCCGCATCTGCTGACGGCGCAGCATCGAGCCGTCGGGATTGAATCGTGCACGCAGTTCCTCGTTATTCATATTAGAACCATAGTTTTTTGTCTTGTTTCTCGAGGTTGAATCCATCGCCTGTTTGTATCCTTTCATAGATACGTGAAGCGAAGAAGATGTCGTGTAGGGCGATGCCGTAGTTATAACTCAATATGCGCTCCTCATCATTGGTGCGTCCAGGGTTCTTGCCTTGTAGCACATGATGGAACTCGTCATATTGGCGGAACTGATTAAAATACTTGAATCCGCTCACCTGACCAGTATCATCTCCAAACACCTTGTCGAAGAAAAGGTCGCAATTCTGGAATCCGCGCACATGGAC
>OMXO01000003.1 GCA_900315035.1 uncultured Prevotella sp.
CATGCAAGCGGATGATTTCTTTCTTTTCTTCTAAACTGTGATGTCTATACATAATGAACCCCAGAAGTATCCTGTCTAACTTCTGGGGTTCACTTCAAAAGGCACACCATCTTTTATTTGATAATTCTACTAAACTACTTATTACACCCCCGCATTTTTTGTCTTATTGGAATTTTAGACATTTGGACATTTGGACATTAAGGTATTTCCGATATCACAAGGGGAGGTAATAAGAATTATATATTATTATAATAATATATAATTTATAATATACTATTACTTTAATACAATTAATATACTGTTATCCTGTTTGCCCAGCCTTGAAACCATTGGAATATGCTTAATGTCAGAAATTCCAAAATTCCAAATTTCCAAAAATGTGTATTTGCCAGCTTGAATGCTATGCGAAAAATATTGAATGAGTATTGAAAAATTTGTACCCTTGTATGAGCAGCGAAAACAGACTAAATTTGCGGCCTAACTAGGTAACAAGAACTGCCTAACTAACTAGCATTTGTTACCTAATAAGGTCGCAAAATAACTACGATTGATGGTGTGGTAAATATATTTACAATCTTATTTGAAGTAATGCCTAACAATCAAGCACTACTCTTTATCAACGAGCCCTTTTGCCATCAAAGTAGGCAGAATATTGGCTGCAGATTGACGCTCTCTCTTGTTACTAATGGCATGATAACGGGCAAGAAGTTGGCCATCGTGAGCGAGAAGATGGTCCATATACTCATCATTCATGCGTGTCACATCGTAACGGCCCTTCTCGTTGGCATTGTGATCAACGAGATAGCAACGGAAACTGTTCAGCTTGTCGCTGGCAAGCCAGAGTGCTGTAGAAGTGGTGGCGAGAGCAATACTCATGGGCAGATTGGTGAAAAGTGAGGCCACATCGGCTCCAAGTCCGAGCAGGAAAGCACCGTCGTTAATATGATAGACAGCCAGACAGAGTTTATCATGGTCATATCGGTAAGCCTGAGTGTAGCCCATCACGTCGAGCACGATATCATTGTGGCGCATGTTGCGGCAATTGACGTAGAGTTGCTTGCCTGCACTTACGGCGAACACGTTCTTCTTCAGAAACTTATCGGCCACCTTATCGCCAGTCTTGATCTTATACTCATTATAGTCGTATTTCACCTCAGGGAACTTCAGAGTGCGACCTTGCGTGAGCGAGTCGATCGGTGTCCACTTATTGGCCACGAAATCTTCGTAGCTCATGCAGTACTTAAAATCCTGTGCCTGGCTCATCAGAGCGAAGCAGCATGCCATCATTACCAATACTATTTTTTTCATAACTTTTTGATCTTAATTGTTCGACTTATGTTTGATTTCGGCTGCAAAAGTATGGCGATTTCAGGACATGAGAAAATATTCCGGCAAAAAGATTCGAGACTTGTTGCGACAAAAATACCGCCAGACGACAAAGCAGTCGAATGACGGTGATTTATGACGTTAAGTCGGGATGAAAAGGCTTACAAATCGTTGTAATTCTGTACGCTGAATGTCGATGTGCGCATGTCGCCTGTATCAAATCCGCGCTTCAGCCAACGCTTACGCTGATCGCTGGTTCCGTGGGTAAACGATTCGGGAGTAGCCCTACCCTGCGCCTTCTTCTGCAGCCAGTCGTCGCCGATGGCCTTGGCCAGTTCAAGACCTTTCTCCATATCGCCATATTCCATAGAGTGGTTCATCTTGTCCTCGTAATGCGCCCATACGCCAGCATAATAGTCGGCCAGCAACTCCAGTCTTACACTGATCTGATTGGCCGTCACCTTGTCACTCTGGTTCATGGCCTGATGGGCCTTACCCAGCGTTCCGGTAAGGTTTTCTACGTGGTGACCGATCTCATGGGCGATGACGTAGGCATAGGCGAAGGTGTTACCTTCGACACCGAGCTGACGCTTCATCTGAGTGAAGAACGAGAGGTCGATATACAGTTTCTGGTCGCCTGAGCAATAGAAAGGTCCTACGGCTGCAGTCGCATTTCCACAGGCAGAGTTTACTTGGTTAGAGAATAGTACGAGTGTAGGCGGCGTATAAGTGCCACCCATCTCTTGGAACACAGGTCCCCACACATCTTCTGTCGAGGCGAGAATCTTCTTGCAGTCGGAGGCCAGCGCCTGTTCCTCTTCGGTAAAATTCTCTTCACCGACGGTCTCGGTAGGTACCGACATCTGTTCCTGAGCTGCTTGCAGACCTGCCTGCAATGGGTCGCCGCCACTCATCCAGGCAAACAAGGCTGCGATAATCACTGCGCCGATACCACCGATACCAGCCTTCGCACCACCACTCATTCCGCGGCGGTCTTCAACGTTAGAGCTTTCTCTTCTTCCGTCTAATCTCATAATTTTATGGTTTTAAGTTTACTAATTAATCGTTCATTCTTATCTCACCGTCATGTGGAAGCAACCCTGCTTTACCTCGTACTTGATATAGCAACGATTCTTTTCGCGCATATCGCGGAGCACCTCGCTGAGTACCCATTTCAGTGTATCGTTGCGTACCATGCGGCGCGCTGGACCGTCGGGGTTCTCAACCGTCTTATAGCGATTGTAGCAGATATCGAAGGTAGTACCATAGAGATGGCACGACTTCTCGGTGGCATTGCCGTTACGACGGCGAAGCTTCACTACATCCTCCTCCGTACGAAGCACGCTGGTGACAATCAGTTTGTGGAAAGGCACACCTTTCACATAAAGACTGTCGAAGAAGGCCTTACCGATGTCCTGCAGCAATACGGCAGCACGAGGCACGAGGTAAGGGATACTCGAATAGAGGGGATCAACATGGTAATAGGGATTGGCACCAACGTACACAAGTTCCCGCTTACGCATCTCGGCATCCTCGCGATTCTTGACCGGACTAACGCCCCATTGCTCGGCAGCAACGAGTTGCACGGCATTGGTATCGGGAAACGAAGCGGCATAACTCGCTACGGAAAGAATCCGATGGTGCTTCTTCTTGGTCGGCTTCTCTGATTTGGCGACCGCAACAGGGGTGACCTCGGGTGCGGGCGCTTCTTCTGCTTCGGCGACGGTCTCGGTTACAGTTGGCTCGACTGGAGCAGGACTTGCTCCAGCCACAGACGGGAATATCCATCTCACGAGGGCGAGCATGAGTACCACAGCGACGAATCCTTGTAAATATCGTTTTTTTGTCAGTTTCATGAAGAAAAATCTTATTTCGGGGGCAAAGTTACAAATTATTTTTGTAATTTTGCACGCAAAATAGTAATTTGTCGATAAATTGATAGAGAAACATATTGTTTTAGAAGATATAGACCCCGTTGTGTTCTACGGCGTCAGCAATGGTCACCTGCAGATAATCAGGTCTTTATACCCTAAACTGCGTATCGTGGCCCGCGATAATGTCATCCGCGTGCTCGGCGACGAGGAACAGATGGCAGCCTTTGAGGAACACGTTGAGAAGTTGCGCCAGCACGTGTTGCGGTTTAACTCGCTGAAAGACGAGGATATTCTGGACATCGTGAAAGGTAAGCGTACTAAGGACGAGGTGCCCGAAGGGGTGATTGTCTATTCAATGTCGGGACGACCTATCAAGGCCAGGACGGAGAATCAGCAGCGGCTCATCAAGGCCTATGAGGACAATGACATGGTGTTTGCCGTCGGTCCGGCTGGTACGGGTAAGACCTACCTCTCGATAGCGCTGGCAGTAAAGGCTCTGAAGGATAAGACGGCGAAGAAGATCATCTTGTCGCGACCGGCAGTGGAAGCCGGAGAGAAACTGGGATTCCTGCCTGGCGACATGAAGGAGAAGATCGACCCTTACCTGCAGCCACTCTACGACGCGTTGGAAGATATGCTGCCGCAGGTGAAGCTTCAGGACATGATGGAGAAGCACGTGATACAGATAGCCCCGCTGGCCTTTATGCGCGGCCGCACGCTCTCCGATGCCGTCGTGATACTCGACGAGGCTCAGAACACGACTCCGGCACAGATCAGGATGTTCTTGACCCGCATGGGTTGGAACACTAAGATGATCATCACGGGTGATATGACGCAGATAGACCTGCCCCATTCGCAGAAGAGCGGACTGATAGAGGCCTTGCATATATTAAATAATGTGGAGGGCATCGGTGTGGTAAATCTCGACCGCAGCGACATTGTGCGCCACAAACTTGTCACCCGGATTGTCAACGCATACGAAAATTATGATAAAGAAAAAAATAGCAATGAAAGCATTAACAAAGACGGACTTTAAGTTCCAAGGACAGAAAAGTGTGTATCACGGCAAGGTACGTGATGTGTATAACATTAACGACGACCTGATGGTGATGGTAGCCACAGACCGTATATCAGCTTTCGACGTGGTATTGCCGAAGGGTATTCCATTTAAAGGTCAGGTGCTCAACCAGATTGCTGCGAAATTCCTCGATGCCACGACGGATATCTGCCCGAACTGGAAGTTGGCCACTCCCGACCCTATGGTGACCATCGGTCTGAAGTGCGAGGGTTTCCGTGTGGAGATGATTATCCGTTCCATCCTGACAGGTTCGGCCTGGCGCGAGTACAAGAACGGTTGCCGTGAACTCTGTGGTGTGAAACTGCCCGACGGTATGAAGGAGAACGAGCGATTCCCCGAGCCCATCATCACCCCGACAACCAAGGCCGATGAGGGCCACGACATGAACATCTCGAAGGAAGAGATCATCGCCCAAGGCATCGTGTCGGCAGAGGATTATGCCGTGATGGAGGACTATACCCGCCGTATCTTCGAGCGTGGACAGCAGATTGCCGCCAAGCGCGGACTGATTCTGGTGGACACGAAATACGAGTTCGGCAAGCGCGACGGCAAGGTCTATCTCATTGACGAGATTCACACCCCCGACTCCAGCCGTTATTTCTATGCCGAAGGCTACGAAGAGAAGCTCGCCAAGGGTGAGCCTCAGAAGCAGTTGTCAAAGGAGTTCGTGCGCCAGTGGCTCATCGAGCATGACTTCATGAACGAGCCTGGACAGGTGATGCCGGAGATTACAGACGAATATGCAGAGAGCGTTAGCGACCGCTATATCGAGCTCTACGAGAATATCGTAGGCGAGCGTTTCGAGCGCGAGACCAGCGATGAGGATATCGCCGAGCGCATCGAGAAAAACGTGAGCGGTTGGCTGAAGGCCTTTGAGAAGAGATAAAAAGCCATCAGAGGATGTACGGGCAGGAGAAGATAAACCCCTACGAGTCAGAGGGTGAGAAGACGCAGCAGGTGGAGCGGATGTTCGACCACATCGCGCCCACGTATGACAAGCTGAACCACCGACTGTCGTGGGACATCGACAAGGGTTGGCGGAAGAAGGCCATCGGCTATCTGAAACCATTCGCCCCGAAGACCCTGCTCGACATAGCTACCGGCACAGGCGACTTTGCCATTCTCGCAGCCAAGATGCTGCAGCCCGACAAACTCGTCGGAGCAGACATCAGCGAGGGTATGATGGCCATCGGACGGAAGAAAGTGGAGGCAGAAGGTCTGGACAAGATCATCACCTTTGAGAAAGAAGACTGTACGGCTCTCTCCTATCCCGAGGCAACCTTTGACGCAGTGACGGCAGCCTTTGGCATCAGAAACTTTGCCGACCTCGACAAGGGACTGGCGGAGATGTGCCGAGTGCTGAAGCCAGGAGGGCATCTGAGCATCGTGGAACTGACGACACCCGTTAGTTTTCCCATGAAGCAGCTCTTCCATATCTACAGTCACACGGTATTGCCCATCTACGGCCGGCTCATCTCGAAGGACACCAGTGCCTATAGTTACTTGACCAAGACCATCGAGGCCTTCCCGCAAGGCGAACGGATGGTGGAGATACTTCAGAAAGCCGGATTCAGGGAGGCAGGCTTCAGGCGACTCACCTTCGGCATCTGTACGATGTATTACGCAACCAAATAGATAACGATATGACGGAAAAGTACGGATTAATCGGCTACCCTTTGGGGCACTCATTTTCCATTAGCTACTTCAACCAGAAGTTTGCTGATGAAGGTATCAACGCCAAGTATGAGAACTTCGAGATTCCAAGCATCGACGAACTGCCTGAGGTGCTCGACAAGAATCCCGAACTGCGAGGGCTGAACGTCACCATCCCCTATAAGGAGAAGGTCATCCCCTTCCTCGACGCCATCTCTCCAGAGGCTCGGGCCATCGGAGCCGTCAACGTTATCCGGGTGACGCACGAGAAGAACAAGACGATCCTGAAAGGATTCAATTCCGATGTCATCGGCTTTACGCAGAGCATAGAGCCCATGATCGAGAAGAAATGGCACAAGAAAGCCCTTATCTTAGGTACGGGCGGAGCATCGAAGGCCATCAACTACGGACTGAAATCGTTAGGAATCGAAACGGTCTTCGTCAGTCGATACGAACGTCCTGACACCATCACCTACAAGCAGATAACGCCTGAAATCGTCAAGGAGTACAATGTCATCGTGAACTGTACCCCGCTAGGTATGTACCCTCACACAGAGGTCTGTCCCGATCTGCCTTACGAGGCGATGGACAATCACACTATCCTCTACGACCTCATCTACAACCCCGACCAGACGCTCTTCATGCGTAAGGGAAAGGAACATGGTGCCGACGTGAAGAACGGGCTTGAGATGCTCTTGCTGCAGGCCTTTGCCTCATGGGAATTCTGGCACGGAAAAGAAAAATAAGAATATGGACAACAGATATATGATGCGCGGCGTGAGTGCTGCGAAAGAAGATGTGCACAACGCCATCAAGAACATCGACAAGGGAATCTTCCCACAGGCGTTCTGTAAGATTATCCCCGACATTTTAGGCGGCGACCCTGAGTATTGTAACATCATGCATGCCGACGGTGCAGGCACGAAGTCGAGTCTCGCCTATATGTACTGGAAGGAGACGGGCGACCTCTCTGTATGGAAAGGTATCGCTCAGGATGCCATCGTGATGAACACCGACGATCTGCTCTGCGTGGGTGCAGTTGATAACATCCTCGTGTCGAGCACCATCGGGCGCAATAAGATGCTCGTGCCCGGGGAGGTGATCTCTGCCATCATTAATGGTACCGACGAACTGCTCAGCGAACTGCGCGAGATGGGTATCGGCATTTATCCTACTGGTGGAGAGACGGCAGACGTTGGCGATCTTGTGCGCACGATTATTGTTGATTCCACTGTAACCTGCCGCATGAAGCGCAGTGATGTGATTGACAATGCGAATATCCGTCCGGGTGATGTGATCGTCGGTCTGTCATCAACAGGACAGGCTACCTACGAGAAGCGTTACAACGGTGGTATGGGCTCCAATGGTCTGACCTCAGCCCGTCATGATGTCTTCGCCAAGTATCTGGCAGAGAAGTATCCTGAGAGTTTTGATCATGCTGTACCCGACGAACTGGTGTATAGCGGCAAATACAAGTTGACGGATGCCGTAGAGGGTTCTCCTGTGGATGCAGGACAGCTCGTGCTCTCTCCCACCCGCACCTATGCGCCTGTGATCAAAAAATTGCTCGACGAGCTGCGACCAGAGATTCATGGTATGGTGCACTGCACAGGTGGTGCCCAGACAAAAGTTCTCCACTTCGTCAGCGATAACTGTAAGGTGGTGAAAGATAACATGTTCCCTGTACCCCCACTCTTCAAGGCTATCCACGAGTGCTCTGGCACAGACTGGAAGGAGATGTATCAGGTGTTCAACATGGGTCACCGCATGGAGATCTATGTGCCTGCAGAGGTTGCCGAGAAGGTGATAGCCGTCTCGAAAAGCTTCAACATCGACGCTCAGGTAGTGGGTCACATTGAGGAAGGTAAGAAGAGTCTGACCATCAAGAGCGAATTTGGAACTTTTGAATATTAATATGGATAATAACAATATACTACAGAAGCTTGACGGCCTAGAGGCACGCTTTGAGGAGGTATCAACTCTGATTACCGACCCTGACGTGATCGCCGATCAGAACCGTTTTGTAAAGCTCACCAAGGAATACAAGGATCTGGGTGACATCATGGATGCCAGAAAGCGTTATATCGCCTGTCTGAACGGCATCAAGGAGGCTAAGGATATCCTCGCCAACGAGACTGACCCCGAGATGAAGGAGATGGCGCGTGAGGAACTGGCTACCAATGAAGAGTTGCAGCCCAAGTTGGAGGAGGAGATCAAGATTGCCCTCATCCCAAAGGATCCTGAGGATGCGAAGAACGTACAGATGGAAATCCGTGCGGGTACGGGTGGCGATGAGGCTTGTCTGTTTGCTGGCGACCTCTTCAAGATGTACAAGAGCTATTGCGAATCGAAAGGTTGGCAACTCTCCATCACCAGCGTATCAGAAGGTGCCGTCGGTGGCTACAAAGAGATTGACTTTGCTGTCTCGGGTGCTGATGTCTATGGTACACTGAAGTATGAGTCAGGCGTGCATCGTGTACAGCGAGTGCCTGCTACAGAGACACAGGGGCGCATGCACACCTCTGCTGCTACTGTTGCCGTACTGCCTGAGGCTGACAAGTTTGAGGTACATGTGAACGAAGGTGAGATCAAGTGGGATACCTTCCGAAGCTCTGGTGCTGGTGGACAGAACGTGAACAAGGTGGAATCGGGTGTGCGTCTGCGCTATATGTGGAAGAACCCCAATACGGGAGAGACCGAAGAGATTCTCATCGAGTGTACGGAGACGCGCGACCAGCCCAAGAATAAGGAACGCGCCCTCTCTCGTCTCTATACCTTTATCTATGATAAGGAGCACCAGAAGTATATGGACGATATCGCTTCTCGCCGTAAGAGTCTCGTATCTACTGGCGACCGCTCAGCAAAGATACGCACCTACAACTTCCCCCAAGGCCGTGTTACTGACCATCGTATCGGCTATACGACTCACGACCTGCAGGGATTCCTCGGAGGCGACATCCAGCCCATGATCGACGCCCTCACCGTTGCTGAGAATGCCGAGCGCATGAAAGAAACGGAACTCTAACCCCTAAGACAATAGGACTATGAATTGGAAAAAATTCTGGGCACCGATGACCCAAGAAATGAAGAAAGAACAGAAGTGGTCCTCCATGTGGCCAAATGTTATTTCAGCATTAGGCATTTTCCCTGGTTGCTTATTAGCAAGAGAGTATTTAAATGTTTGGTGGGCTTGTGGACTTTGTGTATCCTGGTATTTTATTGTCTATTTCGTATGGCTCGTATATTTATACAATAAGAAATAATTATGACCCGTCAAGAACTGATTCAGCAAATCAAAGAGAAGCAAAGTTTTCTCTGCGTAGGTCTCGATACAGACCTCAACAAGATACCCCAGTGCATCATCGACGAGGCAAAGGCTAAGGATGGCGAAGACTATCTCTTCCGTGCCCTCTGTGAGTTTAATGCCCTCATCATCGATGCGACTGCCCCCTATTGCGTGGCCTATAAGCCCAATTTGGCTTTCTACGAGGCCTATGGCGTGGACGGCATCCTTGCCTTCGAGGCTACCATTGACTATCTGAAAGAAGAATACCCCAACCACTTTATCATCGCTGACGCTAAGCGCGGTGATATCGGTAACACGTCGAAGATGTACGCCAAGACATTCTTTGAGGAGTATGATGTCGATGCTCTGACTGTCGCTCCCTATATGGGCGAAGACTCGGTGACGCCATTCCTTGGCTACGAAGACAAATGGGTCATACTGCTGGCGTTGACATCCAACAAGGGGTCTCACGATTTCCAGCTGACAGAGGATGCTAACGGTGAGCGGCTCTTCGAGAAAGTGCTCAAGAAGAGTCAGGAATGGGGCAATGAAGACAATATGATGTACGTTGTAGGTGCTACTCAGGGACAGATGTTTGAGGATATCCGCAAAGTGGTGCCTAATCACTTCCTGCTTGTTCCGGGCGTAGGCGCTCAGGGAGGCTCATTACAGGAAGTGTGCAAGTATGGCATGACGAAAGATTGTGGTCTGTTGGTAAACTCTTCCCGCGGCATCATATATGCCTCTAACGGCGAGGATTTTGCAGAGGCAGCCGAAAATGCAGCCAAAGCCCTACAGCAGGAGATGGCACTAGAATTAAAAAAGGTAGGATTATAAATCCTGCCTTCTTTGTTATATGTTAGAAGCAAAAATCATTAATGATCCGGTTTTCGGATTCATCAAAATACCGCGTGGACTGCTCTACGGCATCGTAGAGCATCCGTTGTTTCAACGTCTGAACCGCATCAACCAATTGGGACTAGCATCGGTAGTTTACCCCGGAGCCCGTCACACTCGTTTCCAACATTCTTTAGGTGCCTTCCATCTGATGAGTGAAGCGGTGCTCTCGCTCCAGCAGAAAGGAATCTTCATCTTCGACACAGAAGCAGAGGCTGTGCAGGCAGCCATTCTGATGCACGATATCGGGCATGGGCCATTCTCACATGTGTTGGAAAATACGCTGATCCACGGTATCTCACACGAAGATATCTCACTATTGATGATGGAAGAGATCAACCGTCATTTCAACGGGCAACTGAATCTTGCTATCTCGATATTCAAGGGCGAATACCCCAAGAACTTTCTTCATCAGCTCATCTCCAGTCAGTTAGATATGGACCGTCTGGACTATCTGCGACGCGATTCGTTCTATACAGGAGTGACAGAAGGTAATATCGGATCGGCACGAATCATCAAGATGCTCAATGTAGTAAATGACTCACTCGTAGTTGATCAGAAAGGCATCTATTCATTGGAGAACTATCTCACAACCCGACGGCTGATGTATTGGCAAGTTTATCTGCATCGTACTTGTGTGGCTTATGAGAAAGTATTGGTAAACATGCTCACCCGTGCCAAGGATCTGTTGCGGCAAGGAGAAGAGGTTTTTGCTTCACCCGCCCTTCATTACTTCCTGGCCAACGATATTGATGCCGAATGGTTTGCCACGCATGATGAGACACTAACTTACTATGGCGAGCTCGACGACTCGGATATCTGGAGCGCAATGAAAGCCTGGAAACATCACCCGGACAAGATTCTCTCTACCCTCGCCACAGATATGCTCGACCGCCATATCTTCAAGGTTGAGGTGACGGAAGAACCTGTCGAAGAGGCTCATCTTGAGACTATCGCTAAGGAGATTTCTGCACACATGGAGATTTCTGTTGAGGAGGCACGTCACTATATGATGAGCATCAATACCATCTCAAAAGACATGTATAACGTGGACGACGACAGTATCTCAATTCTTTACAAAAGTGGTGAAATTCGCGACATCTCTGAAGCCTCTGAATTGCTAAATGTTCAATTACTTTCTAAAAAAATAAGAAAATATTACCTATGTTATCAGAGATTTCAATAATTTTTGTTATCTTTGCATTCAAGTAAATATAATCGTAACTAAAAAATATGGAGTTTACTGCCAAACAAATTGCCGACCTGATCCAAGGTCGCGTAGAAGGCGACGAGAACGCTAAGGTAACTACGTTTGCAAAAATAGAAGAAGGTGTGCCTGGCGCCATCTCCTTCTTATCGAATCCTAAATATACCCACTATATTTATGATACCCTATCATCTGTAGTTCTCATCAACGAGGATGTAGAACTGGAAAAACCTGTAAGCCCAACACTTATCCGTGTAAAGAACGCCTATGAGTGTGTAGCAAAACTACTGCAGTTCTATGAGTCGATGAAGCCCCGTAAGACAGGTATCGACCCATTGGCCAGCATTGCAGCATCAGCAAAAATCGGCAAAGATGTGTATATTGGTGCATTCACCGTAGTAGGTGAAAATACTGTCATTGGTGATGGTGTCCAGCTTTACCCTCATGTAGTGATTGGTGATGGAGTCGCAATCGGAGAGCATTCTACGCTTTATCCGAACGTAACTGTCTATCAGGGATGCAAATTAGGAAATAATGTGACAATTCATGCAGGTTCCGTCATTGGCGCCGACGGATTTGGTTTTGCGCCGAGCACAGATGGCTACGACAAGATTCCTCAGATTGGCATCGTTA
Organism: uncultured Prevotella sp.; assembly: GCA_900315035.1. Taxonomy (GTDB): domain Bacteria; phylum Bacteroidota; class Bacteroidia; order Bacteroidales; family Bacteroidaceae; genus Prevotella. The sequence continues at coordinate 11,955 of OMXO01000003.1, forward strand.
TCATTGAGGACAATGTAGAGATTGGTGCCAACACTTGTATCGACCGTTCAACTATGGGACAGACTGTCATCCATAAGGGCGTCAAGCTCGACAACCTCATTCAGGTGGCTCATAATTGTGAGATTGGAGAGAACACAGTGATGTCGGCTCAGGTAGGTCTGGCTGGTTCTACAAAGATCGGATCTTGGTGCATGGTTGGTGGACAGGCCGGATTCTCTGGTCACATCCACGTCGCTGACAAGACGTTCGTTGGTGCCCAGTGCGGTGTCATCAAGGATACGAAGGGGCGCGGCGAATCGCTGATAGGTTCTCCTGCTATGGATCCGAAAATATTCTTCAAGGCAAAGGCTATCTATGCAAAGTTGCCAGACATGTATCGTCAGATAGCTCAGCTTCAGCGTGAACTCGATCAACTTAAGCAGCAACAATAACAAGATATGAAACAGAAAACATTGAAAGGCAGCTTTTCACTGTTCGGAAAAGGTCTGCATACAGGTTTAAATCTGACTGTCACTTTCAATCCTACACCCGAGAATACAGGTTATAAAATTCAGCGTATCGACATAGAGGGTGAACCTGTAATTGAAGCAATAGCAGAAAATGTTGTAGACACTCAACGTGGCACTGTTCTTGGCAAAGGTGACGTACGCGTCTCAACTGTAGAACATGGTCTCTCTGCACTCTATGCGCTTGGCATCGACAACTGTCTGATTCAAGTGAACGGTCCGGAGTTTCCTATTCTCGACGGTTCTGCCATCCAATATGTAGATAAGATTCGAGAAATCGGCATTGAGGAACAGAATGCACCGAAGGATTACTATATCATCCGCAAGAAAATCGAGGTAAAGGACGACAAATCCGGCTCATGCATCACAATTCTGCCCGACGATCAGTTCTCGCTGACAGCCATGTGTTCCTTCGAGTCAAAGTTCATCAACTCGCAGTTTGCGACGCTCGATGATCCAGCCAAATACGCTACAGAAATCGCCAGTGCTCGTACGTTCGTCTTCGTTCGCGACATCGAGCCCCTGCTGCAGGCAAACCTCATCAAGGGTGGTGACCTCGATAATGCTATCGTCATCTATGAGCGACAGACCACTCAGGAACGTCTCGACATGCTGGCAGACATGCTGCATGTGGAGCATCGCGATGCCACCGACCTTGGCTATATTCAGCATAAGCCGTTGCAGTGGGAAAACGAGTGTACTCGCCATAAGTTGCTCGATGTTATCGGTGATATGGCACTGATTGGCAAGCCTATCAAAGGGCGCATTATTGCCACCCGTCCTGGTCATACGATCAATAATAAGTTCGCCCGTCAGGTACGTAAGGAGATTCGTAAACACGAAATACAAGCCCCCTTTTACGATCCCAATGAAGAGCCGGTAATGGACGTGAACCGTATTCGCGAGCTGCTTCCTCATCGCTATCCGATGCAACTCGTCGATAAGGTAATTGAACTCGGTGCCAACTACATAGTGGGTATCAAAAACGTAACAGGCAATGAGCCTTTCTTCCAAGGACACTTCCCACAAGAGCCAGTGATGCCTGGCGTGCTTCAGGTAGAGGCAATGGCTCAATGTGGTGGCCTTCTCGTGCTGAACACATTAGAGAACCCAGCTGAGTGGTCGACCTACTTCCTTAAAATTGACGGTGTGAAATATCGTCAGAAGGTAGTTCCTGGTGATACGCTTATCTTCAAAGTCGAACTCCTGGCACCTGTACGACATGGTATTTCTTCGATGAAAGGTTATATCTTTGTAGGCGACCAGGTGGTAGCAGAAGCAACATTCACTGCCCAGATTGTAAAAAACAAATAAACTATGGCAAATCAGATACATCCATTAGCTGTCGTTGATCCCGATGCAAAACTCGGTGATGGCAATATTATCGGTCCCTTCTGTGTGATTGACAAGAATGTGGTCATCGGTGACAACAACCAATTTCTTAATAATGTGACTGTGCATTTCGGTGCGCGCATCGGTAACGGAAATGAGTTCTTTCCAGGAGCTAGTATCTCTACGAAACCTCAGGACCTGAAGTTTAAAGGTGAGGAGACCACCTGTGAAATAGGTGATAACAACTCTATCCGTGAGAATGTAACCATCAGTCGCGGTACAGCCTCAAGAGGCAAGACTGTGGTTGGTTCAGGTAATCTTCTGATGGAGAATATGCACATAGCTCATGACTGTATCATCGGAAATGGCTGTATCATCGGTAACTCCACAAAGATAGCAGGTGAGGTCGAAATAGACGACTTTGCCATCATCTCTGCTACCTGCCTGTTCCATCAGTTCTGCCGAGTAGGAAGTTATATCATGTTCCAGGGTGGAACCCGTACCAGTCAAGATATACCACCTTATGTAATCGCAGGAAAGGAACCCGTTCGCTATGCTGGAGTGAATCTGATTGGTCTGCGTCGCAGAGGTTTCCCCAACGAGGTGATTGAAGCTATCCACGACACCTATCGCATCATTTATGCTCAGGGTGTTTTGAAGGATGGTATCGCAGAGGCCCGAGCTAAGTATCCGGATGTGAAGGAGGTTGAGTATATCTGTTCCTTCATCGAGAACTCGAAACGAGGTGTGATTAGATAAGAAGTTGGATTTGAGAGAAAAGAAACTGATTGTCTTAACCGGACCCACCGCCGTCGGGAAGACAGCCGCCAGTCTGGATATCGCCAGGCATTATGGCATTCCGGTTATCAATGCAGACTCCCGTCAGATTTATCGGGAACTACAGATCGGTACAGCCCGCCCTACTGAAGCGCAGATGCAGAATATCCCGCACTATTTTGTGGGTTCACTCAGTCTAAATGACTATTACAGTGCCTCATTGTTCGAACAGCAGGTTCTTTCTTTGTTGAAAGAATTGATGACAAAGAGCAATTATGCTCTACTGAGTGGTGGCAGTATGATGTATATCGACGCTGTCTGTGACGGGATTGACGATATTCCTACCATTGATGATGCGACACGCGCCTTGATGAAACAACGATTAACTGACGAAGGTCTGGAAGCCCTCTGTAAGGAGTTAAAACGACTCGACCCCGATTATTATGAAGTGGTGGATCTCCAGAATCCCCGACGCGTGGTACATGCCCTCGAGATTTGTACGATGACGGGCAAAACCTATACCTCGTTCAGAAAGAAAGAAAAGAGGGAACGTCCGTTCGACATCATCAAAATTGGTCTGAATCGACCACGCGAGGAACTCTATGATCGCATCAACCGCAGAGTCGACCAGATGGTGGCTGACGGCCTCTTGGAAGAAGCGAAAGATCTCTATCCTATGAAGAGTTTAAATGCATTGAATACAGTAGGTTATAAAGAACTATTTGACTATTTTGACGGCCGTTGGTCATTAGATGAAGCCATAGAACGAATCAAAGGAAATACACGACGTTACGCTCGGAAACAACTCACATGGTTTAAGAAAGACGAACGTATAAGGTGGTATCATCCTGACGACCAAACAGCAATAATAAACGATATCGATGCCCTATGAAACAGATGATTAGCAAAGTATGGCAATGGTTTAAAGGCATATGGCCTTGGTATAAAGGACTCTATCAGGGACGTCCTTGGTATCTGAAAATCATTTGGGCCCTCGTTTCCTTGGTAGTAGCTTTCTTCCTTTACCTAGGGGCTGTGGACTTGAACTTCTTGTGGCTCTTTGGCAAGTCGCCCTCAATGTCAACTATTAAGAACAAACGGCCTGCCGCAGCTTCAATGATCTATAGTGCCGACGGTAAACTTATTGGTAAATTCTTCAGTGAAAACCGTACGCCTGTTGCATACGAAGAAGTTAATCCAGTCTTCTGGAAGGCACTGATTGACACAGAAGATGAACGTTTCTATCAACATCACGGCATCGACTATACCGCCTTCTTCGCTGTGGCTAAGGAGTATATCCTTCATCATGATGCTCGTGGTGCATCTACCATTACCCAACAGTTAGCGAAGAACCTCTTCCGTACACGTTCAGAATACTCGACTGGCCTACTGGGAAATATCCCTGGAGTAAAAATGCTCATTATGAAGAGCAAGGAATGGATTACCGCCTATAAGTTGGAGTATTTCTTCACAAAGGAGGAAATCCTGACACAGTATGCCAACACAGTTGACTTCGGGTCTAATGCCTTTGGTATCAAGACGGCCTGTAAGACGTACTTTGGCTGTGCACCGAAAGACCTTACACCTGAGAACGCAGCAATCCTCGTAGGTATGCTCAAGGCCACCACCTATTATAATCCGCTAATCAACCCGGACAATGCCCTCAAGCGTAGAAATATTGTACTCGATCTGATGCGTTCTCACCAGCATCTTACTCAGGCTGAGTGCGACTCACTGAAGAAACTGGATATCAAACTCGACTATAGTGTGGAGTCGGCTTATGACGGTGATGCAAACTATTTCCGCGAGGCTGTGGCCGACTGTCTAAAAGACTGGTGCGAGGAGTACTTCGAGAATCGTAATGCTCTCTATACTGAAGGCCTGAAGATTTATACGACTCTTGATTCACGTATGCAGAAATATGCAGAAGAAGCGGCCTTCAAGCAGATGAAACAGGTACAACAGACGTTCAACAACCATTGGGGAAGTACAAATCCTTGGCAGGATGAACACCATATAGAAATCAAAAACTTTATCGAGGATATCGCTAAACGCCAGCCTGTATATAAATACCTTTCAAAGAAGTTTGACGGCAATGAGGATTCTATCAATTACTATCTCAATCTGCCCCACCCTGTGAAGGTCTTTGATTACGAACATGGTCGTGTCGAGAAAGAACTTTCAACGATGGACTCCATCCGTTATATGGTGCGCTTCATGCACTGCGGCTTCGTAGCAATGGAACCCCAGACCGGTCATGTGAAAGCCTGGGTGGGCGACATCGACTTCAAGTCGTGGAAATATGATAAGGTAACTGCAATGCGTCAACCAGGATCAACCTTCAAGTTATTTGTCTATACAGAAGCTATGAATCAGGGCATCACACCCTGTGACACACGTAAAGACGAGTATTTTGCAATGAAGGTGATGGATCACGGCAAGGAGGTTACCTGGGCACCAACGAATGCCGACGGCCGTTTCTCTGGAGCATACATCACGTTGAAACAGGCATTTGCGATGAGTGTGAACTCTGTGGCTGTACGACTCGGTCAGGAGTGTGGCATCGAAAATATCGTCAAGACCGCACACGATATGGGTATCAAGTCAAAACTTGACGCTACACCTTCACTTACCTTAGGGTCGAGTGATGTGAACCTTCTCGAAATGGTTAATGCCTACTGCACACCAGTGAACGAAGGTGCTCAGATTGATCCTGTACTGGTTGCGAAGATTGAGGATCGTGATGGCAATGTGATTTTCGAGGCTCCTACAGAGGCCAAACAGGTCATCTCAAAACGCTCTGCTTTCCTGGTACAGCAGTTACTTAAAGGAGGCATGAGTGGAACAAGTTCCCGCCTTATGGGTTTTGTTGGCTACGACAAAGCAGCAGACACTGACTTCGGAGGTAAGACTGGTACATCAAACAACCATTCTGATGCTTGGTTTATCGGGACAACGCCCAAACTGGTAGTTGGTGCTTGGGTCGGAGGCGAATACCGCAGTATCCATTTCCGTACAGGTATGCTGGGACAAGGTAACCGTACAGCCCTTCCTATCTGCGGCTATTTTCTGGGCTCGGTGTTGAATGATCCCCATTTCAAGAACTATCGCGCGAAGTTCCCCACACCGACTGATCCAGATCTTGCTGAAGCGATGTACGACTGTGGCGGATATTACAGAGCGCCTGCCGATTCTGATTCCATCTCTGTCGATAGCTTGGATTCTGCGCCTGCTAATCTATATGACGACTTCGGCAATCCTTTACCCAGACCGAATATGGAGAATCATGAATCCGAAACAGTTTCCGAAGAGATGCCAGCAAACCATACATCCAAGGAAGCACTCAAACCTGAAGAAGAATGAAAAGAATCATTGCACTAAGCTTATTCGCCATCAACCTTACATGTATGGCGCAGCCGCAGAAAGGTAATATGCAGATGGGCGACTATGGCTATCTGTATTGTCATATGAACGATCAGGGAAGAGCCTGGACGGCTTATGCCCTGAGTAGAGACGGTTTCCATTATCATGACATCTTGAATGGAGATTCAGTCTTCAGTGATTCAGAACACGCTCGTATCGAAGGGGCTACCCGCGATGCATACATCTGCCGCAAACACGACGGATCAGGCTATCTGATGGTCTGCACCGATATGAACGTAGGAGCCAAGGAACGTTTAGGCAAAGTCGCAACTTGGGACAACTATGGTATCGATCTGTTGACAAGCGACGATCTGATCCATTGGAAATCTGCGACTTTCGACTATCGTAAGGGCCCGATGATTTTTTCAAACCCTGAGGCCCAAAGCGTGTATCAAGACTGGACAACCATCAACCGTGTTTGGGCGCCCCAGATAGTATGGGACGGAGATTATAGCTGGCCTGACGGAAAGAAAGGTGGATATATGGTGTATTACTCCATGTGGAACAGGGATGAAGAGCCGTACGACCGGATGTACTACTCTTACGCTGATGAAAGTTTCACGACTCTAACACAACCGAAAATGCTCTTCGACTGGGGCTATGCCACCATCGATGCAGATATCAACTGGGTAGCAGCAGATAACCTCTGGCACATGATGATAAAAAAGGAAGGAGGACAGCCTGGCCTCTTTACAGCGACAGCGCCCACACTGACTGGTCCATGGGGTAAACCTGTAGAAGATGACTATGTAAATTTTGAGGGGAATAAGAAATGTGAAGGCGTCTCTGCTTTCCAACTGGCAGGCGAAAAGACGTGGGTGATTGGGTATATCGAATACTCCTCAAATCCCAAGAACTACCGTCTCTGTCTCGCAGATGAGAATATGCGCAACTTCCACGCTCCCCGCAACATCGAAGGTGTGTTACGGCCTCAGCACGGTTCTTTCCTCCGTCTGACGAAAGAAGAGTATGAGCGCTTGGATGCGCTTCGTTAAACAGATTGAATCATAAAGCATGACGCTTGCTGGAACCATCATCCAGCAAGCGTCTGTCTTTTTTAATAGTGGATATCAATAACCGGACGGAGCCATTCTCCTCCCAAATTTGTACCACTATGCGTCTGAAATGTATCAGAGACGCGCTTAACATAGCCATACTTGAGCACATCTCCATCCAGACACAAGTATAAAGGAGAATTGCCTTCATTTGAAAAGATTACCATATTCTCATCTGAACAGAAAATGCTTAATTCAGCAAGTGTTGGCAATCGCCAGGTACCTTCAACTCCTACAGGTTTGGGCAAAGCACTCATCGCAGCATTTAAGGCACTTCGCCATTCTGGAGAGTCTGTACTACTTGCTGGCTCTGTATATTCCAAACGTTTCTTAGCCCATAATACAGCCGTTCTCGCACTCTCATTCACAGAAACCACATAATAGCCATTGCATTTCTGTCGGGCAACTGGCTCATAAATGTAATTCTGCTCATCAAAGCCAAAAGCGATGGTGCTGCTCTCGGCCCAATCCACTGCACTTAATGAGGCAGAAACCACTCCCCCTTGCATCGTTTCATAGGAACCACAAATCTTGTATTTGTGATTAGCCGACATGGCTTCTGAAGCAGTAAAAGAGAATTGCTGGAATCCTTTATTATCAGTAATCGTTATCTTAATAGTGGGAAGACCGTTTGAAGGGAACAACATCTTATTAGGTAAAGCCTTCCAGGTAGTACCATCATTCTGTACAGTCAGGGCTACTTGGTAGTTTGTCACAGAATTATTTGGATAAGTACCATCTAACTTGATAGCATTGTAGAAGGAACCGATTTCCATACTAACATTGGTTGCAGAAACAGGCACACCTGTCACTTCCACACTCTCAATGCACGTCACTTTCCTTTCAAGTTCCATCGGTTGGTCCAATCTGTCACCATCAACGATTGTAACGTTCTTTTGCTTCATTTGCAGATCACTCATATTCTCACCCTCCTTCAAGGTTATCAGACTCTCAGTCGTCGTACCAGAGCCCGTCGGCAAATTGAAAACCGTGAGATGGTCTCCTCCAACAGCCGTTAACTGATATGTTCCGGCGGGAAGGTTAAATGATGCCTGACTGTTACTGATTGCCTTCATTTCCACCAACGCACCTTGATGATTAAAGACATAGATGTTGCCTTGTGATACATCCTGTACAACATTATCATCATCACGGGTTTGCGACTTCACCTTCAGGTTCCCAAAACCTTCAGCTGGCTCAACAAATTTCTCACACGATGACATCAGAGTCATCACAACACAGCACATGCAAAGCATTGTCTTGTTCTTCATACTATAAAATTTAATGTTATATTTATTGCCTGCAAAGATAAAAGATTCTTCTGAAACCCCAATCGTTCCCAGTTACAATTTAACAATCTTTTAACTTCTGAGCAAGAAAGGAGACAATACGTGAACAGGCATGTGCATCACCATAGATGGAAACCGGTTGGGTTTTTGGGGCTGCAGTATCGAGCCAATCACTCACAGCTGCGATAATCTCATCGTGGTCGGTGCCTATCAATCTGACTATACCTGAAGCGAGGGCCTCTGTGCGTTCTGTCGTATCACGCATCACAAGCACAGGTTTTCCCAATGAGGGTGCCTCTTCCTGAATACCCCCACTATCTGTCAGCAACAGATAAGATCTTGTCATCAGATATACAAACGCATGATATGGCAACGGTTTCATTAAATAGAAATTAGGAAGCTCTGAATTCGATAATGTACCCAATATTTCCTGAAGCGCTTCTTTCACATGAGGATTTGGATGATTCATGAAAACGAAATCTACCTGGGGATATTTCTCTGCCAGATGCTTGACTGCAGATATCATCGATTGTATACCTTTTCCAAAATGCTCACGTCTGTGTCCTGTCACCAAAACCATCCTTCGTTTCAAGCATGCATCCGAAATTCCATCTAATCGCTGCAGATTATAACCCGCATTGCAAAGAGTGTGCTGCAGTTCTTCTATCAGGAGAGGGTCAGATGCCAGTTTCCCAACCACCATATGCAAAGCATCAATCCCTGTATTTCCTGTTACAAGAATACTATCTTCAGCAACACCTTCAGCAAGAAGATTTTGTTTTGCAGAAGCAGTTGGTGCGAAATGATAAGTAGCCATTCGGCCAATTATCTGTCTATTCACCTCCTCGGGCCAAGGATTGTAAGAATGATGCGTTCGTAGTCCTGCTTCGATATGTCCGATAGGGATTTGTTGATAAAATGCTGCCAGCGCTGCAGCCAAGGAAGTGGTTGTGTCACCATGTACTAATACGATGTCTGGTTGGTAAGTAATAAGTACTTTCTTCATTCCTGTCAATACACGAGTAGTCACGTCATATAGGTCTTGGTCTTCTGTCATGATGTCTAAATCAACGTCAGGGATGATAGTGAAGAGAGACAACACCTGATCGAGCAACTCACGATTCTGCCCAGTAACACAGACGATAGTCTTAAATTCCATTGGATATTGTTCAAACATCTTAAGAAGTGGAGCCATCTTAATGGCTTCAGGTCGAGTACCAAATACTAATAATACCTTTTTCATAAATAGATGATTTTCGCAAAATTGGAATCAATGACACGACGGGAGAATTGACTAGTAAAGACAGGACGATGAGAGAATTGCAATGGGCAGGACTTCAGTTGAGTTACCAAAGCATTAACATCTGTTGGAGGAAAGAGTATATGATTCGGAAGATATTGCTTGATGAATTCAGCAGCATAACCGCTTACTCCTGCCACGATCGGCTTGTCAAAAGCAGCATATTCAAATAGTTTTGAAGGCAAAACTTTTTCAAAAGCCTTCAGATTATTCAAGTGAATAAAGAGATAGGTACTACTTTGATAATATTTTACAAGCTTTTCTCTGTCCATGGGTTTCAGAAGTTCCACATTTCGCACCCCAAGCACCTGAAGGCTCGTCTCAAGCAAATGGCGGGCACCTCCATCTCCTATCACACGGAACTTGTAGTCTGGCCCTAATCGTCTGGCAGCCTCTGGAATGATCTTTTCCAGTCCTTGCCCAAGACCTATATTCCCAGCATAAGTAATGACGTAAGGTTTCTCGGGGCTATTGGAATCCGACTTTCCTGCATCGATGAAGAGATCATCGACACCATGCGTATATTCAGTATAACGTGGATAAGGATACTTCTTAAAGTAATTTCTAAATCCACCCGAGATCAGATTGATATGATCAGCCTTTCCAAAAGTATAGCGTTCAATCTGACTTAATGCCCATACGACAGGTCTCTGTAGAACAATATTGCTATTCAAGTAATCCTTTATCGTATCAGCCAAAATATCTCTAACATCGAGAATTAAACTGCAACGATTCTTTTCGGAACATCGTTTCCCAAGAAAAGCCGTCAATAACAAAGAAGATGAAGCAAACACCCGGTCGTACGATTGACCTTTAATCAATCGCATAGTTCCCTGATAATAATATGTGAAGGCTTTAACCTGTTCCAAGAAGCCGCTTCCATGCTGGGGAACTTCCACCCTGTCAATCCGATAATTAGGCCCGCGCTCAACCTTCAGTCCGTCTTTCTGATACGACTGATAACGGTGTGGCGTAGTCGTGATGACGTGTACGAAATCATCATCATGGAGTTGCTCCAACAACGCCTCAAACAAGGAGGAATTCCTGAGGGCTCCAGCACCAAGGTCGGGCCTAAAATGAGATGTCAAGTACAGTATTCTCATCTGATTGTATATTTTAGATGTCCACGAAAGCGTAACTTCATTACCTGACCATTATGGAAGTGTTCAAACATCGTAGAATACTTACCATTTTCAATGACAATTTCAGAAGCGCCATCTATCTCTATTCTTCGTTGATCAGTTCCCTCTGCCAGATGAATAAGGCTCACAGCTTCACCATCATAATAATCCTCAACGACAAAGGCTCCTTCTTTCATCTCAAAACGTCTCCGGCAAGGTTTCCCATAACCATTATGAGAAGCCTCTAACACATGTGGATTATTAGACTTCAGACTTACAGAGGCTCGTCTGCCCACTCGGAATCCTCCCCACACGTGGCTCGAATCCTGATGGTTCACCACAACCACATTATGGGCCTCCGACCCACGTTCAAACTGTCTGCGTGCCGTTTTCTCATACGTAGAACAACCTGTATCCACCACAAAGGGCTTTCCTTCTACTCTCAGTTCATAAGTCAAAGTATCAGCATGAGTATGTCCTGGTTGATAGGCAGCTTGCACATCGCCTACATCCACGATGGCCTCCATCGATGCGTTTTTCATTTTCCTATAGCCACAAGCCTTCATTGGTATTTCCTGCCAGACCAACTCCAAACGTTGGGCATAATCGAAAATATCGTTTGCGGATGGCGCTATTCCATAAACAGCATCGTTCAACAAGGGGATTTGCTGATTTTCCCAGATGACGGCCTGCAGATGGCCTAACATCAGCTGGGCTTTCTGCGACAGATATTGAGAGAACTCGCTCGAACCATCAAAAATGCTAGCATGTCTCAAAAAATTCAAACAGTCCAATAAGCGATCAAGCAGGATACAGTGATACATCGGCGACTGCTCGAAATGTGCTCCGTCAGAAAGGATTTGTTCATCCAGTTCCTTTCTTAATAACCGCAAAGTCTTGTAATATAACCTTTTGTCCTCAAAATACAGGCTGGCGACAAACAATGAGAAAGCATTCTCTAACAGATGATTGCCCAATAGGCGATACTCTAATTCTTTCTCAAGCAATAAGACCTGTGCGTACAATGAATCCTCACGTTTTTGATTGCGGCTCTCTCTATGTTGTACAAAAAACTTAATCCAGTTCATCACACGCAACGATGTCGGATAAGGCTCTTGCCCCACACTTTGTTGGGGAAGTTCCGTCATATAGTCATCAATCCGTTGTTCACAATCCGAGACGCTCATTCCTTCTTGTCCAATCTCATCCATATAATGGCGATGATACTCGCTCAGCCGTCCATGCTCGGATAAAGACACCGGGTGTTTCCAAATAGGTTGTACAATAGAAATAGAATGCTGATGAATGGGTGCGACAGCGGGTTTAAGCCGAGGTCGGTAAACCTTTGTCAGCACCTGATATACGACTTGTATCGGTTTCAGGTGTATCATTGTCTCCAGATACAGCCTAAACATCAATCCATTTCCTTTCAATCATCGACTTTATGGCTGCAAAAGAGGCCTTCGACGTGTTGACAAGACTCTCAAATGGTATTAGGCTCTCGCCTCCTTGAACTACTCTTTCGTTCAACAACCTAAATTCTGCCAAATGTCCCTTATCTTGATGCGCTTTCATCTTCGAGAATCCTTTCACTCCAAAACCATCAAGTTGGCGCCAGTTGTCGAGCACGAGCACCTTTCCTTGTGAAAACACCTCAATCCTCTCTTTGGGATATGCTTTCGAGCCGTTGGCGAAATAGTTAATAACTGCGTTCGTACCATTCTCATAACGCAATAAAATCGACGCATTGTCGATATTCATTTGTGGTGTCTCGCCCAAGCCATTCATACAAACGGCCTTGACCCGACTGTCAGCGAGATACGAGCACAGATCTATCAGATGACAAGCCTCACCAAGAATTCTGCCACCACCGATCTCCATATCGTGCACCCAGTGTGATGCGGGAACAGTCCCCGCATTCATCGTGACCACAATATTCATAGGACCAGACCCAGCCAATGATTTCATCTTTATCGCAAAAGGAGAAAACCGCCGATTATATCCGACAGTCAGCGTCACGCCTTCTTCTGCGTTCCGATAAGCCTCTGTGATTTCATTTAACTCGTCAGAGGTTATGCACAGAGGTTTTTCCACAAATACACTTTTCCCAGCCTTCAAGGCCTCTATAGCTATCGACGCATGTAAGTGGTGTGGTGTAGTGATGAGTACAAGACTGACATCAGGATCCTTGAGGATTTCGCGATAGTCGGAAGTTGCCAACTCTGCCCCAGCCTTCTTAGACAAGATTTTTGCACTCAAGCCACCAGCACTGGCGATATACTTGATGCTGGCACCCGCTTTCAACATACAAGGTACGACTGTCGAAGCCGTATAGTGTCCTGCTCCTATAATGCCTATTTTCCCGCCACCTGCCGTCTTCCTAACGCCCTCTACGGCAATCACTCGCTGCAGAGCAACCTCCTCTGGATAGGTCAATATACAACCCATCATGTCTTTCTGATCCAGATGTTCATAAACCGTCTGCCAACCGTCCAATTTCAAGACTTTCGAAATCAATGGTCTAACTTGCAGACTGCCTTGCGACATCGCCTCCAGCACTGCCTGGAAATTTCTTTTCTCAGTCCAGCGCACATAAGCTGGCGGATAGTCGTGCCCTTTCTGTTCATAGTCTGCATCATAGCGTCCTGCTCCATATGAACAAGACACCTGGAACGTCAGTTCCTTCTTGTAGAAGTCATCGCGTCTCAGATGGAGTCCGACAACACCTATGAGGACGATCCTGCCTCTCTTCCGCGACATCTCACATGCCTGATGCATCACCGCGTCACTGGATGTCGAAGCAGTAATCAGAACACCGTCTGCACCCAGACAGTTCGTCTCTTCCATGACAACCTGGCTGGCAGCAGAACAGACCGCTGTCACACCAAGACTTTTTGCCTTTTCAACTTTCTGGGCATCAACGTCGATCCCGATGACCCGACAACCATTGGCTTTCAACAACTGCACAGCCAGGAGTCCAATGAGTCCGAGACCTATTACCACGATCGTCTCGCCGAATTGTGGCTTCAGGTTGCGGATACCTTGAAGGGCAATCGCACCAACCACCGTAAATGTCGCCTCTTCGTCTGTCACCCTCTCAGGTATCTTAGCCACCAGATTCTGGGGCACACAGACATACTCGGCATGAGGGCCGTTAGATGCCACTCGGTCGCCGACCTGGAAACCACTTACACCAGGACCTACGGCCACCACTCGTCCCACATGACAATAACCCAGTGGCAAAGGCTTTTCCAACTGATGGCGCACTGCATCGATCGTAGGTTGCAGACCGTCCGTCTTTACCTTATCCAACACCTGTTTTACTTTGTCAGGCTGTAGTCGGGCTTTGTCTATCAGGTTCGCTTTTCCAAAAGCCACGAGCATACGCTCTGTACCCAGTGAAACGAGGGTTCTGGTAGTCTTGATCAACAAGCACCCTGACTTCACCTGTGGCACAGGCACCTCTTCCAAGATGACGGATCCATGTCTGATGTCTTCAACGATCTGTTTCATGCCTTAGCATTATATATAATAGGCACCTGCCAACGGACAGATATGCCAACAGTCTAATATTACTTTCTCCTTTAGTTGCATCCAGTGTTGCCTGATATGATTGTGTCTCACCATAATCACCACGAGGTCAACCTGTTCGAGAAACTGTTCAAAATCCTGGTATTGGTTGTCAGCGATACTCAGATGTTCCAAAAAGGGGTCATAACTCTTCATGGCTGATGCCTGCTTCTGTTGCAACAGTTTCAGCGAGGGACTCCCTCGGAAATCATCTACATTCTCTTTATAGGTCAGTCCATAGAGCCCTACACGACTCATATCTTGAATACCCTCCTGCGCCATTACTTTCTGAATTCTGTGGAGTATGTGAGCAGGTTGAGAATCGTTGGTTTCCATCGCTGTTCTGATCAGGTCTGTCTGCTCTGGATGATCCCCCACCAGGAACCAGGGGTCAACGGGAATGCAATGTCCTCCGACACCAGGTCCAGGTTGAAGAATATTCACCCGTGGGTGCATATTCGCCAGCCTGATCACCTCATATACATCCATCTCTGCCTCGCGACAGATGCGCGACAGTTCATTGGCAAAAGCGATGTTCACGGCTCTGTAAGTATTCTCTGCCACCTTTGTCATTTCGGCTGTCTTGATGTCCGTCACGATAATCTCTCCCTGACAGAATCGGGCATAGAGTGCCTTTACACGTTCGCCTACTACAGGCTCGTCTGCCCCTATCACGCGATTGTTGCAGGTCAGTTCTTCGCGTGTTCTTCCAGGCATCATCCGCTCAGGTGCATGTGCCAGATTGACGTCTCTTCCCAACTGTTTCCCCTTGGCAGTAATCACGGGTTTGACAGACTGTTCGATAGTTCCCGGACTCAAGGTTGATTCAATAATGATGATTGCCCCCTGAGGACAGACCTCCAACACGTTCTCGACTGCAGCGATGACATATTGCGGATTAACCTTTTTCGACAGAGTGTCATATGGTGTAGGTACAGCAATCATATAGAATTCAGCTTGCTGACATGTAGTCGATACGTCGATGTCGGGCTGCTGGGCTTTCAGACGAGCCACGACAGCCGGATCGCAGTCTGTTCCCACGACCTCTATACCCTTCTCAGCCATCATCAAGGCTGTCGGCCATCCGATATATCCAAGTCCTACGACGTTAACCAATGATTTCTGTATTTTTAATTGCTTCTGATTCGTTTTTCTAATCCCAGCCAGGTGAACACCTTGATACCCCATTGATAGAGGCCGCGCTGACTGCTGAATGTCTCCGTGCTCATAGGCATATCGTGCCATGCTTTCAGTTGTTTTTCGCTGACCTCCAGTTTCTGTGCCACTTGTGCGAACAGTTCGCTTGCCTCTTCATCAGTCAAGGCTGGCTGTTGCATCATGGCCTCTGCCTCCTCCTGCGTCATCTGTCCTGTCATCACCAGACTGGCAGTCTGCACCTCTCGTGTGTCGTATCCAAACCGTGTGGGATGCCACCAGCCCTCCAGAAATTTCGTGAGCATGTCCTCAAAGTGCTTCTGGCCGTAGGCCGTAAACCCATATTCGTGGGTGAGAGTTTCTGTCATCTTGCGTTTAGTCAGCGGCACGAGGTTCAGAGGATTCACAGTCTTGATACCCCACACATAAGGCATCCATATCTTATGTCTTAGACCCGATGTGAAGACGTAGTCTCTAATGGGTATATCACAGTATTTCCTGCACACAGCCTTGACAAACGACCCATCACCCGCATAGCCTGCAGCCTGGAACCAAGAACGAGGATTGCTGAACAACTCTGTACATATGTTATACCCGTTCAGGATATATTTCACACCCAGGGTTCTGGCACATTCATCAATGACGGCTATAAAACAGTGATCCTGAGGATGATCCAAACAACTAAGGCCTGTTCTGAAAAATGCCTTCTGCATCTCGCGCATCTCCTCCCAGTTCATCGTTTTTACATGCAGTTCGATACCCAACTTCTCGCACACGCATCGCATGTTCTCCTGAGCCACAGGCAAATCCCATCCGCAGTCGATATGGAGCACATACGGTCTCAGTCCCCACGACTTGACAGCCAGATGCAGCATATAACAACTGTCAAGTCCACCGCTCAGTCCGAGGATACAGTCATAGTCCCTACCCTGTCCTTTGCGCCTGATGTCACTCAGCAGATGCGCTAATTCTGCTTCGTGTCCTTCGCCATAATTCCAGACCTGCAGTATGTTGTATTTGTCGCTCGTATCTATCATCTCAGACTTTCTATTAACGCATGAACATGCTTGAACTGCCTTACTTGGTCGAACATTTCGAGCGCTTCTTCCGTTGGTTCAAATCGCTCTGAGGTCTTGGCGTAAGCTGCATCTACGGCTTTGTCGAACCAGTCGGGTTCCTCCACATCGGCTACCACGAGTCGTTGCTGCATGCACTTGGGCAGTCTCTCGTAATATGGGTTTCGCGCAATCACACACACACAACCCATAAAAACGGCCTCATAGACCACTCTTGGCGACGAATCGCTCATCGGAATTGAAAAAGCAATCTCCGACTGGTTCATCAGTCGGTACATATCTTCTCGTGAGAGACGTCCCATCATCTGATCGCCTTGACGGATGGTCGTTTCTGTTGCCTTCAGATATTCATCTTTATAGTGGGGATAAATCAGGTTCATAGGCTGTTGACTGTAGTGTTTCGAACGGTTCCTCGCTGCTACCAGTTCTTGGGTGCGATACAGTGGTTCGATGCCTCTTACCGAGAGGAAGGGAGCCCCTTTCCTGACGGCCTGTTCGTCGTACACACGATGAATCGTCGAAAGGTCTATGCCATATTGGATGACGTGAGCCCTAACACCACAGAGTTGTTGGATTTTCTCTTGCATCAGCGTGGAATCCACCGTCACCGCTTTTGCCCCTAAGAGCGCTTTCGTAGCGAATCGGCAATAAGCCTTCGACTGATAAGGTCTCACAAGGATCTCGCTCCCCTGAGGCGTACCGATATAGGGCACACGGGCCTGCTGTGCCAGTCGCATATAGTACATCCCATGGGCCAGGAAGATAGTATCAGGATGTCGTTGATAGAATCGTTTGAGTTTCCATGCCTGAATCGGCAATACGGCCATCTTCAACACGTTGCGCCATAGATCGGCCAGTCTACAACGTCTCCTGATCAGGAAACGGTCGATGATGAGCAGTTTCTCTACGATATCGTCATCAGTGGCAAGCGACTCCAGTCCCTCTGCGGCCAGCAGGTCGGTCACCACCATTACCTGTTTATCCCGATATAGTTGCTTGGCGCTCTGATAGCAGTCCATCGCGTGGTAGTCTCTGGCTCCACACAGAAATGCATATACCTGAAACGCCTGCCCCATAACGTCTAATATTTGATACGTTTGATATGGAACAGTCCTTTGATGGCAAATTTCAACAGATTGAGCAGGATATAATAGAAGGTCTTGGTGGCACTCAGGTGATTATACTGTATCTTCAACGAGGCAATCACGCAGATTTTCTTCAGGTTGAAGAATTGTGCCTCGATGGCTGAGAATCCCGTCTGGTGACAACGGTAATACACCAGTGGTTCCTCTATCAGTCGCATCTTATAACCTTCCATATAGAGTCGTGCCCAGAGCAGATAATCCTCGACGGTCATAAAGGTCTTCGACTCGTCGAAGAACACTTGCGGCCCCTTCCTGACAAGCACCGATGAGTTCATCACGTCGTTCTTCTTGAAGAAGTCATAGGGTGAGGTCTTCTGTGCGCATTGCTTATAGCCCCATACTTTGAAGTCGCCCTCAAACAGGTGCATGTTCGTACTGACCAGGTCTGCCTGTTCGCTTTCCATCACGCCCATCTGTTTTTCCAGTTTCTTGGGGTCCCAGGTGTCATCGTCGTCACAGAAGGCCAGATATTCTCCCCTCGCCTGTCGGATGCCAAAGTTGCGGTTAGCGGCAATGATGCCGTGATTGGCATTCTGGAATGCCCTGATCTTGTCAGAATGAAACGACTCGATAAACCCCATGAAGTCGTAGTTCGAACAGTTATCCACCACGATCAGTTCAAAGTCCCTATACGTCTGTGCCAGTATCGACTCGATCGTCTGCCCCAGAAAATCCTTCCGGTTAAACGTCGTCACGATCACACTCACCTTTGGCTCCATTGCTCAGTATTTAAATGTTTACCTTTTCCTTGTATTCTTTCAGGCTCATCAGTCCCTTGTCTTTCTCTGAGATAATCAGGTTCTCGATGCCTCCGATCTTCTCAAACGGCCACGCGATGGCAATGTCGGGATCGTTATACATGATGCCACTGTCGCCCTCGCCATAGAACACCTCGCCACACTTATAACTGACGATGCTGTCTTCGATGACGAGATAGCCGTGCCCGAAGTACTGAGGTATGTAGAGCGTCTTCTGGTTCTCGCCCGTCAAGTCGAAGCCCTGCCACTGGCCGAAGGTCGGTGAGTCGGGACGCAGATCGACGATCACGTCATATACATGACCGCTGATACAGCGCACGAGCTTGGCCTGCTGCTTCACCAACTGGAAATGGGTAGCGCGAATCACACCCCGTTTCGAGATGGTGTAGAACACCTCTTTCAACTCGTGGTCAATACCGTTGGCCTTAAAAGTGTCGATATTATAGTCTTTCACGAAACCGCCCCGCTCGTCAGTCGCATAAAACGGGGTGATTTCATACGCGCCTTTCAGCGACGTCTCCTTAAATTCAAACTTCTGTATCATATCCTTAATTTCCTTGATTACTTAAGCACCGTCTGATACCTTCCTCGAACGACGTACTCACATACTCGCCGATGGCTGCTTTCAGAGCCGAGGTGTCAAACATATCCATACTGTATCTGATACCGTCGTCAGGGCGGATGCCGATGCCTATCTTGTCTTTCTTGCCTGCCAGTTCACCAATCGTCAGCAGATAGTCTTTCAGGATGCGGGGCGATCCAGAGCCGATGTAGTAGCACGACTGGCTGGTCTCTGCACTGCCCAGACGATAAACAGCCTCCAGCAGGTCATCCACGTAGATAAAGTCGTAAGGCTGGGCTGCAGGGCCAAAAGTGGCCTCGTTGCCCTTCTCAAGTTCACCCAGGGTGTAACTTACCAGATTACCAGTCTTGTTGGTCTCGCCGAAGATGTTTGAGAACTGCATCCATACAAACGGCTGCCCGATGTTCTTACAGTAGTCTTCAAGCATCAAGTGAGCACAATGCTTGGCCACACCATACATCATACCACCACTGGTTTGCGAGAGGTTCGGCAGACTGTGTACAGCCTGTTCAGCAACTGTTCCTGCACACAATAACTTTTTGACACCGATTGTCTTACACAACTTCGCACAAGTAATACCCATATCGATGTTATGCAGCTGTGTCTGTGGATCAGCCTTCGTCGGACCGTTCACGCCAGCCCATGCCAGATGGTACATCGCATCATATTCGCCTGCAGGAATCTGAGCCATCAACTGTTCAGGCGCATCGAGTCCCATCGCCAGTTTAACAATATTATCTGAATCGGGTATCCGTCCTCCTTCAAACGTCAGGTCGATGGCCACGACATGCACGTTGTGCTCGACCAGTTTCTTCACCAATGTACTGCCGATAAACCCATTGGCACCCGTAACAATCACATTTTTCATCATCTAGAAACTAAGAAATTCATTGATCTGCTGATCCATGCAGGCTCTCACGTCGCCACCTGCCAACCAGCACTTGCTCCATTCCACAATCTTGTCCATCGCCTCGTCGAGGTTCCAGCGGGGCTTCCAGCCGAAGGTGGTCTTCAGTTTCGAACAGTCGAGTTTCAGGAAGTTGGCCTCATGGGGCCCACCGTCATACTGGTCTATCCACTTCAAACCCTCACCCCATTTCGATACAAACAGATCGACGAGCGCACCCGTCTGGAAACAGTCCACATCGTCAGGCCCCACATTATAATAGCCTGCATAGCGGCTGTCCTCATACTGTCGGGCAGCAATCATCAGATACGCATACAACGGCTCTAACACGTGCTGGTAAGGTCTGGTGGAGTACGGATTGCGCACCACGATTGGTTCGCCTTTCTGGGCAGCACGTACAGAGTCTGGGATGATACGGTCGTTAGCAAAGTCACCGCCACCGATTACATTACCTGCTCTCGCTGTTGAGATGGGGATGACGGGCTTTCCGTCCTTATCGGTAAAGAAACTGCGCTGATAACTGTGAGTCACGAGTTCAGAGCACGATTTGGAGTTACTGTAGGGATCATAGCCGTCGAGTTCTTCGTTCTCACGATAGCCCCATGCCCATTCCTTGTTCAGATACACCTTGTCTGTCGTCACGTTCAGAAACGACCTGACGCTGTTGCTCTGTCTCACGCACTCCAGGATATTCACCGTACCCATCACGTTGGTCTCATAGGTATAGGCGGGATTCTTATAACTGTCTCTTACGATCGGCTGTGCCGCCAGATGCAGCACAATCTCGGGCTGAGCCTCGTCGAAGGCTTTTTTCAGAGATTCGAGGTCGCGGATATCACCAATCACGGAGTGGATATCCTTTGCCAGTCCGGCTATCTCGAACAGCGAGGGGGTCGTAGGCGGTTCGAGCGAGTAGCCCGTCACCTCAGCCCCTGCGTTGACCAGCATCTTACAGAGCCAGGAGCCTTTGAAACCCGTATGTCCAGTGACAAAGACGCGCTTGCCACGATAGAAATCATTCAATAGTGTTGCCATAGTCGCTTATTTATGTTTGGGCACTTCGCGGTCCCAGCGCTTCCAGGGAGCCTTGCCCTGCTTCAGCAGATTCTCCAGCATCTCCTTCTCGCGGACGTTGTCCATACACTGCCAGAAGCCTTCGTGAACATACGACATCAGCTGTCCGTCCTCAACCAGATTGTGCAGCGGATCGTGCTCGAAGATGCAGGTATCGTCAGTCAGGTAATTGAAGATCTCTGGCTGGAACACCATGTAGCCGGCATTGATGGGCACCCCGTCGTTGGCATTCTTCTCGCGGAAAGCCTTGACCGAACGGTTCTTGCTGATCTCCAGCACACCCTTGTCCTGCGCCATCTTCACGGCTGTCAGCGTCGCAATCTTTCCGTGGCTCTTATGAAACGCCACCAACTTGTCGATCTCCACGTCACATACACCGTCGCCATACGTCATCATAAAGGGCTCGTTGCCCACGTACTCCTGAATACGCTTGATACGTCCGCCAGTCATCGTGTTATAGCCTGTATCCACCACCGTCACCTTCCAGTGATCCAGATGGCTGTGATGAACGGTCATCTCATTCTTGTCGCCTCTGAAATCGAAACTGATATCGCTGTTATAGAGGAAATAGTTCGCGAACCACTGCTTGATATACTCCTGCTTATAGCCTGCACAGATGATAAATTCGTTATACCCGTAATAGGCATACTCCTTCATGATGTGCCACAGTATCGGCATACCACCTATCTCTATCATGGGCTTGGGCTTAAACTGGCTCTCCTCACTGATTCTCGAGCCGAATCCTCCTGCTAATAATACTACTTTCATAACTCGTTTCTACTAATTGGCTGCAAAATTACAACTATTTTTCTACATCACCAAACTTCAGCCGTACAATTCTACGGCCTGATGATAAGTATCCAGGCTTCCGATGTCGAAACGGCCGGCACTCATAGGCCAGGCGTGCATCGTGGTGTGCTCCACCATATAGTGAGCCAGATTGCCAGGCGCGTCCTTACCACAACCGTTCTCGACCGAATGGCGCACGAGTTCAAGATCTTTCTTCAGATAGATATAGAAAGGCGGCACAGCCCAGTGACTCTTGGGCTCCTGGGGCTTCTCTTCCATGCCCAGCACCTTCATCTGTGCGTCGAGTTCCACCACACCTGTGCGCTGCAGTTTCTCGATCGACGGCTGTTCGTGACACATGATACAGCTCGTCTGCTTCGCCTTGGCGAAATCCACGAACTCCCTGAACGAGAAAAACAGCAGATTGTCGGCCGCCACCACGAGCATGTCATCATCGATCTTCAGCTGATCCATCGCATACAGCAGGTCGCACACAGCCCCCAGCCTCGTCTCGTTGGTCTCTGTCCCGTCGTCGATAATCGTGATGGGCTTCGAGTAAGTCTGTTCGGCAGCCCATTTCTCGAAGATAGGCGCAAACTTATGGTTCGTAATGATGATGTGCTCCGTGATGTCATCGATGGTGTCAATGTCATCCAGCATACGACCTAATATCGTACTTTTTCCGATTTGCAACAATGGCTTCGGGAAGTTCTTCGTCAGTTCTCCCAATCTCGTCGCATAACCTGCAGCAATAACTATATTCTTCACGTTTTTACCTTTTTACTTTTTTACCTTTTTACCCTTCCATGAATCTCGCTCCGTCATCAGGCTTCACCCAGAACACCTGGAACGTCTTCTCGTATTCAGGGAACTGTTCGAGATAACGCTCCGTCAGAGCCTTTTCGATGTCAGCCTTACGGGCAGGATCAACCAGTGCGATACAAGCACCCTTGAAGCCCGCACCCGAGAAACGGCCACCATATACCCCTGGCAGACTGCGCATAATCTCATAGATGGCGATGAGTTCGGGCGAGCCACACTCATAGTTATGAATCGAACTCTCACACGAGTCAAAACTCAACTTGCCGAAGAGTTTCAGATTGCCCGTCTCCCAGGCAGTCACACCCTGTCTTACACGTCTGTACTCCGAGTAGAAATGCTCCGCCCTACGGGCAAACCGCGCCGGCATCGCAATACGTGTCTTCTCGAACGTTGCCTTGGGGATATCACGCAAGAAAGTCTTGTCAAACGTCTTCAGGGGCTGTTCCGTATAGGCCAGCATGTTCCAGGCAGCCGTCTTACACTCATACACACGGAGGTTATAGTCAGAGTTCACCAGCGAACGTGTCAGTCCTGAGAAGAAGATACCGATCTCGAAATCAGCCATGTCGGGATGACGCTTGATGATACGCCAGTCGTTGGAGTCGCAGTCGAGGAACAGCAAGCCGTCTTTCCTTCCCAGTGCGATACAAGCCTGGTCGAGCAGACCGTTGTTCAGACCGATATACTCGCGCTCAGCCTCCGACGCAATCTTCACCACCTCAAACGGCTGCAGCGTGATATCGTTCGCCTTCGCAAAGGCCATCACATACGCTATCAGCACCGCCGCACTCGACGACAGTCCACCCACAGGCAGCGAGCCTTGAATCACGCCCTTGATACCACGCTTCAGTTCGAAACGCTTCTTCAGTGCATACTTTGCGCCTCGGGCATAGTCGCCCCAGTGGCGCTCCTTCACCTGCGTGGGGGCATCGGTCTCGAAATCCACGATGCCCTCAAACGTTCTCGACTCCAGATGTACGTGGCCGTCATCAGAAGGACTCCACCACAGATCCACACCTTTGTTGATAGCAAAACCCGTCACCAATCCGTGCTGGTGATCTACGTGCGCACCCAGCGGACATACCCGATAAGGTGCAAAAATATGATACTGATATTCGTTCATGCTTGCAAAAGTACAACTATTTTTCCACACCACCAAATATATTTGGCAGTTTATCTCGTATAGAAATCTATCAGTCTGGAGAGCGCCTCACGACACACTATACAGAACTCTGGTTCCTCGTTAGTACGCATGCGGCAGTTGTCGAATCCTCGCCACACGCCCTTTGTAAGATAGCCGCCACCCTCCACAAGACCGGCTTTGCCTTGTTCTACAAGATTCTCCCACTTGCCACTGAAGTCATGCTGTGTCGTCAGGTTCGGCTCCCAAGGCTCTGTATCAGCGAAGTACATCGGGGCGTCGTTGCCATAAGGATATTCGTCTGCCAAGCCACCAAACGAATGGCCGAACTCGTGTACTACCACAGGACGGAACTTTGGCCCGTGTGCATAAGTGAGATTATAAGAGTTATAGATACCGCCACCGCCATAGTGATCAGTGTTCACAAGGATGATGATGTGTTCATAGGGAGTGCCAGCAAGCACGTCGTGGAGTTTCTTCAAATGAAGGGTTGTCAGATAACGGTCGCTGTAGAACGTGTCAAAGTGTGAGCCCAGCACCGTGTTTTTCCAGATGCCCTTGGCGGGCCAACTCGTTCCGCTCTCTTCAGATAGCGACATCACTGCCACCATGTTGAAACAGTCTTGCTTCGATTTGAAAGGCTCATGCCCGAAAAGTGAGGCCATTGCGATCTTACAGTCCTCAATAAAGGTGTCCATCTCCTGTTGCTGATAACCCTCTGCCACAAAGGCCACATGAATGCAGCGTGAGGTATCGGCAGCCTGTTGCAATGTGATGTATGGCGTAACCTGTCTTTCACCAGCTTTCCGAATCAGGATATCAGCAGGATCAACAGAGTGTGTCATCGTCGCATTAACTTGATTGTGGTAATCGCGTAATTCAATGGTGATATTGACGGGCTGCTTAGGGAAAGGCATCAGGAAAACGTTCTCGAAAGATTTCTGCACGCGCTTCGACTCATCTGTGGCAAGCCACTCCTGAAAGAGCGTCGAGAATGAGTGACGATAAATCAGTTGGCCGTAGCGCTTGTCATAAACCAGTATCTGACCGTTTCCCTTCAGCGGCACCTCAGACAGTCGCACGCGCTTACCGTACCATCGAGGCATCACCGTGAGTTCGTCAACATACAATTCCTGATGCAGACTATTGCCCGAGAAGGTATAGTCGAGCCGCAGCGTGCGGTCTTCGAAATAGTCCTCAAACCGCTGTGCAGATGCTGTATCCGACAGCATAATCAGAAAAACAAGCAATAGATATTTCATCATACATTATAAGTTAATTAAATTCTGTGCAAAGATACAGAATAAAACGCAAATCTGCAAAATAAACTCATAAAAAAGCACTAAAAAAAGCACTTACATTGTCAATTGTCAATTGTCAATTGTCATTAAGGTTTTTGAATTTTTTCAAAATGGCTCATAATATAATAAATATATATATTAATTATATTATGGCTAGTTTTGTGTGTCTGAAATTCGTTATTGACAATTGACAATTGACAATAATGACAATGGGAATGTAAAAATTGGATCTACAAATTGGAAAACTCAAAAAATAGGGTGCGTGCTTTTGGGGCGAAATAATTTGGAGATACTCTGAAATTTTTGTACCTTTGCATTGTCAACGAAAAAAGACGAAAATTGCGGCCTAACTAGGGAACAAAATTTACCTTGCGCGCGGGTACTTGTTTCCTAAGGAAATTGCAAATTGGAGCCCAATGTATAATATGCAAAAATATTTCACAATCTATTTACCAAATAATCAGGCAAAAGTAATCAGTAAATCTGGACACAAAAAGGAGGGGCGATCCTCACGGACGGCCCCTCCCGAAATTTATGAAATTTTATCAATCATTTGTTCACTTGGAATTTTGTGTCACCATCCTTGAAGAAGGCGTTGATCTGCTTGGCAGCAGCGATACCAGCGTTGATATTGGCCTCGGCTGTCTGAGCACCCATCTTCTTTGGTGTAGAGAAGTAACGACCCTCGAACTTCAGGAACTCGTCGTTGGCATCGGGCATGATGTCGGTAACGAACTTCAGGTCTTCGCGCTCCTGCATCAGCTGGATAAGCTCGGGCTCATTGATCACTTCCTTACGGGCTGTGTTGACCAGCACACCACCCTTCTTGAGCTTGCCTACGAGAGCAGCGTTGATGCTCTGCTTGGTCTCGGGCGTTGCGGGGATGTGGAGTGAAACGACATCGCAGGTCTCGAAGAGCGCATCCTGATTGGCGACAGCGTGAACACCAGCCTTCTCGATGACCTCTGCTGGGCAGAAAGCATCGTAGGCATAGACATCCATGCCGAAGCCCTTGGCGATGCGAGCCACGTTGCGGCCTACATTACCGAATGCGAGGATACCCAGCTTCTTGCCGAGCAGCTCTGAACCGCTCTTGCCATTGTAGAAGCCACGAACGGCCATCACGAGCAGACCGAACACGAGCTCGGCAACTGCGTTAGAGTTCTGGCCAGGGGTGTTCTCAGCGACAACACCGTGGGCTGTGGCGGCAGCGAGGTCGATGTTATCGTAACCTGCACCAGCACGAACCACAATCTTCAGCTGCTTGGCTGCATCGAGCACCTCTGCATCGACCTTGTCCGAACGGATGATCAGTGCGTCGGCATCGGCTACTGCTGCCAGGAACTGAGCCTTCTCTGTATATTTCTCGAGCAGCACGAGTTCGTTGCCGGCTGCCTCAATCTCTGCTTTGATACCATTGACAGCTGCGGCTGCGAATGGCTTTTCTGTAGCTACAAGAACTTTCATAATTTTCAATGTTCAATGTAAAACAATTAATGATTAGCCTCGAACTCCTTCATGCAGGCAACGAGGGCATTGCAGCCTTCGATGGTCTGGGCATTGTAGCAAGAAGCACGGAAACCACCAACAGAACGGTGACCCTTGACACCAACCATTCCCTTAGATACGGCGAAGTCGAGGAAGTCTTTCTCGAGTTCCTTATACTCGTCGGCCATCACGAAGCAGAGGTTCATCAGTGAGCGATCCTCCTCCTTAGCGGTACCAACGAACATCTTGTTGCGGTCGATCTCGCCATAGACGATCTCTGCGCGCTGCTGAGCCAGCTTGTCCATAGCCTGAACACCACCCTGCTTCTTGATCCAGCGGAGGTTCTCGAGTGCACTGTAGATGGGCACTACTGGAGGCGTGTTGAACATAGAGCCCTTATCGACGTGTGTGCGATAGTCGAGCATGGTAGGAATCTCGCGAGGAGCCTTGCCCAGAGCGTCGTCTTTCACAATCACGATGGTCACACCAGCCATAGCCAGGTTCTTCTGGGCACCAGCGTAGATGGCATCGTACTTAGCCACATCGACAGGACGGCTGAAGATATCAGACGACATATCGGCAATCAGGCGTACAGGCACGTCGAGGTCTTTGCGGATCTCTGTACCATATATAGTATTATTAGTGGTGATGTGCAGATAGTCGGCATCAGCGGGAACGCTCCAGTCCTTTGGGATGAAGGTGTAGTTGGCATCGGCTGAAGAAGCGACCTCAACGACCTCACCAAACAACTTAGCCTCTTTCATGGCCTTCTTAGCCCAGACACCCGTGTTCAGGTAAGCAGCCTTCTTAATCAGGAAGTTGTAAGGAATCATGCAGAACTCAAGGCTAGCACCACCGCCGAGGAAGATGACTGAGTAGCCCTCAGGGATGTCGAGCAACTCTTTGACGAGTGCTACGGCCTCATCGACAACGGGCTGGAAATCCTTTGCACGGTGGCTGATCTCCATCAGAGAGAGACCAGAACCATTGAAATCAAGACACTGTTTAGCGGTATTCTCGATAACCTCGCGGGGAAGCATCGAAGGACCGGCGTTAAAGTTGTACTTCTTCATTGTTTGATGTTATTTAATTAATGTATAAACGTTCATGTTTCTGAAAAACGCTGCGAAATTACACTTTTTATTTTGAATGACCAAATATTTGAGCAGAAATTCACAAAATTAACGTATTTTCTTTCAATTTGTCAACTCTGTCTGTCATTTTAATCTATCATTCGCCACAAAGTTACAAAGATTTCTGCATATATCTTGCATTTATCGCGAATTTTACATTATCTTTGCAATCGTTATGAATCAGAAAGAACACGAAGTCATCATCAGCCTGGCCTCGAACGAGCAACAGGAGCAACACATGCAGGCAGCGCGCACTCAGTTGGGCATGCTGCTGAAAGATCTGCAGTTTACCACCGCACACTGGACGGAGCCCATCAACAGTCATCGGAAGGAGCCCTATCTGAACCAACTGTGCAGGGGGACAACCACCTTCAGCGCCAACCTGCTCGAAGAGGTGTTGAAGGAGACGGAAAAGCGACTCGGACGTACACACAACGAAGACGGCATCGTGGCCATCGACCTCGACTTGCTGCAGTATGATGAAGACCGCTATCACCTGCGAGACTGGGAGCGAAACTATGTTAAAGACTTAATCAAGGAGTTTTAGGCAAAAGTCTGGTAAGCAGACGATTATAAGGATAAGAAAAGAGCCTCTCTGCAGTTGATGCCGAGGGGCTCTTAGGGTGATAAAATGAAAGAGCTGCTGATTAGAATGGCAGGTCGTCGGCCGAGCCTTCTGAAGCAGGTTCCTGGGCTGGCGGGAACGGAGCTGTAGCACCACCTGCGGGAGGGAACGGAGCGGCCTGACTTACAGGAGCGCCAGCAACGGGCTGCTGAACCTGTCCGCGCACAACGTTGTAGGCACGGATATCGTTAAACCAACGGCCATTATATTCGCGGGCATCGATGTCGAACTGAATAGTCAGATCCTCACCCTGCTGAATGTTGAACTGCTTGATGCGGTCTTCGCCAAACACATTGAACAGACAACGCTTAGGATACTGACCAGGCACCTCGAGCACATATTCCTGAGTCATCCACTGATTGCCCGTGCGGGCAGATACACCGCCACGAGGTTCCATGACGGCAATAATTTTACCTGTTAATTCCATTACTTATTTGTTTTTATTTGTTGTTTTTTTCAGTTTCACGTGGCGAAATTACTAAAAAAAGTTTGAATAGAAGAAATTTCTTGCGAATATTTTGTTCATTACAACGTTTTTTTGTAATTTTGTACTCAATTATAAAATATGTAATCAAAAACAAAAATCTATAATAGCTATGCGTTTTACATTATCAAGTACAGCACTGAGCAACAAACTCTCTGCACTCTCAAAAGTGATTAACAGTAAGAATGCCTTGCCCATCCTTGGCGACTTCGTGTTCGAAATCAGTGACAACACATTATACCTGACGGCTTCCGACAGCGAGAATGTGATGAAGACTCAGATAAACCTGACAGAAAGCGACGGCCAGTGCCGCTTTGCCATCGGCAACCACGACCTGCTCGAAGCCGTAAAAGGATTCTCAGAGCAGCCTATCACCTTCGATGTGAACGAGGAGCAGACCGTCGTGAAGATCTCGTATCAGAACGGACTGTTCAATCTGCCTATCGACAATGCAGACGAGTTCCCCATGACCCAGCCCGTCAGCGAGAATGCGACGACCATCATGATCCCAAACATGATGCTGGCAGAGAACATCAGCCGTACAATATTTGCTACAGCACAGGATGAGTTGCGCCCCGTGATGAACGGTATCTACTTCGACCTGACACCCGACTGCCTTGCAGTGGTAGCCAGCGACGGCCACAAGCTTGTGCGTAACAAGATCTTTACGATCAAGAGCGACCAGCCCGCTGCCTTTATCCTGCCGAAGAAGCCAGCCAACCTGCTGAAGAACCTGTTGGGCAAGGACGGTGGCGACGTAGAGATACGCTTCGACGAGCGCAACGCTGTGATCAACTATGGCGACGGTACCATCCAGTGCCGACTGATTGAAGGCCGTTTCCCCAACTACAACTCAGTGATTCCACAGGCTAACCCCAACGAGCTGCGCATCGACCGACTCGGCCTGCTGGCCGCCCTGCGCCGCGTACAGCCGTTTGCCAACGACTCGAGCAATCTGATACGCTTCCACGTGGAAGGCAGCACACTGCAGCTCGACGCTGAGGACTACGACTTCTCGAAGACCGCTACTGAGCGTATCAGCTGCGACTATAACGGACAGCCCATGTCGATCGGATTCAAGGGCTCGTCGTTCATCGAGGTGCTGAGCAACTTCGACTGTCAGGAGGTGATTATCCAGCTGGCCGACCCCAGCCGTGCAGGACTCGTGCTGCCTTCAGAGCAGCCTGAGAACCAGGATGTGCTGATGCTGATGATGCCGATGCTGATTAACGATTAATCCATCATAAAAAAAGCAGAAAGATCGTGAAACTTAATCTGAAAAAACCGCTGGTCATCTTTGACCTCGAGACAACAGGACTCGACCTGGTGAAGGATCGTGTCATCCAGATATCCTATATCAAGGTGAACCCTAACGGAGAAGAAGAGCGTGGCGACGAGATCGTCAATCCCGAGAAGCCAATCCCCGACTTCATCACCCAGCTGACAGGAATCTCGGATGCCGACGTGAAAGACAAGCCGACCTTCAAAGAGTTGGGGCCGAAACTCGCTGAGAAGTTTACCGGCTGTGACTTTGCTGGCTTCAACTCCAACCACTTCGACATTCCCCTGCTGGCAGAGGAGTTCCTGCGTGCCGGCATCGACTTCGACTTCTCCAACTGCCGCATGATCGACGCCTGTACCATCTTCAAGAAGATGGAGCGCCGCAACCTGGCTGCAGCCTATAAGTTCTACTGCGGACGAAAGATGGAAGAGGACTTCGAGGCCCACCGTGCCGACCAGGACACTGAGGCTACCTATCGCGTGCTGATGGGTGAGCTCGACAAGTATGCACCAGGAGCCAATGAAGACGAGGAGAAAGTGCTGGAGAACGATATGGACCAGCTGGCTGAGTTCTCAAAGACCAACAATAACGTGGATTTCGCAGGACGCATCATCTGGGGAGAGATGAAAGACCGCAACGGACAGACCATCCTCGACAAAGACGGTAATCCCCGCATGACGGAGGTGTTCAACTTCGGCAAGCACAAGGGACTGCCTGTGGCTGATGTGCTGCATTTCGATCCAGGCTACTACAGCTGGATCCTGGCTGGCGACTTCACCTATAACACCAAACAGGTGCTGACGCGCATCCGCCTACGTGAGGCAAAGATGAACGGATGAGGAGCAGAAGACAGATACTCACATGCGTGATATGGCTTGCAGTTCTTGGTGCCTATGCCCAGGAACTGCAAGTTAAGGTTAATATCAACCACCAGCAGATAGAGACCACAGAGACAAGCGTATTCGACAATCTGAAGCAGACGCTGGAGCAGTTTATCAATGACCGTCAGTGGACGCCGCTACAATTCCAGAAGCATGAGCGCATACAGTGCAGTATGAACATCACCGTCAACAAATATGTGCGCGAAGAGAACCGTTTCGAGTGTACGGCACTGATACAGGCTAACCGCCCAGTATATCAGGCAACCTACACTTCCACCTTATATAATAATAAGGACGATCACTTCGACTTCTACTTTGCACAGTTCGACCAGTTGAACTTTACCGACGAGATGGTGAACCATCAGTTGACGGCCCTCATAGCCTATTATGCCTACCTCATCATCGGGCTCGACCTCGACAGCTTTGCGCCCCTCGGCGGCACGGAGATTCTGCAACAGTGTATGTATCTGACGAACAATGCCCAGAATCTGGAGTTTCCAGGCTGGAAATCGTTTGAGGACAGTCGCAACCGGTTTGCTATCATCAATGATTATCTGGACGAGTCGATGAAACCCTTCCGCCAACTGCAGTACGACTACTATCGGCAAGGACTTGACGAGATGGCCAACAATGCCGAACGCGGACGGACACAGATATCAGCAGCCCTCGAGGACGGACTGAAGAAAGCCCACGAGAACAAGCCGCTCAGTCTGCTGCCACAGATATGGACCGACTATAAGCGCGACGAACTGGTGAACATCTACCAGGGCAAGGGCACGCAGAAGGAGAAAGAGCGCATCTACGACCTGCTGATGGGTATCAACGCCTCGCAGAATACCGCGTGGGACAAAATAAGACAATAAGAAGATATGCTTAAGAAACTATACATCAAGAACTTCACACTGATCGATGAACTCGATATCGACCTGTATCAGGGTTTCTCAGTGATTACAGGAGAAACTGGAGCAGGAAAGAGCATCATACTCGGTGCTATCGGACTGCTGTTGGGGCAGCGCGCCGACTCCAAATCCATCAAACAGGGAGCAGAAAAATGCGTGATCGAGGCCCACTTCGACCTGTCGCGCTATGGGATGGAGGCATTCTTCAGCGAGAATGACATCGAATATGACCCCGCTGACTGCATCGTCAGACGCGAACTGACGGCAGCAGGCAAGAGCAGAGCCTTTATCAACGATACCCCCGTACAGCTCGCCATGCTGAAAGAGTTGGGCGAACAGCTTATCGACATCCACTCACAGCACCAGAACCTGCTGCTCAACAAGCAGGACTTCCAGTTGAACGTGGTAGATATCATCGCACAAGACGAGCAAGCGCTGGCCAAGTATCAGCAGACCTATGCCAAATACCAGACAGTAGGCAAAGAGCTGGAGACACTCAGAGAGAGCATCGAGCAGAACCGTCAGAACCTCGACTTCCTGCAGTTCCAGTGCGACGAACTGACGAATGCCAACCTTGAGGAAGGCGAACAGGAAGAACTCGAACAGAGAAGTGAGACCATGTCGCACGCTGAGGATATCAAAAGTGCGCTCTACGAAGCCGACAACGCCCTCTCTGGTGAAGATCGCGGCATCGTGAGCAGTCTGCGAAGCACCATCTCTGCCCTGAAGACCATCGAGCGCGTACTGCCCTCAGCCAGCGAACTGGTAGAGCGACTCGACAGCAGCTATATCGAACTGAAAGATATCTCGGGCGACATCAGCAGTGAACTGGAGCGCATCGACTTCGACCCAGCAGAGCTCGACAGCATCAACAGCCGACTCGACAAACTCTACGATCTGGAGAAGAAGTACCACGTAGAGACAGTAAGAGAACTGATAGAGAAGCGCGACGAACTGAAACGGCAGCTGAGCCATATCGAGAACAGCGACGAAGCATTAGCCGACCTGCAGCAGCAGCTCGACACCTTGCGACAGCAGGCGCAAAAAGAGGCCGACGCACTGACAAAACAGCGCATAAAGGCTGCCAGCCAGATAGAGAAAGAGATGCAGTCGCGACTCGTGCCACTGGGCATGCCCAACGTGCGTTTCTCCATCCAGCTGACCACAGACACCTTAGGTCGCAACGGACAAGACAAGGTGGCCTTCCTGTTCAGTGCCAACACCTCTACCCCACTCCAGCCAGTATCACAGGTGGCCTCAGGCGGTGAGATTGCCCGCGTGATGCTCTCGCTGAAAGCGATGATCAGCGGTGCCGTCAAACTGCCTACCATCATCTTCGACGAGATCGATACAGGCGTCAGCGGCAAGATAGCCGAGAAGATGGCAGAGATCATGCAGGAGATGGGACAGCACGAGCGCCAGGTGATCAGCATCACCCATCTGCCTCAGATTGCTGCACTTGGAAGTGCCCATTATAAAGTGGAGAAAGAAGACAGTGCACAAGGTACGACGAGTCACATGAAAGAGCTCTCGCCAGAGGAACGTGTCAGGGAAATCGCCCAGATGCTCTCAGGCAGCGATGTGACAGAAGCCGCCATCCAAAACGCAAAACAATTATTAAGATTATGAAGAAAATGATGATGATAGGCTGTCTGCTGCTATCAGCAGTAGCCACCTTTGCCCAGCCAGGCTGGACGAAGAATGCCTCAAAGTCTGTGTTCACCCTGAAGACTTTCGCTGCCGATGGCTCACTTATCGCCAGCAGCAATGGTTTCTTTACAGGCACGAACGGTGAGGCCGTGAGTAACTTTACACCCTTTAAAGGAGCAGCCCGCGCTGTCGTCCTCGATGCACAAGGCAAAGAATGGCAGGTAACTGGTATCCTGGGGGTCAACGACATGTACGACGTGGTGAAGTTCAGAGTCAACAACCGCAAGACACAGCCCTTAGCCGTATCACAGACGGCAGCGCCAGTAGGCAGTACAGCCTGGCTGCTGAACTACCGCGATACGAAAAACGTGAAGAACGGTCCAGTGAGAAAGGCTGAGACGTTTATGGGCGACTATGCCTACTACACTGTAGCGATGACGATGAGCGAGAGTCAGGTAAGCTGTCCTCTCCTCAACGATGCTGGTGAGGTGATCGGCATGATGCAACAGCCTGCCTCAGAGAAAGATACGCTGAGCTATGCCATCAGTGCGCGCTTCGTTGACTCGCTGAAGGTCACAGGTGTCACCTACAACGATCCGGCACTGCAGCTTACACAGATCAAGAAGGAACTGCCCGCCGACCTGAAGGAGGCTACCGTCGTGCTCTACCTCTCTGCCACACAGATGGACTCTGCAGCTTATGCCAACCTGATACAGGACTTCATCCAGCAATACCCCAGTGCCCCAGACGGATATATCTATCGGGCTCAACAGGAAGTGGGTGACGGGAATTTCACTGCTGCAGAGAAAGATATGGAAACAGCCCTGAAGAACTCTGACCAGAAAGACGAGACCTACTTCACCTATGCACGCATGATCTACAATAAGGAAATCTACCAGAGTGCACAACCCTATCCCAACTGGAGTCTTGACAAGGCTCTCTCGCTGATACAGACAGCCAACAACGGTAATCCGCAGCCCACCTATCGACAGTTGGAGGCCAATATCCGTTTTGCACAGAAAGACTACAACGGAGCCTATGCCATCTTCGAGGAACTGACCAAGACCAACCTGCGCGGTGCAGACATCTTCTTCGGAGCAGCCCGCTGTAAGGAGATGCAGAAAGACACTACCGCCATGCTGGCACTGATGGACTCGACCATCGCGACCTTCGACAAGCCCTATCTGAAAGAGGCTGCGCCCTACCTTTGGGCCCGAGCAGAGGCACGACGCAATGCAGGGAAGTATCGTGACGCCATCAGCGACATGAACGAGTATGAGACGTTGATGACAGCCACCGTGAACGATAACTTCTACTACATTCGTCATCAGACAGAGATACAGGGACGCCTATACCAGCAGGCACTCAACGATATCAATCGGGCTATCCAGATCAATCCCAAGGAGATACTCTACTATGCAGAGAAAGCCTCACTCGAGATCCGTGTTGGTATGTACGACGGTGCGATAGCTACAGCCCAAGAGTGTATCGGTATTGATGCCAACAACAGCGACGGCTATCTGTTTCTCGGACTGGCCCAATGTCTGAAAGGACAGAAGGCAGAAGGTATCAAGAACCTTGAGAAAGCCAAGTCGTTAGGCGACACTCAGGCCGACGCCCTGATTCAGAAGTATCAATAAGAAAATAGGAACGATACATCAAAAAGGCCGCTGCTGTTCATTAGAACGGCAGCGGTCCATCGTTTGAGGGAGGAGGAATCGAGCCTCCTGCGAAGGGGTCGTAACCATCGGGCATCTCTGGTGGATTCTCACCATTGATCTTTGAGCCGATGATCTCACCACCTCCTACGGGCGGACGATTACCGATATTCTTGTCTTCAGGATTCTCAAATCGTGTATATTCACCTCGGAAGGTCAGCAGCACATCACCCGTAGCACCCTTACGGTGCTTGGCAATGATAATCTGCGCCATTCCATGAAGATCGCGCCCGTTATCATCCTGATAGATATGATAATACTCTGGACGATGCACGAAAATCACCATATCCGCATCCTGCTCGATAGCACCAGACTCACGCAGGTCGGAAAGTTGCGGGCGCTTACCCTCCAAGCCTTCACGACTCTCAACACCACGATTCAACTGACTAAGTGCGAGAATAGGGATGTTCAGCTCTTTAGCCAAGCCTTTCAGCGAACGGGAAATCGTTGACACTTCTTCCTGTCGGCTGCTGAAACGCATACCGTTGGCATTCATCAGCTGCAAATAGTCGATCATGATGAGTTTCACATCATGTTCACGCACCAGGCGACGAGCCTTGGTACGCAGTTCGAAGACAGAGAGACCAGGCGTATCATCGACATAGAGCGGTGCACCCAGAAGATTGTTGATACGCTTGTCGAGTCGTTCCCACTCATCGCGCTGCAACTGTCCGTTCAGGATCTTTGAACCCTGAATCTCGCAGGCGTTGGAGATTAGTCGGTTCACCAGTTGCACATTAGACATTTCAAGAGAGAAGAAAGCCATTGGCACACGCATGTCGGCAGCAATATTCTTCGCCATCGAGAGCGCGAACGAGGTCTTACCCATGGCAGGACGTCCTGCGATAATCACAAGGTCGGAAGCCTGCCAACCACTGGTAATATCGTCGAGTTTATAGTATCCGGTAGAGACACCTGTAAGACCATCGGTATTGGCAGCTGCCGCCTGGATAACCTTCAGAGCCTGAGAGATAACAGGGTCGATAGCCGTATAGTCTTTCTTCATATTGCGCTGGGAGAGTTCAAAGAGCGAGCCTTCAGCTTCCTGCATCAGTTCTTCCACATCGACGGTCTCATCTAAAGCCTTTGTCTCGATGACGCTGGCAAAGGAGATAAGCTGACGAGCCAGCGACTTCTGGGCCACGATGTTGGCATGATACTCGATATTGGCGGAAGAAGCGACACGAGAACTCAGTTCTGCGACATATGTAGGGCCGCCCACTTCGTCGAGAGTTCCCATCTTCGACAACTGCTCCGTTACAGTAAGGATATCCACAGGTTTCTCTGCCAGGCTCAGTTCCATAATGGCCTGATAGATCATCTGGTTACGCGGTTCGTAGAAACTCTCAGGATGCAAGGTCTCACAAACGACAGCGTAGGCATCTTTATCAATCATCAGGGCACCCAGCACTGCTTTCTCCACCTCCAGCGCCTGAGGCTGAAGATGACCATACGTATTGTCAACAGGCTGTTGCTTTCTCGTCCTTCGACGGACATTATTGTCTTGTTCGGGCATAAGGATATAATCGTTTTATTATTTTTCGTTTAATACAGGTAATGAGAGATGATAGCGCACCGCCAGGAAGCGGATGATACAGGTGACAAGGAAGCTGGTTACAGCAGCAATCTCTGTAGAAAAGCCGAACTCTGCCAAAGCCCAATAAGCTACGCCACCCACAACACAGGCCATCGCGTAGATCTCCTTATGGAAGATCACAGGCTCATTGTTGAGCAGCACATCACGGATAACGCCTCCAGCGGAGCCAGTGATACAACCCATAATGATGGCTACCCAGAAAGGTTGTCCAAAGGCCAGACTCTTCTGGATACCAGCGATGGTGAAAAGGGCTAAACCCAGTGTGTCGAACACAAACCAGGCATTTTTCAGAGGTTCCATCCATTTGCCAAAGAAGGCAACAGTCAGCAAGGCTACTCCCGTACATATTAAATATATAGGAGTCGTCATCCAGAAGGGCGTCGTACCTAACATGACATCACGAATCGTACCACCACCGATAGCCACAGCCACACCACAGACATAGCCACCAAACCAGTCGAACTGTTTTGCAGCCGCATGCCGGATGCCAGATATGGCGAAGGCAAAGGTACCCAGCAACTCTATGATTCTGATAATAACATCTTGTTCCATTAGTCTTCGTATCGTTTTCCCCAGTAATTCACCATTCGCTGATACATCTTCTCCTCTGTCGGGTTATGTTGTCCGTGCCAGAGACGCTCATTCACTAAGGCATCAGGGAGGTATTGCTGTGGAGTGAAATGACCAGGGAAGTCGTGAGGATACTGATAGCCGTCATGATAGCCAAGTTCCTTCATCAACTGGGTTGGCGCATTACGGATAGGCAGCGGCACAGGCTGGTTACCAGTTTGTCGGACTAATGCCAGAGCAGCATCAACACCAAGATAGGCACTGTTGCTCTTGGGCGACGTAGCCAGATAGACCGTAGCCTCGGCCAAAGGAATCCTACCTTCTGGC
Source organism: uncultured Prevotella sp. (assembly GCA_900315035.1). GTDB lineage: Bacteria > Bacteroidota > Bacteroidia > Bacteroidales > Bacteroidaceae > Prevotella. Next base: position 49,733 of record OMXO01000003.1, read on the forward strand.
CATCCTATCTTCATCACAGCATCAAAGGCTGCATTAGCCAACAGCAGCGCATTGGGATTAGCAAGTCCGATATCCTCAGACGCACTGATCACCAGACGACGGGCGATAAACTGAGGGTCTTCACCGCCCTCAATCATACGAGCCAGCCAATAGAGAGCAGCATCAGGATCGGAACCACGAATACTCTTGATAAAGGCAGAGATAATATCGTAGTGCATCTCACCGTCTTTATCGTATGCCAAGGGGTTCTGCTGCAGACGATTGACAACCATTTCATCAGTAATAATGATATCATCAGACTCTTCTGCATCAACAACCAATTCCAAGATATTCAGTAGTTTACGTGCATCCCCTCCACTAAACCTTAAAAGAGCGCCCGTCTCATTCAATTGTATTTTTTTCTCTTTCAGGATGACGTCTTCATGAATAGCGCGATCGAGCAGTTTTAGCAGATCTTCTTTTTCCAAAGACTTCAAGACATAGAGCTGACAACGGGAGAGCAAAGGCCGAATGACCTCGAACGAGGGATTCTCTGTCGTGGCGCCAATCAAAGTAACAATACCCTTCTCAACAGCACCGAGAAGTGAATCCTGCTGAGATTTAGAGAAACGATGAATCTCGTCGATAAATAAAATAGGTGAAGCCTCGTTAAAGAATCGCGTCTTCTGGGCTTTCTCTATCACATCGCGCACATCCTTGACACCACTGGTGACCGCCGACAACGTATAAAAGGGCGTTTCGAGCTTATGGGCTATAATCTGGGCCAAGGTGGTCTTACCTACTCCAGGAGGTCCCCAAAGGATAAAAGACGAGATACGTCCTGCGTCGATCATCTTACGCAGAACGGCCCCCTCGCCTACCAAATGTTCTTGTCCGATATACTCGTCTAAGGTGCGAGGACGAAGTCTTTCAGCCAGTGGTTGTGCCATTTTTGCCCACAAAGGTACATTAAAATGCGAAAATTACAAAAAATATTGTCCAAAAACTTGCTAATAAAAAATAAAGTCGTTACATTTGCAAAAAAATAACGAACAATATTATGGCAAGAACAAAACAACAACAACAACCCGAGAGTAATCCTTCTTTATCCATTAAGTCGATCACTAAGAGCAGTGTGTGGGATATTCAGGAAAATGATGTCTTCAGAATGTGGGAAGCCGCAACCAAAGATGCAGAGGTACGAGAAAGCATCCACCATTATCTCGATATCTTCAAGAGTGCCTTCATGATTGAAGAGATCAAAGACGACATTCTGTTGGTTAAGAAGAGCTATGAGAAGCGTGGCTACAAAGTTGGACAAATTAAGTTTGACGAGAATCTTAAGTTTGCATGGGCCATCAAGAAACGTCCTATCATGCGCGTGACAGACTTGACCTATGAGAATATCCGCCACATCTCCGCAGAGAAGCTGTTAGAGGTGATTGATCGTAACTTCGGAGGCGGTTGGGACTCATTATCACAATCCATCCAGGATATTATCGTTAGCGGTTTTGATATTTCTACCACCACATTACCCAAAGACCGTCTGCATAAGAAAGGCGGTATGTATGACAAGAAGGTAGAAGATGGCTTCGACGTACTCGAGATTGAGAAAGGCGGCTGGGTAGAGGCTATCTTTGCCAAGCTCAAGCCCGAACAAGAGAAAATCAAGATGCAATTCTCAGGCAAGTCGAGTGAAGACTCCGACGAAGAGGAAATCGATGATGACGAAGATTACGAGGTTGAAGACAACTACAGTTCTCACGATGAAGACGACGACGAAGTGGAGGATCCCAATGACGAGGATATCACAGAGGACAACTACTCTACGATGATGGATCTCGGCAGTGAAGACCCCGACGACGAAGCCGCCAACATGATAGATTATGTAGAAGAATAACAAATCATTAAGTCTGTTTTTATATGAATATCCCTGCAGTATTTTGGCTCGTTCCCATCGCTTCAATCGTGGCGTTGGGTATGGCGTGGTTCTTCTTCACTCAGATGATGAAGGCCGATGAGGGTACACCCCGAATGAAAGAGATTGCGCTTTATGTACGTAAAGGTGCAATGGCTTATCTATGGCAACAGTACAAGGTGGTGTGCATCGTGTTTGTTGTGCTCTGTGCACTCTTTGCCTTTATGGCGTATGGACTGAATGTCCAGAATCCCTGGGTGCCTTTTGCCTTCCTCACTGGCGGCCTCTTCTCTGGTCTGGCAGGATTCTTCGGCATGAAGACTGCAACCTACGCTTCTGCACGAACCGCCAATGCTGCACGTGAGAGCCTGAATGCAGGTCTTAAGATTGCATTCCGCTCAGGCGCTGTGATGGGGCTCACCGTCGTTGGACTGGGATTGCTTGATATCGCCATCTGGTTTGTCGTGCTGAACAAGTTTGATCCCGATGGTCTTATCTCTATCACCACCACGATGCTGACTTTCGGAATGGGTGCATCAACGCAGGCCCTCTTTGCCCGCGTAGGCGGTGGAATCTACACCAAGGCTGCCGACGTAGGTGCTGATATCGTAGGTAAGGTGGAAGCAGATATCCCTGAGGATGATCCTCGAAACCCGGCTACCATCGCCGATAATGTAGGTGACAACGTGGGTGACGTGGCTGGTATGGGTGCCGACCTCTATGAAAGTTATTGCGGTTCAGTACTATCAACTGCAGCTCTCGGTGCAGCAGCCTTTGGCGTCGCAGGTCTTGATATTCAGTTGAAGGCTGTTATTGCCCCCATGCTGATAGCTGCTGTTGGTGTGTTCCTGTCACTGTTGGGCATTTTCCTCGTCCGTACGAAAGAAGGAGCCACTATGAAGGATTTGCTTCGTTCACTTTCCGTTGGAACAAACGTCAGTGCCATTCTGATTGCAGGTGCCTCGTTTGCCATCTTATATTTGTTGGGTATAGATAACTGGCTCGGTCTCTCTTTCTCAGTGATTTCAGGTCTTGCTGCTGGTGTTATCATCGGACAGGCAACAGAATATTACACATCTCACTCTTACAAGCCGACACAGAAGATCTCTGAAGCAGGACAGACGGGTGCAGCAACCGTTATTATTAAAGGTATCGGTACTGGTATGATTTCAACCTGCATCCCCGTTATCACGATTGGTGTAGCCATCATGTTGAGTTATCTCTGTGCCAACGGTTTCGATCTCACGATGTCATCGACCTCACTGGCTCATGGCCTTTATGGTATCGGAATAGCAGCCGTAGGAATGCTCTCTACGTTAGGTATCACACTGGCTACCGATGCCTATGGACCTATTGCCGATAATGCAGGCGGTAATGCAGAGATGTGTGGATTAGGCGAAGAGGTGCGCCATCGTACCGATGCTCTTGATGCCTTAGGTAACACCACAGCAGCAACAGGTAAAGGTTTTGCCATCGGTTCGGCTGCTCTCACGGCGCTTGCTCTGCTTGCTTCGTATATCGAGGAGATTAAGATTGCGATGGCTCGCGCTGGACAGACCTTGACGAACGTAGCTGGTGATGTGATCTCTGCTTCTGATGCTACCATCCCAGACTTTATGAACTACTTCCAAATCAACCTCATGAATCCACGCGTCATCGTAGGAGCATTCATCGGTGCAATGGCCGCTTTCTTATTCTGTGGTATGACGATGGAGGCCGTTGGACGTGCAGCAGAGAAGATGGTTCAAGAGGTTCGTCGTCAGTTCCGTGAGATAGCTGGTATTCTTGAAGGTACAGGCACTCCCGACTATGGTCGCTGTGTAGAAATCTCAACCCGCGCAGCCCAGCACGAGATGATTATCCCTTCAGTGCTTGCCATTCTGATTCCTATCCTTGTTGGTATTATCCTTGGCGTAGCAGGAGTATTAGGTCTGCTCGTCGGTGGATTGGCAGGAGGATTCACACTTGCTGTATTCATGGCTAATGCTGGTGGTGCCTGGGATAATGCCAAGAAGAATATCGAAGAGGGTGCCTTTGGCGGCAAAGGCTCATTTGCTCACAAAGCTTGTATTGTAGGCGATACCGTAGGCGATCCGTTTAAAGACACCTCTGGCCCGTCGCTGAACATCCTTATCAAACTGATGTCAATGGTCAGTATCGTGATGGCCGGCTTAACCGTTGCATTTTCATAATCTATGAGATATTATTTTTTAATCCTATCTTGGCTTTGTATTACTCTTGGGGTGCATAGCCAAGATTTTTCTTCTGGTTTTTCCGCTCAGGAGATTCCTGATGCTGTCTGGCAGAAGATGCAAGGTAAAAGTTATCGTCCCAATCCACATATACAGAGGAGTAATCTCCGATATCTGAAAGTGTTGCACTGGGACGATAATGGGCAATCCCATCAAGGAGAACTGGTCTGCAACAAACTAATCGCGGATAAACTATTGGCTATCTTCCAGGAACTATACAAGCATCGCTATCCTATCCAGCAGATTAAACTGGCAGATGAGTACGATGCCGATGATGAGCGACAGATGCGAGCAAACAACACAAGTTGCTTTTGTTATCGCAACGTTCCTGATACCAAGAAACTCTCCTATCACGCCCGAGGTCTGGCCATCGACATCAACACACTCTACAATCCCTATGTGCGCTATCGAAAAGATGGGACGATGATCGTCCAACCTTCCACAGGTAAACCTTATGCGGATCGAAAGAAAAACTTCCGTTATAAGATTACAGAAGGAGACCTTTGCTACAAACTATTCAAAAAATACGGTTTCACATGGGGTGGAGACTGGAAGACGATGAAAGACTATCAGCATTTTGAATATCATGTGTCTGACAGATGACCTGCGCAAAGGTTTTCGTAGATTTTAACGTTATATGACACTTCAGATTTGGATTATTCTGATTTTTTTCCTATCTTTGCAGTCGCTTACCTTTCATAAAGGTCAAGCGCATGACAGAAAGGAAATTCATAGTAACACTAAAAACAATATTTAAAAATGAAACCACTAAACAAACAGTTTGCTCCTAAGAGCGTGATGCCCGAGAAGGTTATTCAGTTTGGCGAGGGAAACTTCCTCCGCGCTTTCGTTGATTGGATTATCTGGAACATGGACCAGAAAACCGATTTCAATGGCTCTGTTGTCGTTGTACAGCCTATAGAGAAAGGTATGGTTGACTGGCTCAATGCTCAGGACTGTCTTTATCACGTCAACCTTCAAGGTCGTGAGAACGGCAAACCAGTAAACACTCTTGAGCGCATTGATGTTATCAGCCGTGCACTGAACCCTTATACACAGAATGCTGCCTTCATGGCGCTTGCTGACCAGCCCGAGATTCGTTTTGTGATTTCCAACACCACAGAAGCTGGTATCGCGTTCGATCCTGCTTGTAAACTTGAGGATGCGCCAGCCAGCTCATATCCTGGCAAGTTGGTTCAGCTCTTGTATCGCCGCTATCAGACATTTAACGGTGATGTAACCAAGGGTCTCATCATCTTCCCGTGTGAGTTGATTTTCCTCAATGGTCACGTGCTCAAGGATTGTATCTACAAATATATTGAGCTGTGGAACCTTGGTGCAGATTTCAAGAAATGGTTTGAGGAAGCTTGTGGTGTTTATGCTACTCTCGTTGACCGTATTGTTCCAGGATTCCCACGCAATGAAATCAAAGCCATTCAGGAGAAGATCTGCTATCGCGACAATCTCGTCGTACAGGCCGAGAACTTCCACCTATGGGTTATTGAGGCTCCAAAGGAGATTGAGAAGGAGTTCCCCGCAGACAAAGCTGGTTTGCACGTACTCTTTGTACCATCAGAAGAGCCATACCACAAGCGTAAGGTAACACTGCTGAATGGCCCACACACCGTACTGAGTCCTGTTGCATTCCTGAGTGGTGTTAATATTGTTCGCGATGCATGTAACCACGAGGTTATCGGCAAGTACATCCATAAGGTTCAGTTCGATGAGCTGATGCAGACACTCGATCTTCCTATGGACGAGCTCGAGAAGTTTGCTGGCGATGTGCTGGAGCGTTTCGACAACCCATACGTTGATCATCAGGTAACAAGCATCATGCTGAACTCATTCCCGAAGTTCCAAGCTCGTGACCTGCCTGGTGTAAAGACCTATCTTGACCGTAAGGGAGAGCTGCCTAAGGGCTTGGTATTCGGCTTGGCTGCTATTATCACTTATTATAAAGGTGGTAAGCGCGAGGACGGTGTAGAGATTGTGCCAAACGACGATCAGAAGATTATGGATCTGCTGAAGGAGCTTTGGGCTACAGGAGATACACAGAAGGTTGCCGATGGTGTGCTCGGTGCAGAATTTATCTGGCAGGAGGACCTGAATAAGATTCCTGGTCTGAACGCTATGGTCAAGCAGGATCTCGACCTCATTAAGAGTGTTGGTATGCTTGAGGCCGTCAAGAGCATTCTATAATTGAACATTTGTAATTAAACATTTTATTTGAACGATTCAATTGAAATTAAAGGGGCAAGAGTCAATAACCTGAAGAATATTGATGTTCGTATTCCCCGAAACACATTTACAGTGATTGCCGGAGTCAGTGGCTCCGGCAAATCATCTCTGGCCTTCGACACATTGTATGCCGAAGGTCAGCGCCGTTATGTAGAAAGTTTGTCGAGCTATGCCCGTCAGTTTCTTGGGCGTATGAACAAACCTGAGTGCGACTACATACGTGGAATCCCGCCTGCTATTGCCATCGAGCAGAAGGTCATCTCCAGAAACCCACGTTCTACAGTTGGTACGACTACAGAAATATATGAGTATCTGCGATTGTTGTTTGCCCGCATTGGTCATACATACTCACCCATCAGTGGAGAGGAAGTCAAGAAACATTCTACAGAAGACGTTGTACAGAAGGTGATGACGTTTTCTAAAGGAACACGTTTCATGGTTATGTCGCCTATCCATCTGAATGAGGATCGGACGATGGCACAGCAATTAAAGATGTATGTCCAACAAGGTTATGCCAGAATTTTTGTCGAAGGTGATTTCATACGTATTGATGATTATTTAGATGCTCATCCCGACTTAGGTGACGACACTGAAATTTTTCTGGTGATTGATCGTATGAGTGTAGATGATGCGAAAGATGCTATCGCACGTCTGGTGGACTCTGCAGAGACCGCTTTCTTCGAAGGACACGGAGAGTTGAGGTTAATTTTCCCACCATCTAACATCTGCTACGATTTCTCAATGCGTTTTGAAGCAGACGGAATAACCTTTGAAGAACCATCCGACCAGATGTTCTCATTCAATTCACCTGTAGGCGCTTGTCCTGAGTGCCAAGGGTTTGGTCGGATTATCGGTATCGATGAGAAACTTGTGATTCCTAATACTACATTATCAGTATATGACGGTTGTGTAGTATGCTGGCATGGTGAGAAGATGAAAGAATGGCAGCAATGGTTTATCCGTCATGCCGCTACTGACAATTTCCCCATCTTCGAGCCTTATATGAATCTGACACAACAGCAGAAAGACTGGTTGTGGCATGGTCTGCCTTCCGACAAAAGCAAGAAAGAGAAACCTTGTATTGACCAATTCTTCCAAATGGTGAAGGAGAATCAGTACAAGATACAATATCGCGTGATGCTGGCTCGATATAGAGGTAAGACTAATTGTCCGATATGTCATGGTACTCGACTTAAACCCGAAGCAGGCTACGTGAAGATTGGTGGAAGAAGTATCACTGATCTGGTGCAGATGCCAGTAGTGAGACTTGCGGAATGGTTCAATAAACTGGAATTAAGTGAACATGATACAGAAGTAGGCAAACGTCTGCTGACGGAAATAAAGAATCGCCTACAATTCCTTCTTGACATCGGGTTAGGTTATCTAACCCTCAATCGTTTGTCGAACACCCTCTCGGGTGGCGAAAGCCAACGCATAAACCTTTGTACCAGTCTCGGAAGTTCGTTGGTGGGATCACTTTATATCCTTGATGAACCTAGCATCGGACTACACTCAAGAGATACAGACCGACTGATACACGTACTCAAGGAACTGAAAGCAATAGGTAACACGGTCGTGGTGGTAGAGCACGATGAAGAAATTATGCGAGCAGCCGACCATCTTATTGATGTAGGACCTGATGCTGGCCGACTAGGTGGTGAGATAGTTTTTGATGGAGATGCCAAAGATATCACTTCTGCTTCACTGAAGAAATATCCACATAGTTATACTGTAAAATATCTGCTCCATCAGGAAGAAATCCCTGTACCCAAGAGTCGTCGTCCCTGGAATCGTCATATCGACATCAAAGGGGCTCGTATGAACAACTTAAGAGGCATCGATGTCAAAATACCACTGAATGTGATGACTGTTGTAACAGGTGTTTCTGGCTCTGGCAAGTCAAGTCTTATTAAAGGAATCCTCTACCCTGCCCTCAAGCGCCATATTGGTGAGGTATGCGATGCGCCAGGCGAATATCTCGGTCTTAGCGGTGATATCGATGCCGTAAAACATGTAGAGTTTGTCGATCAGAATCCTATCGGCAAATCAACACGTTCGAATCCTGCTACTTATGTAAAGGCTTACGACTCTATACGCGACCTCTATGCCGAACAGCCTCTGTCACAGCAGATGGGATTCAGTTCCCAATTTTTCTCATTTAATGCCGACGGTGGACGCTGTGAAGAATGTAAGGGTGCTGGTGTCATCACTGTTGAAATGCAGTTTATGGCTGATCTTGTTCTCGAATGCGAAGCATGTCACGGGCAAAGATTCAAGAAAGATATCCTCGATGTAAACTTTCACGGGAAAAATATTGACGATGTGTTGAACATGACTATATCTGAAGCGATTGCCTTCTTTGGGGAGTATCAGGAGAAAACCATCGCTAAACGTCTGCAGTCACTCGAGGATGTAGGTCTGGGCTACATCAAACTTGGACAAAGTTCTTCTACTCTTTCTGGTGGTGAGAATCAACGTGTAAAACTGGCATACTTTATCGGGCAAGAAAAACTGGAACCCACACTCTTTATCTTTGACGAACCTACAACCGGTCTTCACTTTCATGATATCCACAGACTGTTGGGTGCCTTTAATGCCCTTATAGAACGAGGACACTCTATCCTCATTATCGAGCATAATATGGAGGTTATCAAATGTGCAGACCACGTCATTGATTTAGGTCCTGACGGTGGAGATAAAGGCGGTGGACTCGTTATCGCAGGGACACCAGAAGAAGTTGCCCGCTGCGAGGAAAGTCTGACTGGTAAATACCTAAAAGAGAAATTAACTTAAAAACAAGACTTTGAACTATTGTCAACTATCAACCAGGATCTTCCTTTTCGGCCTGCTATTTTTATGCATGTCGAACCATCTCTTTGCTGCCAAGAAGGACAGTTCACTTATACTTAACCGCATTTATCAATATCATCAAGAGCACGACAAGGAAATAAAAGGTCTGGAAGAAAATTTCTATGCCAAGTTCCGCTTCAATGTGGAAAAGCGTAATCTCACTCTTTGGCTTATCCCCCATATGTACCCTTTGGCAAAAGATCCAAGAGAATACATTCGAGAAACTTACAACAAGGTTACTTTTAAAGACTCACACAATTTCGACATTAATAATCAGATTATCACAGGAACTGTTCGTAAGAACCGCAAGACAATGCCAACACTGATTGATTATGCAACACCGAACATCTATGAAGTCGCACTATACGATGGACACATGCTCTCTCCATTCAACAAGGTAAACCGTAAATATTATCGTTACAAGCAGAAACAACAGACCAATGACATCACCCGTCTTGAGTTTCGTCCGATTCTATATAATACACAGCTCGTTAACGGTTTTGCATTAGTAGAAACCAAGACGGGACGTATTATTAAGACCCTGATTAACGGAGAGTACGACATGATCAGTTTCCGTACTCAGATTACGAATGGAGAAGAAGGTACACGTTCATTGATGCCAAAAGCAATATCTACTGCGGCTAGATTCCGTTTCATGGGTAACAGAATCGCAGCCATATTCAACGCCCACTATGATTGCAAAACAGCGTTGCCAGACAGTCTTGAGAACATAAACAGCAAATCATTGATGGATTCGATTCGTCCTATACCCTTGACAGAGAGTGACCGCAGAATATATGAAACCCAAGAGCTACAAGAGACACAAAATGAGGCGGAGGAAATAAAAGAAGACACACTAACAGAGGAAAAAAGTCATCGTTGGCGTGATTTCTGGTGGCACACTGTGGGAGATAATCTTGTGACGCCACTTTCTACAGAGTCGGAAAATGCAGAGTTCTATCTCACACCAATTATTAATCCGCTTTATGTCAGATATAGTGGTAGCAGAGGTTTTTCATACAAGATGAGACTATACACGAAGTTTGTTTTCTCTCCCCACCGCTACCTGAACTTTGAGCCCACATTCGGTTATAACTTTAAACAGAGACAGTTCTACTTCACGGCTCCCCTCCGTATGACTTACAACCCGAAGCGAAATGGCTATGCAGAAATTGTTTATGGACACGGTGATCGTATCAGTAATTCAACGGTGATGGACAAAATCCGTGAAGAATTCGGAGATACTATCAACTTTGACAATACAGACGCTGACAAGTTCAGAGACAACTACTTCATTGCGAGGAACAATATCATGCTCATTGACTGGTTAGACTTGGAAACGGGATTAGTGTTCCACCGTCGCAAGGCCTTGGACGAATGGACGATGAAGAAATACGAAATGCCTAAGATCTATCGAAGCTTCGCAACTTTCGTAGGGGTGAAGATTTCGCCTTGGCTACAAAAAGGGCCTTTAATCGCCATCGATTGGGAGAAGAGTATAGAGGGCGTTAACAGCTCTAACGTCAGCTATGAGCGTTGGGAGATGGATGCTCAATGGAAACACAAAATACCAGGACTAAGGCTGTTGAACATGAGAGTCGGCTATGGTTTCTACACCAATCGCGGCGACAATTACTTCTTGGACTATGCGAACTTCCGTGACAACAACTTGCCTGAAGGCTGGAATGACGACTGGAGCGGTAATTTCCAACTGCTCGATGGCCACATTTACAATGAGTCAGTATATTATATGAGATCCAATGTATCATATGAGTCGCCCATGCTGTTCGCAACTTGGCTACCCTACTTTGGAAAATATATCGAGAAAGAACGCTTTTACATTAGCAATGTAATATTGGAAAAAACAAGACCATATTTCGAATTGGGCTACGGATTTACCAATCGTTACATCTCTGTGGGACTATTTGCCAGCTTTTTCAACTCCCGCTTCGAAAAGATTGGTATCAACTTTGATTTTGAACTCTTCAAACGATGGTAAAACCATGAACAGAAAACCTCTGACTGTCTATAAGGCCAGTGCTGGAAGTGGCAAAACATTCACCCTGGCTACTGAATATATCAGATTAATTGTAGAGAATCCATTGAGCTATCGCAATATCCTTGCTGTTACCTTTACAAACAAGGCCACAGAGGAGATGAAAATGCGTATTCTAAGTCAGCTCTATGGTATATGGAAAAGACTCCCAGACTCCAGTTCCTACATTCAGAAAATCCAAGAACTGACAGAATTACCTCCTGAACTTATCAGTGAACGGGCTGGCATAGGACTTGCTAACCTGTTACATAACTATAATTATTTCCGTGTTGAGACAATCGATACTTTTTTCCAAAGCGTACTTCGCAATATGGCTCGAGAGCTCGATCTCACCACAAACCTTCGCATCGGACTCAACGATTATCAGGTAGAAGAAATTGCCGTCGATCAACTCATTGCCGACCTTAGTACTACCGATGTCATGCTCCAATGGATTCTTAAATATATCATGGAGAATATCTCGGATGATAAGTCCTGGAACATTATCTCACAAATCAAGCGTTTTGGGCGTACCATCTTTAGAGATGAGTATAAAGAAGTAAGTCGAGACTTAGAGACAAAAATGAATGAAGAAGGATTCTTCGACAACTATACGGCTCAACTCCGTGAACTTCGTAAATCCGCTTTAGAGCGCATGAAAGAAATTGGAGAAAGTTTTTTTGATACACTTGAGGCAGAAGGACTAACAACTGACGACCTTATTCAAAAGAACCGAGGCATCTCCAGTTTCTTTAATAAATTGCGTGATGGAAACTTCGACTCCTCCATCGAGAACACTACCGTTGCCAATCATCTAGAAGCACCTGAAAAATGGTGTACAAAGACCAACCCTAAAAAGGAACTCATCTATTCATTGGCTGAGGGGACTCTTGGCGATATCTTGCGCTATGCCGTTGAAGAGCGCCCACGCCAATATAAGATCTATAAATCAGCCGATCTAACTCTACGACATCTGAACCAGTTACGGCTCTTAGGCAATATCGAGGCAAAGGTACACCAACTCAACCAGACCGCCAATCGTTTTCTGCTAAGTGACACACAGCAATTACTCCACTCACTCATCGATGGCAACGATTCACCGTTTATTTTTGAAAAAATCGGTACTCAGTTAGAACATGTGATGATTGACGAATTCCAAGACACTTCCACTATTCAGTGGCAAAATTTCCGTGTATTGCTTGACGAAGCTATGAGCCATGAAGGTGGTTCTAACTTGATTGTGGGCGATGTGAAACAGAGCATCTATCGCTGGAGATCAGGTGACTGGCGTCTGCTCAACGATATAGAGAAGCAGTTTAATTCCCAACAGATTAAGATGCTTACCCTACAGACAAACTACCGTTCTCAACGGAATATCATCACCTTCAACAATCATTTTTTCCAGAAAGCTGTCGAACTGGAATATTTAGCGCAGAAAGAACTCAATGAAATTGAAGCAGAGCAACTGAAACGCGCCTATGCCGATGTAGAGCAACGTGTCCAAGAAGGGAAAGAATCACTGGGCGAAGTAGTTATTACACTTCTACCCTCGGAAGAATATGAGAACGCTACTTTGCAGCTGACTGCCGATACCATCGAACAATTATTGCAGAAGGGGGCAGCTCAGAAAGACATCGCTATCCTCGTACGTGTCAATTCTGTAATCCCAACCATCGCCCGTTACTTTATGGAACAGATGCCAGAGGTGGCCATTATCTCCGACGAGGCGTTCCGTCTTGATGCCTCATCAGCAGTAAATGTCCTCATTCTTGCACTGCGACTACTGAGTCATCCTGATGATATGCTGTCTAAAGCTGCCCTCGTAAAAATCTATCATAGCGACGTGTTGAAGGAACATACCACTGATGATCGGCTCTTGCTCAACATCGGTGAACTCGACAATCTATTGCCCGAGGCCTTCAGCAAACATACGACAGAACTATACACCATTCCCCTATACGAACTGACAGAACGTCTACACGCTATTTTCGAACTCGAAAAGCTCGACGAACAGAGTGCCTATGTCTTTGCCTTCTACGATTACCTGTCAAAATACGTCAGCGACAACACTGCCGACATTGACAGTTTTTTAAGAGAATGGGAAGAAAGTTTGTGTAGCAAGACTATCCAGAGCGATGAAACTAACGGTGTACGTATCCTCTCTATACATAAGTCGAAAGGGCTGGAATACAAATACGTGATATGCCCGTTCTGCGACTGGCAATTGGAGAAGAGCGGTAACAGCATTTGGTGCACCCCCTCAGAACCGCCTTTCAATGAACTTCCTATTGCACCCATCGACTATAGTCAGAAACAGATGATGGGCACAATCTATGAGCCCGACTATCTACATGAACACTTACAGAACACAGTAGATAATCTCAACCTTCTCTATGTCGCTTTTACCCGTGCTTGCCAAGGGCTATATGTCATCGGTAAGCGAGGGGGCAAAAATTTACGCTCTGCACTCATAGAACAGTGCCTACCTCTCATTGTAGAGAAACTGCCTGAAGCTTCACTCGAAGGGATGGAAGACAACCAACAGCCTCTCCGATTTACATTCGGTTCCTATGTAAAAGAGACAGAAAAGAATGAAAAAACTGTCAGTTCAAACCCGTTCCTCCAACCATCATCGCCATTGTCGGTTCCCTTCGAGTATCAGGAGAGTAAGGTGTCCTTCCGTCAGAGCAACAGCAGCCAGGCTTTTACCCAAGAGGCAGATGATGAAGCTGCTCAACAGCAGAGCTATATCCAGATAGGCTCTATCCTGCATCATATATTCTCGACCATCCGCACTGCCGATGATATCGATGATGCTTTGGAACAGTTGCAATTTGATGGTATTCTTTACGATGACCAGATAACGCCAAAACACATCTCGCTGATGTTACAAAATCGTCTAAGTAATCCACGTGTAGCCGACTGGTTCTCACATCGTTGGACACTCTTCAACGAGTGTACCATCCTCTCTCTTGCCAACGGAGAAGTACAAGAGCGTCGCCCAGACCGTGTGATGACAGACGGCACAAATTGGGTGGTTGTAGATTTCAAGTTCGGTCACCCGAAACCCGAGTACCCCGAGCAGGTACGAGAATATATGAACTTGCTGGCTTCCATGGGCCACCATAACATTCACGGATATCTATGGTATGTCTATAGCAACCAAATTGAAGAAGTATGAAAAGTTTTCTTGAACACGTAGCAGAAGACCTGCTCTCAAAATACGGAACCGACCTTTCTCGCATTGCTGTTGTCTTCCCCAATAAGCGCGCCTCGCTCTTCCTCAACGAACACTTAGCGCGCCTCGCAGAGAGACCTCTCTGGAGCCCAGCATATATCACTATCAGTGATTTCTTCCGCAGCCACTCCAATTTAAAGGTTGCTGATCCCATTTTACTCGTCTGTGAACTCCACAAATGCTTTACCGAGTGTACGGGCATCGATGAGACGCTCGATCATTTTTATGGTTGGGGCCAGTTGTTACTAGCTGATTTCGATGATCTTGATAAGAACATGGCTCCTGCCGATCGTGTGTTTGCCAATCTCCGTGATATCCATGAACTTGATGATGTCTCATATCTCAGTGATGAACAGCGCGAGATGATACACCGTTTCTTCAGCAACTTTTCAGAAGATCATAACAGTGAGCTAAAGGAACGTTTCCTACGTCTATGGAGTCATATCGGTGATATTTATCATACGTTCAACGAGCGACTCGCTATCCGACAACTCTGTTATGAAGGTGCCCTCTACCGGAAAGTGGTAGAAGACGACAATCTCAAACTCCATTATGACGTTTATGCCTTCATCGGATTCAACCACCTGCAACAGGTAGAACAGCAACTCTTTAGCAACTTAGAACATGCTGGTAAAGCGATCTTCTATCAGGATAATGATGAACAACCTCCACAAGAACTCACTTACATATCTGCACCAACAGAGAACATCCAAGCACGCTATATAAGCCAGTGGCTTACCCCTGAGCGTATTGCTGCAGGCCGACGTTCTGCCATTGTACTCTGTGATGAGAAACTGCTTCAAACAGTAATTCACTGTCTGCCTTCAGAAGTCGAGAAGGTCAATATTACCACAGGCTATCCACTAAGCCTGACAGCTGCCGCCACACTTGTAAATCTGTTTATCAATCTTCAAATAAACGGGTACTCACAGAAGACAGGCTCTTTCCGCCGACATTGGTTAGAACAGGTGCGACGCCATCCCTATTCTCATCTACTTCCCGAGAATTACGATAATCAGCATTACACCGATAATAGCAGTCTACTTCATGCCTTGCTCACCCTGATTCGGCATATTGCCAAAAATCTGGCAACAAAGGATCAACTTGACACAGAGAGCTTGTTCCGTACCTACACCTTGCTGAATCGAGTAACTGACCTTGTAGACGACGGGATTCTAACTATCGATGTTATCACAATGCAACGCCTTATCAGTCAGCTGATTCAATCCACCACGATTCCATTCCACGGAGAGCCTGCAGAGGGTATTCAGATTATGGGTGTCCTCGAAACGCGTAACCTCGATTTCGACCATGTGTTGTTACTTTCCTGCAATGAAGGTAACATGCCACGCGGTGTCAACGATACTTCGTTCATTCCCTATAGTATCCGTAAAGCCTATGGTCTCACCACCGTAGATCACAAAGTGGGCATCTATGCCCATTACTTTCATCGGCTGTTGCAGCGTACACACGATGCAACACTCGTTTATAACAACTCCACTAACGACGGACAGACGGGCGAAATGTCACGTTTCATGCTCCAACTCATGGTTGAGAGTCCAGTACCTATCACCTACTTGAGCCTAAAGGCAAATCAGCAGACACAGCACAGATTGCCTATAGCCGTCGAAAAGACACCGACTGTCATAGAGGCCCTGAAAAAGCGATTTACCAGTGATAATGGTGGCATTAGCCCCACTGCCATTTGCACATATCTCCGTTGTCAGTTGCGCTTTTTCTATCACTATGTCTGTGGACTTTTAGAGCCCGACGACATCGATGAAGATCTCATTGACAGCCGTTCCTTTGGCATCATCTTCCACAAAGCAGCACAATCCATATATGAACAGCTTAAGCAGCTCACAGACAATAGCATTACCACCCAGTCCATCGACGAACTACTCAAGAGTGGTATAGAGATAGAGCAAGCTGTCGATATGGCTTTTCGTACAGAGTTCTTCCAGATAAAAGACCCATTGCGCCCTATGCCACCGATGGATGGTCTCCAACTCATTAACCGTGAGGTGATAATCAAATACATACGCCTACTTCTCGAAGTTGATCGCAAACTAACGCCTTTCTCCATTCTTGGTCTTGAGAAATATGTCAGCATACCATTTGGCAACACGAAAATTGGTGGTATCATCGACCGTCTTGATAGTATCACGAACCCAGAGACAGGTGAAGACTTGATTCGGGTGATTGATTACAAGACAGGTGCTCGCAAGCAGAAAGATCTGCCTGATGTAGATGCTATCTTCGATCCTGAAAACATCAAGGATCATAGCGACTACTACCTGCAAGCTTTTCTTTATAGCCATATTGTACGTCAGGAGTCATCATCGCCCGTATCTCCCGCACTGCTTTTTATACAACATACAGGTGCCGATGGCTATGACCCCACACTAAAACTCGGCAAGAAACCTGTCTCCGATATCGCAAATGAATCGGAAAGGTTTATGCAGCTACTTCAAGAAACAATTCGCGAAATCTTTAACATTGACCTTGCCTTCTCACCGACTAACGATGATGATCGCTGCCGCAATTGTCCTTACGCTGCAATCTGCCAATCTTAATGATTAACGGTTCTTATGCTTCGCGAACCAGTTATGTGTATAGTTATACATAACGAGTGATGTTATGGTCAGTGTTAATGCTGTCAGCAAGAGTTCTTGGGAATGCCCATTAAACAGGGCGATTCCCAGCCCGAGGCCCCAAGCGATACCACTCTCCCAGCCTAACATAAATGTGCTCTGTGATGTACCGCGCTGGCAGTGACGACTTAGTTTAATAAAAAATAATAGGAACCGTGAACCAATCACACCAAGACCGAATCCCACAAAAATGGGGGCTGCATAGGCTACAATCTGTTGCGTTCGTGTCAGCAACATTAGCAATGCTGCATTGATGACTATCAGTCCTGTGACAACCTCACTCTTTACCTCCGCATCCACAAACACGAAACGCTGAGCCAATAAGGCCAACAGAAATCCTACCATCATCATCGCGTAGAAATGCTCCGAAAACGGCAGCGAAAGTAATAACCCCACAGCCAACATAATCAATTGCAAGTTTATAAATAGAGGGAATCCATGAGGAAGGAAAAAACGATCGAGACCAATCATCTGTACATCGTCCTCTGGTGTCCTGAAGGGGAAATGCACCAGTCTAATCAAAACCACAGCCACCACAATCAAACCAACAGTCGTAAGCCATACTGCCTGAAAACCGATATAGCGCATCAATAACAATCCTGTTAAGGGACCTAGGGACAATGCGAAACGACCGAACCACGCTGCCGAATGGTTAGCCTCTGTTCGTTGGTAACTCTCGCACGTATCAATAATCAGTGTGCTCGTTAACACCATCTGTGCCAAGCCGAAGAGGGAACCGAAAGTAAAGCGCTGAAGCACCATCCAATAAAATTCATACTTTCTACATAATTGCACATCCAAGTAGTAAGACACACCTACAAGCGCTGCCATAGCAGCTGCAGACCAAATGCATACCAGATTACGACGAAAGCGCTGCACTAAAAACGACACAAATGCACCGAGCACAAACAGTCCAACGCCATAGGCTCCCATCGCTACACCTGTTTCTAGGTTACTGAAGCCCTGCTGTTTCGTCAGCCATATCGGCATCGTCGGAATCAACATATACACCGCCATCGTCAACAGCAAGTTAGCCACTGCCATCCGCCAGAAATCATGATGCCATAACCGTATATGTACAGGAGTATTTTGAGAATTCATAGAAACTATTCTTAGTCTGAAAGCAACGAATTCAGCCGCTCGTAGTCGGTATCCCTATAATCGATTATCTGGATATCTGAGAGTGGGGCTATGACCTCAACTATATTCGTAGTAGCAAGTCCTACCACTTTCATACCTGCAGCACGCCCTGAGCGCAGACCATTGATACTGTCCTCAAAAACAAGACACTCGTCTTTATCTACCCCTAATCTCGCAGCTGCCTTCTGGTAACAATCGGGATCAGGCTTACTTTTATCAAAATCCTCAGAGGTAAGTATCGCATCAAACAATTGTTTAAATGCTGGCTGATAACGATAGACACTCTCCATCTTCGGCAAATTCGAACTTGTCACTACTGCCGTTTTCACCCCGTGGATTTGCAGATCACTTATTAGTTTCTCAAACCCGGCAATATAATCATAATGCATCTGTTGTTCGTAGGCATCAAGCCGCTTTGTTACCTCAGGACGCTCCTTCTTCAAATTTCCGCTGAACCAGCAGTCGTAGATTTGTGTAAGCGTCGAACCTTTGATTTCTTGTTCAAGTCCAGGATGCTCTGGATGATATTGGCGACATATAGCACTCCAGAAAAGCGTATATTGCGGTTCTGTGTCAAATACCACACCGTCTAGGTCAAAAAGGGCTGCTTTCAGTACTTTCTGCTTCATTTCTTTGAATTTTGGGGGCAAAATTAGTATTTTTTCGTGAGAAATTTGCAATTTTAACTAAATTAGTGTAATTTTGCCGCAAATTCATGACTCACGCTAAAAAATGAATAAAATCATTACTGCCTTAACCCTCATTATATTTACAGCATGCGCACATAGCGATGACAGTGACCTCACCTTCGAAGATGTCACTGCAGACAAGGTTGTTATCTTGTCTAACGACAACCGCTCTCCCCGTTGTAGTGTCCATGTTAATATTCCCCAAGTTATTGCCGCTGCAGGTCATCGTGGTGAGCTTATCAACGATGCTGTCATCAAGCGACTGCTCGACCCTTATGGTGAGAGAGATGTAAAAGTGGCAGCCCACAAATTTGTAGAAAGTTATACCGATACCTATATGAAGACCATGCTTCCTCTCTATAATCAGGATAGAGCGGACACAACAAAACGTTCGTGGTATGAATACCACTATATCATTGATGCCACCACCCAGAAAGGTTTGAAGAATTCAGTGGTCTATCTTGCCACCATAGACTATTACGAAGGTGGTTCTCACGGTATTAACCAACTGCTCACTATGAACTTCGATGCCAAAACAGGCAGACAGTTTACACTCAATGATATCTTTGCTTCGGGTTTTGAAGAATCTCTGAAGAAGATTTTGCTCGACGCCTTAAAGGCCAAAACTGGTTGCAAGTCGCTCCGTGCTCTTCACGAGAAAGGCTATCTCTTTTCCCAAGACATTTTCCCCTCTGAGAATTTCATCCTAGGCGAATCAACTATAACTTTTGTATATAATCCTTATGAGATTGCACCACGTTCTGTCGGCTCTATCGAACTTATCATTCCTTATAGCGACCTCAGTAAGATACTCAAAAATTCATTCGAATATTAATCTTGATTTATGGCAGTAGAAATTATAAGGAAATATTTCCCAGACCTAACAGATCTCCAGCTGCAGCAGTTTGAACAGCTCGATACACTCTATCGCGATTGGAACGCGAAAATCAATGTTATTTCGCGCAAAGACATCGACAGTCTCTACGAACACCATGTACTCCACTCTTTGGCTATTGCTCGCGTTATCCAGTTCAGGGCTGGCACTCATATCCTCGACTTTGGTACGGGCGGTGGATTTCCGGGGATTCCCCTTGCCATCCTTTTCCCCGAATGTACCTTTCGTCTCATCGATGGCACGGGCAAAAAGATTCGCGTTGCCCAGGAAGTAGCTAATTCCATAGGACTGAAGAACTGCTCGCCCATCCATATGCGCGGTGAGGAAGAAAAGGGACTCTATGATTTCATTGTTTCTCGTGCTGTCATGCCTCTGCCCGACTTAGTGAAGATAGTACGCAAAAACATTTCCAAAGAACAACGTAACGCCCTGCCAAATGGAATCATCTGTCTCAAAGGCGGTAATCTCCAAGAAGAGATGAGGCCTTTCCATAAAATTGTGGAATTGACAGATATCAGCCGTTTCTTCGACGAAGAATGGTTCCGCGAGAAACATGTAATATATCTGCCATTTTAAAGACATAAAATTTATGATTAACGTTAAGTCTTTCATATTCAATCATCTCTCTGAAAACACTTATGTGGTGAGCGACGAGAGTCTCGAGTGCGTCATTATCGACTGCGGTGCTTTCTTCAAGGAAGAGAAAGCTGCTATTCTCCAGTATATTGATGACAACGGATTAAAACCTGTCCACCTGCTGGCTACTCATGGTCATTTCGACCACAATTACGGCATCGATTTCATTTATGAGAACTATGGCCTGCTCGTTGAGGTGTCAGCCGATGACAATCATCTTATAAGCGATCTTCCCGGACAGTTTATGGATATGATTGGTGCCCCGCTCCATCGTAAGTACCCACCAGTAGGGCGATTCTTCACTAATGGTGAAACCATACGTTTCGGATCTCATGAACTCGAAGTGCTCAAGACCCCTGGCCATACGCCTGGTGGTGTCACTTTTTATTGCAAAAAAGATGGTATAGCCTTTACAGGCGACACCATCTTTAAAATGAGTATTGGTCGTACCGATTTCCCTGGTGGCAATTATAGTGACATGATATCAAGTTTGAAAGAAGTGATTGCCAAACTGCCTGCTGAGACGATTCTCTACTGCGGCCATGGTCCAAAGACCACCCTTGCCACCGAACTCCAGTACAATCCTTATCTGCGTTAACCGACGTTCAGCGCATTATTTCTCCGGCACTCGGAATTTCTCACCCGTCTGTTTTTGCAAGTTACGGGCATACTTTTCTGGAAATCCCGGGCGCACTACACGTGCACCGTGGCCATAAGGACTGCGCTCAAACATACCGTTCTTATCGGTAGGCTTCACCACCATATCATTATACTTAACTATCAGGAAGAAGGCGAGTTTCTGCCAGCGGGCTATCATTTCTTGCCCTTTCTGACAACTATAGTCCGTCAAGAAAGCAACTCGCTTAGCCTCAGGCAATCCAAGGGCTTTAGCTTCAATCTCAGGCTGCAAACGGTCGTATGAAGCGTCGAGCGAGTCGCGCACCTCTAAAAGTGACGGAAACATCTGCGAGTAACGAGGATATACCATATTAGAAACCCAGTTGCACACCCAGAAGGCATTGTCCATCGAGAATGTCACGTCGTCAACGCCCTCACCAGAGAAGCACTTGGGTATACGGGTAATTGAGGCATACATTGGTGTATAAGCCACCATGTTGCCATCATCGTTGCCAAACCAGAAGCAGCCACCGACCTCACGAGGCATGAAGCTACGCATCTGTGAGATAAACGACCAAGCTGTTTGCTGAGTAGAGATGGGACGTTCATTGTAATACTCTTGACCATCAATCTTAAAAGAAAGAGGAGACGGGCGATAAGGCATCTGGTAGATACCGCCACCAATGTCGGAGTCAAGAGCAAAAGGCGTACCCTCATAGTGGTCACGCATAGCGTTGCGCAGATCCTGCAGCGACACTTTCTTATTGGGGATAATCCATAAAGGCATCTCCTTGGCATCTTTCTCTATACCTGCAGCATAGGGTACATAGGCTGTGAAGTCATCACTAAAGCGATTGAAGAAACTCCACACCCGCGCCTCACAATAACGACGACCTGAGAAATCAGGAGCAGCATAGACACCATTATATGAGAAATCAGCATCCTTTCCCTCAAACCAGCCCATTGTGCGGGCATAGCTTACGACATTGTCGGAGCATACCATCAGATTGGTAATGGGCTTCTTGGCTGTGAGTGCATACTTCTTACTGAACAGGTCGGTCATCTTTACACGGGCATAGCGGCCATCAAGAAATTTCGTGATTCGGCTCTGGTTTGCGTGCGCGGCAATTGCATCATCAGGGATGCGTACAGCCACCCATACGGTGCGTTCCTTCGACTTCGTGCGATCAGGACCGCAGCCCATCATCTCCAACATCCAAGCCTCGTCTTTGTCAGCCACCGAAAACGTCTCACCTTCAGAGTAATAGCCGTATTGTTCCACGAGCGAGGTCATTACGCGCAGAGCCTCACGGGCTGACTTTGAACGCTGTAGGGCGATATAAATGAGTGAACCATAGTCGATGATACCTGTAGAATCGGCCATCTCCTCGCGACCACCGAAAGTAGTCTCACCAATAGTCACCTGCCACTCATTGGCATTTCCGATGACGTTATAGGTCTGCGGTGCCTCGGCAATCTCACCGAGATACTTATTGGTGTCCCACTCATACACCTTGCGCATCTCCCCAGGCTGGTGAGTAGCGGCAGGATAATGGTAGAGGGGCATAAAGGCACCATAGGAGTCTGCATTGTAGGTAACGAACACCGAACCGTCGGAAGAGGCCTTCTTACCCACAATGAAGTTCGTGCAAGCATTAAGAGGTGAGAGGATAGAGGTTAGAGGTAAGAGGATACCTGTCAGCACCCCAATGAACATTAATCTCTTCATCATTATTTCAATTCTTAAATCTTTCAACCTTTCAATTCTTCACTCGCAGGCTTTAAACGACATATCGAGTCCCTTCACAGAGTGCGTGAGTGCGCCTACGGAAATAAAATCCACGCCCTGTTCGGCATAGTCGCGAATGGTATCATATGTGATGCCCCCACTCGACTCCGTCTCCACACGTCCATCAATGATGTCAACTGCTTTTTTCGTGTCGGGCACGCTAAAATTGTCAAGCATGATACGGTCCACACCACCATGGTCGAGCACCTGCTGCAACTCATCGAAGGAACGTACCTCAATCTCAATTTTCAAATCGAGATTTTTTTCCTTCAAGTACTTATGGCAACGGTCGATGGCATTGGTAATACCACCAGCAAAATCAACGTGATTGTCCTTCAACAGGATCATATCGAAGAGTCCGATACGATGATTGCATCCACCGCCGATTTTCACGGCCTGCTTCTCGAGCATACGCATGCCCGGAGTCGTCTTACGTGTATCGAGCACACGGGTCTTCGTACCCTTCAGTCGCTGCACATACTTATCCGTCATAGTGGCAATGCCGCTCATGCGCTGCATGATATTCAGCATCAGACGCTCCGTCTGTAGCAGAGAGCGTATCTTACCAGTGACAACCATAGCAATGTCACCCTTCTTCACACGTGTGCCGTCGCCCATAAGTACCTCCACCTGCATAGTAGGATCGAAACGACGGAACACCTCCTTGGCAATCTCCATACCAGCGAGGATACCATCCTCCTTGATAAGCAGATGGGACTTCCCCATCGCGTCCTCTGGAATACAGCATAAAGTGGTATGGTCACCGTCACCGATGTCTTCGGCAAATGACAGATCAATCAGTCTGTCTACCAATTCGTCAACACTTAACATAATATTTTCTGTTCTCGTTTTTTACTTCGCACAAGTCAATTAAAAGAAGTAGCCAAAGCCCAATCTCAGTCCAAAGCCAGAATAGTCTGTATTGTGGAAACTATGCTCGTAGTAGAGTTCTGGTTCGATAGTAACATGGCGGCCAAGGAAGAAGGCATAGCCCGCATAAATCTCAGGCTTGAAGTCGTCATAGCCCTTCTCACCGCTGATTTTGTCATGCGAATACTTGGCAGTAATACCGGTATAGATACCAATCTGATCAAAATAATAGCGAGCACCGGCACCTATATTCACACCGATGGCAGAACCGTTGGATCTGTTGACATAGTCAAATACACCTACCAGCATCCAATTGTCAAGGAACAGGTAACCGCCCTTGGCCTCCAAGCCCAGTGTCCAGTCTGTAGCCTTGCTGTAGTTCACACCCAGACCAGAGAATGAAGCACCTACGTAGAACTTACCCTCTTCGAACGGTGTACCGCTATCATTGAGATATTTCTGTGCATTAACACTCATCGTCATCATCAGGACGATCATTGACATGAATACTTTTTTCATAATTCTTTTTTGGTTTGATTTATTGTTGTTTTGTTTCTTTCCTATACCAGATGCAGAACCACACGATAGCCACTACCAGGCAAACACCACCGAGGGGATAGCCTACCGACTCCGGGAGATGGAGCATCTGCTTCGAGACGAAGAAGAACGTCGAGCACACCGTCGTCATGAAAAGCGCCGGGATCAGCGTGATCCAGAAAGTCTTCTTCTCGCGTACGAGATAGACGGTGGCGGCCCAAAGCGTAAACACGCTGAGAGCCTGATTCGAGAAGCCAAAATACTGCCAGATGGTGTTGAAGCCGTCAGGATTCTCTATCTGCCAGACGAGCATACCGATAGAAATGGCAAACAGCGGCACGCAGATGAGGAGACGCTTCGGAATGGGGCGCTGGTCGAGCTTCAGCCACTCGGCCACAATCAGACGGGCAGAACGGAAAGCCGTATCACCCGACGTGATCGGGGCTGCCACCACACCCAGCATGGCCAGCACGGCACCAGCCACACCCAGCCATTCGTTACAGACGAAATTCACCACTGCAGGCGCAGAAGTCTGGAAGCCCTTCGTGGCACCCTCTATCAACTCATAACCTGGTGCTGGGTTGCCATAGAAGAACCAGGATGCCACCGACGCCCAGATCAGTGCCACGATACCTTCCGTAATCATAGCTCCATAGAAAATGGGGCGGCCCATCTTCTCACTCTTCACACAACGCGCCATCAGCGGACTCTGCGTACCGTGGAAACCAGAGATAGCACCACAGGCGATGGTGATGAACAGAGCCGGGAATATGCTGTCGGCGAACTTATCGGGATGCATGGCCGTACCCATGTTGTAGAGGTTAGTCCAGACCTCAGGGATGGTGGGCCAGTGCAAGAAGAGCCATACCATCAGCGCACCTGCCATGAACAACAGCGAGAAGGCAAACAGCGGATACACCTTGCCGATGATCTTATCGATAGGCA
>OMXO01000136.1 GCA_900315035.1 uncultured Prevotella sp.
TTCCTGGCATCGTCGATGGTGGTTTTCGGCGGTGAGACTTCAAAACCTTATCAGGGTATGAAGGAGGGACGCTCGATCAGGCTTCAGACGCGCGACATCAGTACTACCGATTCAGAGTTCAAGGAGAATATCGATGAAGTGGGGGCTCAGTATCGTACAGGAGCCA
Source organism: uncultured Prevotella sp. (assembly GCA_900315035.1). Taxonomy (GTDB): domain Bacteria; phylum Bacteroidota; class Bacteroidia; order Bacteroidales; family Bacteroidaceae; genus Prevotella. The sequence goes on from OMXO01000136.1 coordinate 167, forward strand.
CCATCAGCCTTGGACAACAGTATATCACCCCTTCGCTTGCCGGCGTCTATCCCAACCACATCAAAATAGACAAAGTGGAAATTATTTTGGGGCGTTTCATTAACGATAACGATATCAAGGAAAGCCGTAAGGTTATTATTGTGAGTAACAAGCAGGCCAAAGAACTCCTCAATGCAAATAGCGACAAACAGCAGGATATTTCACGGCTTGTTGGGCAATACGTGAACGTAGGTAATTTTGCCTTCAAGGTAGTGGGCATCTATAAGGAGAACGAGAATGGTAGAGCGGACGCCTTCTCCTCTTACACGGCCATCAAGCGCATCTATGGTGCTAATACTGATGATGCCGGGCGCATCGAGTTTACCTTCCACGGACTACCCACAGAGGCTGCCAATGAGGCTTTCGAAAAGGAATATCGCCAACGAATGAATGCCAACCATCAGGCACATCCTGAAGATGAGAGCGCCATTTGGCTCTGGAACCGTTTCACGCAGAATCTGCAGATGCAGACGGGCATCGGCATCATCCGAACAGCGCTCTGGGTGGTTGGACTTTTCACGTTGCTCTCTGGCATTGTCGGCGTGTCGAACATCATGCTGATTACCGTCAAAGAGCGCACCCACGAGTTTGGTATCCGCAAGGCTATTGGTGCCAAGCCTTGGAGTATCTTGAAACTGATTATTATTGAAAGTGTGATTATCACGACGTTCTTTGGCTATATCGGCATGCTGCTGGGTATTTTTGCCAACGAATATATGGATGCCACACTGGGCCACGAAACCATCGACACAGGCGTCTTCAAAGCTACGATGTTTGTTGATCCTACCGTTGGCCTCGATGTGTGTATGGAGGCTACGATGGTGATGATTATTGCCGGCACCTTTGCGGGACTGATCCCTGCTTTCAAGGCCAGCCGCATTCGGCCTATTGAGGCGCTTCGCGCTGATTGATGATATAATTAGAAAGCAACGAAGAAGAATATGAGATTTGATGTTGATACATATAGAGAAATCCTCGATACGTTGACGCGTAACAAGTCGCGTTCGTTCCTGACGGGCTTCGGCGTGTTCTGGGGCGTATTTATGCTGGTGTCACTCATCGGGGGCGGACAGGGCATGAAGGAGATGCTCAATAAGAATTTTGACGGTTTTGCCACTAACTCTGCATTTGTGTGGTCTCAACGAACCAGTAAGGCCTACAAGGGATTCCGAAAAGGCCGTTGGTGGTCGATGGATCTGAAGGATGTTGAACGTCTGCGCCAGCGTGTTCCTGAACTTGATGTGATAGCCCCTGTGGTGTTTATGCCGTGGAATGCATCAGGCACAGCCTACCACGAAGACCGTAAGGTGTCGATTAACGTCCAGGGAGTGACTCCTGAATATGCAGATGTGGTCGGGCCTAAGATGTATTATGGCCGATACATCAACGATATGGACCTCAAGCATCATAGGAAAGTCTGTGTGCTGGGGAAGAAAATCTACAAAGATCTGTTTAAGGGAGGAGGTAATCCCTGCGGAAAGTCTATCCGTATCGACTCCACCTACTATCAAGTGGTAGGCGTTGACTACAATACCAGCAGTATCTCCATCAACGGCTCAAGCGAGGAGATGGTGACGTTGCCCTTCACGATGGTGCAGCAGGCCTATAATCGTGGACAGCAGATCGACCTCATCGCCGTGACGGCCAGAAAGGGTGTGGTGATGTCGGATATTACCGATCGCCTTCGCGAGACGGTGGCTAGGGCTCACTATGTAGATCCTACTGACGAACAAGGCGCGATGGTGTTTAATACCGAGGTGCTGTTCCAACTGCTCGACAATTTGTTTAAGGGTGTGAATTTCCTCATTTGGCTGGTTGGTCTGGGAACCCTCTTGGCAGGTGCCATCGGTGTGTCGAACATCATGATGGTCACCGTCCGTGAGCGCACTACCGAGATTGGCATCCGCCGCGCTATCGGCGCTACGCCCAAGATGATCTTGTCGCAGATTATCTCCGAGAGTATCTTGTTGACGCTGGTGGCGGGTATGAGCGGCATCCTGTTCGGTGTGCTGGTACTGCAGATGCTGGAGTTAGGCAATACAGAAGACGGCATTGTCGAGACGCATTTCCAGGTCAGTTTCTGGACGGCTATCTTCTGTGCTGTCGTGGTCAGCTCGTTAGGTGTGCTGGCTGGTCTCGCGCCTGCTGCCCGTGCTATGAGCATCAAACCGGTGGATGCGATGCGCGATGAGTAGGAGTAATGTAAAAATGTAAAAATGCAAAAATGTAAAAATTGAAATAATTATGAAGAAGTACAGCAAATTGATTATCGCAGCGATTATCGCGCTGATTTTCATCGGGACATTCGTTTTCCTGTGGCAGAAGAGTCAGCCTAAGGAAGTGGTCTATAACGAATTTACACCGCAACTGGATAGTATCCAGAAAACAACGATCATTACAGGTAAGATTGAGCCTCGCAACGAGGTGAACGTCAAGCCGCAGATTTCTGGTATCATATCAGAACTTTACAAAGAGCCTGGCGACCGTGTGAACGCTGGTGACGTGATTGCCAAGGTGAAGGTGATTCCCGATATGAATCAACTCAGTTCGGCCGAGATGCGTGTGCGCCTGGCTGAGATTAACCTGAAGCAGGCTCAGGTCAACTTCCAGCGCGAGGAGAACCTCTATAATCAGAAACTTGTCTCTGCCGATGAGTACGACAAGAGCAAGCAGGCGCTCGATCAGGCTAAGCACGAGAAAGTGGCTGCAGAAGATGCTCTCCAGGTGGTGCGCGACGGTGTGTCGAAGTCGAATGCCTCTGCTTCTTCTACCCTCATCCGCTCTACCATCAGCGGTATCATCCTCGACATCCCTGTGAAG
>OMXO01000026.1 GCA_900315035.1 uncultured Prevotella sp.
CGATTTGCCTTTAGCCAATTAAGGCAATCATGTTCCTCAATCCTATGCTTAGATGGATTCCGATGATTGGTTTCAATGAAATCAATCACCTCTTTATATTGCTCCATCCATCGTTCGTCTTGTGTCATTGCTGATTCATTTCTCGCAGAGCCAGTATTCCGAACAGCCGTTCACCATGCGATGCTTGAAGCCGAAACGATAGTTATTCATCGACTTGCCCAAGACAGTGGGTGTCGCCCTTTTCGCATCGAAGTAGGCATAGCGGCTGGCAAAAGTCTCAAGAATCTCTGAGGTCCGCCACCAACGGCCCTCGCCGTCTTTCGGCTTGCGGAAGGTCTCGTTGATCATCTCCACCAAATCGACGGTCCGCTGGTATGGCACGTTCTCTTCAATCAGCGTCTGTATCTCGTCATCCTCCAGCCAGAACCGTTCCCCATTATTAAACAGATGCAAGGCCTGAGCATAGAGCTGGCGATGGTTCAGATTGTCTGTGAAGTCGATGTTCTTGCCAGCAGGAATGCCCACGCAGACGAATCGGCGGGAGCCAGTAGGATCAACCAGCGGTTGCAACTGATTGGTGGTTCCGATGAACGAGGTATAGCGCCTGTACTGCTTGATGGTCTTGCCGTAAGGCGGACGGAACTTCACATCGCTCGACGACAACAGGTACTTCAGCACAATCAACTCGTCGATATTGATGAGCGCGAACGAAGTGAGGGCGATGTTCAGGTCGAACTCGTTCTTGAAGTTCAGCTTGTCGTTGTAGTATTCGCGCAGTTCTGGAGGCAGCAAGATTTTGCAGAAACGTGTCTTTCCACAACCCTGACGGCCTATCAGCAACGGCGTCAACGCATTGCCAGTCAACTGCTTATCGCTCTCGCGCCATTGTGCCACCATACCCACGAGCCAGTACTTGAGATACTTCTCCCAATGAGGCTGATCTGTTGGCACGCGCTTGGCGAGGTCAGAGATATAGTCGTATCCGTCCCATGTCGGCAGTTTGTCGAGCCAGGTGTTCACCGGGTCGTACTGTTCAATACGGGTGGAGTCGATGAATCGGTTCACATCCTGATCCCACGACTTCAGTCCCTGCTCCCGAGCCTCGATGGTCATGTCGTTGCGCACCTCCTCTGTCAGCGGTTTAAACGCCTGATCCTCAGAGTATTTCATGCGATACTCTGCCACGCCCGTCATCAGGTTCTTGCGCATGTCGTAGTTAGCAGTCAGGAAGATTTCCGTCCGCATCGTCTGCAGCGTCTCCTGAGGCACGCTCTTCAGCGGTATCATCTTATGTTTCTTGCGGTAGTCCTCCATGAGGGGGATTTCGTAGGCGGTAGAAAAGACGCTCTTTACGAGCTCTGGGTCGTTGTGGAACAGCGGATACTCCAGCGTCATACCCTGGGCATGAGAGAGCGGTATGCCCTGCTCGAGCGACTTGCGGGCTATCTGCTGCAACAACTGCATCTGACGGTCCTCGTCGGGCAAATCAAAGTATTGGCCCAGCACCTCGCGTAGGATAAATACCCAGTTGAAATGATAGGTACGCGTGATGGTGCGGCCAGGCATCAGCATGTCGCTCTCCCATGAGATAGGTGCCGGCTCCGGCTGGACGTGTTTCTCGCAATCGGCCTTGAAGGGGCGCGCATCAGGGTTGAAATACATCTCAGGATCAGCGCTCAGATAGACAGTCCGCTCCAGTGTAGGTTCCAGATACTCAATATCCAGACCAAACTGATTCTGATAGGCCCTTCGAGCCGTTTCATACAGGTTCTTATGAAACTGTCGCATCTCCTCTTCCTTCGTAGGCAGCTTCTCCTCTCCTTCGGAGGGGTTGGGGGATGTCACAAACAGTTCGCCCCGACAGACGATTTTCACACTCATGCCCGATGCCCCCAGGAAAGCCATCACCGTCTCATCCATCCTCGCAGCCTGGTTCCTAATAGTCACAGCGTCTTCATACGTCTTCAGTCCGTTCACCTCGACCACCACTAGTCCGTTGTACTTCAGCCCTTTCTGCATCTCCTTATAGTTCATGCATTCTGCGGCAAAGAGCAGACGAGGCAGGTTCACCGTATGCTTCGAGTCATCAAGGGTAATCTGTCCGTCAGGCAACCTCTGGGACTTATAGAACTGATAGTTCAAGCGAAGATCGAACACTTTGTCTTTTTCAGGATTCTCACGGATCATCTTTGCAATCTCCCTTAATTCTACGCGCTTAATGACCTCTTTCTTTCGCGATATTTTTAATAAACTTACTTTCATATAATCATTATTTTTAGTTCTACCTCTACTAAATAATCACAAACTGCCTGCAAATATACTGATTTTACTTGGTATTTGCAAGTTTTTCATTAGATTTTTACCTCTACTTTACTTCTACTAAAGTTCTACTAAACCTCTACTATATCTCTACAAACTGAATAAGCATTCCTTGTCCAGCAATAAGGGCACCTTATTCTGCAATAAGGATGTGCCTTATTTGTCAATAAGTGCCCCTTATTCCCTTCAGGTCATAAAGCCTCTAGCTCAGTATTTATTCCCAAGGTGGGAATGTTTTATTCCCAGGCTGGGAACATTTCATTCCCAAGGTGGGAATAATTGTTACCTACTTTACTATAAAGACATAGTAGAGGTTTGGTAGAGGTTTAGTAGAGGATAAGTAGAGGATAAGTAGAGGGTAAATAGATGTACAATTTCACCCAAACTACTAATATACAACAATTTACGCAGTATTTGTAGAGGTAAACAACATTCTAACATTCAATCAAAGTACAAATCTATGACACAAATTTTGTCCTTATACCTACCTAAAATAGTTGATATTTCTTAATTTTTGGCATTCTTAAAGTTACAACTTATCGAAATAATTCGTAACTTTGCACCCGAAATTGAGAAAAGGGGTGTGTTCAGCGAGGGAGAGAAGGAGAGTTTTTTTATGCGTTTCGTATATTACCTCTTTATGACTTTTTTGCCGTTCTGGATGATGATGCCGCGATCGTTTTCATTGGCAACCGTTCCGTTCAGGCGATAGGCGGACTGAGATTCAGTAGCCAAGGCCCTCGTACTTCGTACAGCAGTAGGATCCACATCAGGCTTAAAGGCTTCGCGTTGCAGCACCTGTGTCATACAATGGGCAGCGCCATAGCCTGCAATAAGGCTTTCCAACGAAATCCATTCCACGTTGACCCCTGCTTCGCGGAACCGCTGCTGCAACTCCTCCGACTGTCCGCCTACAGCCATGATGTGGCGTGGGGCGATGGTGAGGAAGTTGTTGGCATAGTGCAACTCGTCTTTCTCATCGATAGGGATAATCTGGAAACCTCGACCGCGTATATACTCAACAAAAGGCTGATCCTGCTTCCAGAGTTTATATTCCTTGGTACCAGGTGTTCGTGCCCATATGTCGCAGGTGTTGTATTCCGGAGTGCCAGGCTGTGCATTCAGTCGGCTGCTCACCATCGTACAGAGATCCTTGTCGATGATGTTGAAGTGAGTATCTAGGTGCATCTGCATCTGCCACAGTTTATGGTCGCGCACCACTACAACGGTATCATGTCCGAAAGCATCGGCCTCCAATATCTGCCGAATGCCCTCATCGTTGGTACGCATGCCGCAGCCTATGAGCGATATATTGCCTGCAGGAATGTAGTCGCCACCCTCTAAGCGGGCCTCACCAGTAATACGCAAGATGGGCTTCAGCCCCAGATGCTCGTAGCAGAGATTGATGATTTCCGTTTCAGGAGCACGCTGTTTACTGTTCATGTTGCAGATGATGTGCCCACGCGGTGTCGTGATACTCTGATCGCGAGTAAAATAGAGGTTCATCAGCGGGTTCTGGATATACTGCGCCTCATAGCCTGTGTTGCTGCCTGTCTTCGAAAGTTTCACTGTGGGCTGCAGCAGGATACAGCGGATAAGGTCGTTTCGGCTCATCTTGTTAAGCACTTCCTGACGATAGTTTTCCGTCTTTGCGGCATCCTCGTCGGGAATGCTGCTGATATCGTATTTCAACACATTACTTGCGAGCTGCCTCAGGCTATCCAAGCCCACCTCTTTCAAGATTCCGATTACCGTGTGCACACGAATGCCGTTTGCTTCGAGCATACTGATATAGCCCCGATGCTCCTCAGCAGCTTTATCGACATCAAAGTAATCCTCAAACAATCCTGCTGATGGATGAATGACACCATTAAACAGCTCCTGCCCAGGTGTGTGCATCAGAATGTCGCCAGCCTTCGACCATTCTGCCTGCGGATAAACCATTTGCGTTTCCTGTGCCTGTGCTCCCATGCTGCATATCGCCAACATGGTGAAGATCAATTTTAATACCTCTTTTTTCATACCGTATTATAATAATGACGAAGGCAAATATCGACATTTTTTTGGGATTAGACAAGTTTTTAAGGCAAAAATTTGTAACTTTGCAAACAAAAACGTAAAGACACCGATATGAAGATTGTAATACTCGACGGCTATACGGCTAATCCAGGTGACTTGTCGTGGAAAGAGCTGGAGAAGATGGGCTCGCTGACGGTCTATGAGCGCACGCGCCCTGAAGAGACGGTTGCAAGAGCTGCTGATGCAGACATCGTGCTGACCAACAAAGTAATCATCAGTCGGGAGGTGATAGCCCAACTGCCTTGTCTGAAATATATCGGTGTGCTGGCTACGGGCTATAATGTGGTGGATATCCAGGCTGCCCATGAGCGAGGTATCGTTGTAACCAATGTTCCGGCCTACAGCACAGAGAGCGTAGCCCAGATGGTATTTGCCCATCTGCTGAACGCCACTAACCGTACGGATCACTACGCCACCCAAAACAGAGAGCTCCGCTGGACAGCGAACCAAGACTTCTGCTATTGGGACTTTCCCCACATGGAATTGGCAGAAAAGACTTTCGGCATCGTAGGACTGGGAAATATCGGGCAACGCGTTGCCGAGATAGCCCTCGCTTTTGGCATGAAGGTGAAAGCGGTAACCAGCAAGCCTGCTGTTGCCCTCCCCACAGGCATCGGGAAAGCTGACCTGGAAGAGTTGCTGGCCACATCGGATGTCGTTTCACTGCATTGTCCTCTGACAAACAGAACTCGCCACATGATCAATCCGCAAACACTACAACTCATGAAACCATCGGCTATCCTCATCAACACAGGACGCGGTCCTCTGGTGGATGATCAGGCCGTTGCCACAGCTCTGGCGGAAGGCCGACTCTCGGCCTTCTGTGCCGATGTGCTTACGGAGGAGCCGCCAAAGGCAGACAATCCGCTACTGAAACAGCCGAACGCCTTCATCACCCCTCACATCGCCTGGGCCACCAACGAGGCTCGCACCCGACTGTTGCAGGTTGTTATCAGCAATGTCAAGGCATTTCTGGACGGCAAGCCCCAGAACATCGTATAAGGCGGAAAGAGAATAGATGAAAATTATCTATAACAAATATTTCCCCTTTGGCAGTTTCTTTGCCACGAACCTCTTCGGCATCATCTTCTGCAGGAGCGACAAGGGACGGATGAGCGAGGTTGATAAGAACCACGAATACATCCACACCCTGCAGCAACGCGAGATGCTGTTCCTGGGGTTCACGCTCTGGTACTGCATCGAGTGGCTATGGCGCTTTGCCAAGTGTCGGAACGGCATGAAGGCCTATCGTGAACTGTATTTCGAGCAGGAGGCCTACGCGATGGAGCGCGATCTGGCATACAGCCAACACAGACGGCACTTTGCCTGGTGGCATCAGTTTGTAGCAAAAGGCTCGCTGCTGCATGAACTGGGCGAGTTTCTGGGTGACATCGCGGGTTTTATCAAGAAAGACTTTCTATGGAAGAAGTATCTGTTTGCATTGGGGCTTGCAATCATGATCATCGTGGCTCAGGTGAAGTTCAACATCTATGATATCATCATCGGTCCGACTTATGATGACGGCACCTCGATGCTACGGATACCGCTCATTTACACAACAGTTTATTTCCTCGTGCTGATACCTTCGCTGGCCATGCATGGAGAACTGTGGCGACTAAGACGATGGCAGGTATGGGTTTTTCCCATATTGCTTTTGACCATCGATGGTGCCGGACAAGGCTTTTACGGCTATACAGAGTGGGCTGAAAAGTTCGGCACAACATCAAAAGACAGATATTATCTGGAACTCGTGGGGTCGTTCATGTTCCGTTCAGTATTCATCGTGCTGATGCTTTGCATGTTCCGCAAACTGACAGAAGGACAGTTCGGACTATTCGGCTTGAAGCGTTCTGGCAAATACCTGCGCGTCTATGGGCTCATCTATGTCATGCTGTTGCCGATGTTCCTTCTCGTATCGTTTACACCTCAGTTCCTCGACTTCTATCCGAAGATGCACATCACCAGTTATGTTGGTGCTTTGGGATGGGAGCGATGGCAACTGATCGGACTGTTCGAACTGTTCTATGCCAATGATTTCATCGGTGTAGAAGGCATGTTCCGCGGTGCTTTGGTGATAGGTTTGACACGATGGCTTGGGCCTCGAGCCGTACTGCCGATGGCATTGACTTATATGTGCATCCATCTGGGCAAGCCCGACCTTGAGCTGTGTTCATCGGTGATAGGCGGCTACATCTTAGGTGTTCTGGCCTGGCGTACGCATCATCTCTGGGGAGGAATTATCATCCATCTCGGCATTGCCATGTTCTTCGAGGCAGTAGGTATCGCCCGCCTGCTATTGTAACTATTCATCCTGCAAACGATGAAGATGGCAGAACAGAAGCTTGCCATCATCACCACGAAGATGCATGCCATTACCCTGACAGTAACGGAAGTACTTACACTTGGCACACTCGTCTTTCTTCATCCACTCACGATGACGATAGGGGTGGTAACGGTTTTCCCATACTTCCATGAAGTCGTCCTCATAGATATTGCCCTGATTATAGTCGGCACGAATACTGGCACAAGCAGCAATAGAGCCATCAGCCATCACAGAACCTACCGTGATACCAGCCTGACAAGAGAAGAAACGGGTACGCACCTCGCCTTCGTAATTACCAAGGAAACCCTCACATCCATAATCCACTTGGATGCGACCTTCCTCTCGCGTCTTCTTCAGATACTCAAAAACACCACGAAACTCCTCATTCGTCAGCCTCATCATCGGATCAAGGGCTGCACGACCTACAGGGAAGACAGTAAAAAGACGCCAGCGCCTGACACCCTTAGAAATCAGAAAATCCTTGATTTCATCGAGCTTTGGATAGTTACGACGATTCACACATGTGACGATATCAAACACGAAACCCTCAGTGGCAACGAGCATATCGATGGCTTGGCTTACCATCTGGAAACTCCTATCATTGCCCCGCATCCAATTATGGTCTTCCTCCAATCCATCAAGACTGATGGCCATCGAACGGATACCCGCCCAGAGCAAACCCTTCCAACGCTGGGGCGTCAGATGCAGGGCATTGGTGACCATCCCCCAAGGAAATCCTTTTTCATAAATGGCCCTTCCACACTCCTCAAGGTCACGACGCATTAAAGGCTCACCTCCTGAAACGACGACAAAAACCTGATGAGGATCCGTCTTTTTTGCGATTCCATCGAGTACTTTTAAGAAATCTTCCTTGGGCATATCCATGCTCTCTGGCTGCATCTTACAGTCGCTACCACAATGTCTGCACTTCAGGTCGCAACGCAATGTACACTCCCAAAAGAGCTGCTTTAGGGGATGCTCTTCCTTGATAATCGCCTCCCGTTTGCGCCAAAGCTCCAGAGCGAGTTTCTTCTTGAGGGTTAGTGGGGTTGTTTGCATCATCATATGGTGTTCATGATTTTTAATCTGTACCAGATGGTCTGCAACACGCCGCGCATGGCGAGATAAACAATCATGGCGAGCCATAATCCATGATTGCCTAAAACGGGCTCCGTCAACAGATACAAGCCAAAGAAACAGAGGGCAGAGACAAACGAAGAGACCAACATGCCACGAGTGGCTGTTATGCCAATAAAGATGCCATCCCAAATAAAAGCCATGCTTCCGGCTGCCGGCACAAGCCAAGTCCACCAGAGATAGTCTCCTGATGCAGCTATCACCTGAGGCTCGTCTGTCAAGATGCGGAAAATCCAATTACCAGCTAACATATACAATAAGGTGTAGGCTATTGTTACTATCAGCATCCACATCCAAAGTCTGTGAAGCGTTTCGCTAAAGGCGATTCTGTTCCTGGCTCCATACGTCTTGCCGCCCAATGCCTCACCCGCATAGGCAAAGCCATCCATAAAATAGGAGAAGAAAAGGTAAAGTTGCATCATTACCGTATTCACCGAGAGAATAACGGCTCCGCTCCTGGCACCAGCAGAGGTGAAATAAAGGTTGACCGCGACCAGACAGAGCGTGCGGAGGAAGATATCGCGATTGACACTGAAGAATTTACCGAAATGGCGAAAAAGACGGTCCTTACGGAAATACTTGAACAGTCTGCCATAATAATGGAAAAGGAGGCCTAAAGCAACGATGAAACCGGCAATTTGTGCTATCAGCGTGCCCAAGGCAACACCTTCGACTTTCATGCCTAATCCATAGACCAGCGACAGTGAGGCCAGAATATTCACGATGTTCTGCATGATGGAGATAAACATCGGGATGCGCGTATTCTGCATGCCGATAAACCACCCGGAAAGACTATAGAGACCCAACATGGCGGGAGCCCCCCAGATAACGATGTCGAAATAGGAAGAAGCAAATGGCACCACATCAGAAGTTGGTCCAATGAACCAAAACATCAGCCATTTCATCGGTATCTGGAATGCTATTAGCAACAGGGCGATACCAAAAGCGATGGCTAAAGAACGCACCAACAATCTGGTGACTTCGGCCATATCCCGACGACCTAAAGCCTGAGAGGTGAGACCGCTGGAACCCATTCGTAAAAATCCGAAAAGCCAGTAAATAAGACTGAAAATCATCGAACCCACCGCTACTGCACCGATATAAACCGGACTCCCCATGTGGCCAACGATTGCCACATCAATCATTCCGAGCAAAGGAACGGTGATGTTCGACACAATCGAGGGCAAAGCTATCTGCAATATCTGGCGGTCTCTGATGTTCATATCGGCAGCAAAGGTAAGCATTTTTTTGCTGATGCCAAAAATTTTACGTAACTTTGCGCCCTGTTATGATGATACTTGCAACGGTCCTGGCTTATTTTGCCATTCTCTTCAGCATCAGCCATCTGACGAGCAGACAGGCTGATAACAGCACCTTTTATCGGGCCAATCGTCGTGCGCCTTGGTATATGGTAGCCTTCGGAATGGTAGGGGCCTCGATATCGGGCGTCACGTTTGTTTCTGTGCCAGGCATGGTGCTATCGTCGCAGATGACTTACTTGCAGATGTGTCTCGGTTTCATCGTTGGTTATCTGGTGATTGCCTTCGTGCTGTTACCGCTTTATTACCGACTAAATCTTACCAGTATATACACCTATTTAGGACAACGGCTTGGGGAGCGCTCATACACGACAGGAGCTTGTTTCTTCCTCCTTTCGAAGATGACGGGGGCCGCTGTCAGATTCTACGTCGTGTGCATTATCCTCCAGCAATTCGTATTCGAACCTGTGGGCATCCCATTTATTGTTAACGTGCTGGCGATGGTGACACTCATCTGGCTTTATACACGTCGTGGCGGCATCGGGACACTGGTGTTTACCGATACCTTCCAGACCATCTGTCTCTTTACAGCCCTCATCATGATCATCCTTTCAGTGACAGACCAATTACATCTGTCGGTTAGCGAGGCCATGACCACTATCTCTAACAGTGAGATGAGCCGAATTTTCGTGTTCGACGACTGGGTGTCACCCCACAATTTCTGGAAACAATTTCTGAGTGGTGCCTTCATCGCCATCGTGATGACAGGACTGGATCAAGACATGATGCAGAAGAACCTGACGTGTAAATCCTTGCGCGACGCACAAAAAGATATGTGTACCTACGGGGTTGCCTTCGTGCCAGCTAATCTACTCTTCCTCGCCCTCGGCGTACTGCTGACAATGGTGCTAGGCACAGGACTCAAAGGCGACGAGATGCTGCCTGCCTATATCCAAGGTAACAGCCACTCGCAACTGCTCATGATGCTCTTCACCATTGGTATCGTAGCGGCCTCGTTCTCGAGTGCAGACTCCGCCCTGACCTCGCTCACCACCAGCTATTGCGTGGATATCCGACGTCAGGCAGGCAACGAGCGTCTCCGTAAGCAGACGCACATCGCAATGTGTCTCTTCTTCGTGCTCTTCATCCTTCTGTTCCGAGCCTTAAACTCCACATCGCTCATCAACGCCATCTATACCATTGCCAGTTATACCTACGGTCCGCTGCTGGGGCTCTTCACCTTCGGACTCTTCACCCATCGCCAACCCCATGACAGCATGGTGCCCGCCATCTGCATCGCATCACCCCTACTCTGCTATGCCCTCGACACTACCACACAATACCTCTGGGACTATCACTTCGGCTACGAACTGCTGATGCTCAACGGACTGCTCACGTTTCTTGGGCTATGGTTCTCGTCGTTGAAGAAGAAAGTAGGTTGCACCTCAGGAATATCCAAATAAATTTGGTATTTCGCTCGATTTAGATAAATTTCTCACGCTCAAGAATGCAAATAAATTTGTATTCTCTTCGCTTAATCGAAATTTTACACTACCTTTGCAGCCAAAATCAGAATATATATGAATATAGAAGCATTGATCAGCAAGGCAGCAGGCGACGCCGTAAAGGCCCTCTATGGCATGGATGCCACAGAGAAGATGCTGCAGCTGCAGAAGACGAGAAGTGAGTTTGAGGGTAACCTGACACTCGTGGTTTTCCCCTTTGTGAAGGCTGCGAAGAAGAGTCCTGAGCAGACAGCACAGGAGATAGGTGAGTATCTGCAGGCAAACTGTACTGCCGTGGAGAAGTTCAACGTGGTGAAGGGTTTCCTGAACCTCAGCGTGGGCGGTGGTGCCTGGCTGGAACTGCTGAAGGTCATCGATGCCGATGAGCACTTCGGTATGAAGCAAGCCACAGACAACTCACCCCTCGTAATGATCGAGTACTCTTCGCCCAACACCAATAAGCCCTTGCACCTCGGACATGTGCGTAACAACCTCCTCGGATGGTCGTTGGCACAGATTATGGAAGCCAATGGCAACAAGGTGGTGAAGACGAACATCGTGAACGACCGCGGTATCCATATCTGCAAGTCTATGTTGGCATGGCTGAAATACGGTAATGGCGAGACACCAGAGTCATCTGGCAAGAAAGGTGACCATCTCATCGGCGACTACTATGTGGCCTTCGACAAGCACTACCGCGAGGAAGTGAAAGAGCTCGTGGCTCAAGGCATGGACGAGGAGAAAGCCAAGCAGGAGGCACCGCTCATCAAGGAAGCCCATGAGATGCTCGTGAAGTGGGAGCAGAACGATCCCGAGGTGCGCGCCCTGTGGGAGAAGATGAACAACTGGGTGTATGCCGGCTTCGATGAAACTTACAAGAAACTTGGTGTCGCCTTCGATAAGATCTATTATGAAAGCCAGACCTACCTCAAGGGTAAGGCCAAAGTCGAGGAAGGACTTGCCAAAGGTCTCTTCGAGCGTCATGAAGATAACTCGGTATGGGCCGATCTCACCAACGAGGGACTCGACCAAAAACTGTTGCTTCGTAGCGATGGTACCAGTGTCTATATGACCCAGGATATCGGCACTGCTGAGATGCGTTTCCAGGACTACCCTATCGACAAGATGATCTATGTGGTAGGCAACGAGCAGAACTACCACTTCCAAGTTCTCTCCATCCTGCTCGACCGTTTAGGCTTCAAGTGGGGTAAAGAACTCGTTCATTTCTCATACGGTATGGTAGAACTGCCGAACGGCAAGATGAAGAGCCGTGAGGGAACCGTTGTCGATGCCGACGATCTGATGCAGCTGATGGTCGATGATGCCCTGAAAACCTCGATGGAATTGGGAAAATTCGACGATATGAGTGAGGCAGAACGCCAGGAGGTGGCTCGCATCGTGGGTATGGGTGCTCTGAAGTACTTCATTTTGAAGGTCGATGCCCGTAAGAACATGCTCTTCAATCCTGAGGAAAGTATCGATTTCAATGGTAATACAGGACCTTTCATCCAATATACTTATGCGCGTATCCGCAGTATTCTGCGTAAGGCAGAAGGAATCGCCAGCCAAGCAGACCTGACGAATGAGCTCAACGAAAAGGAGATTGAACTTATCCAGAAGATGAATGAGTTCGGAACAGCTGTAGAGCAGGCCGGGAAGGATTATTCTCCTAGTGGCATTGCCAATTACTGTTACGAACTTACCAAGGTGTTCAACCAGTTCTATCACGACTACTCTATCCTCAATGAGCCCGATGAGCAGAAGAAGGCTCTTCGCCTGATGCTGGCACGGAATGTCGCCAAGATCATCAAGAATGGCATGAGCCTCCTCGGCATCGAAGTGCCCGAGCGGATGTAAAAGTCACCCCCATGGATAAGCTTGTGAATCCCCCCACTAACCGTCATGACACCGTACTTCCATTACCATTGGAGGTACGGGCGGATGCGTGGGCGGTGGATGCGGCATGTTCGGGCAATCCGGGGCCGATGGAGTATCAGGCCATTGACCTGCAGACAGGTGCCCGCGTGTTCCACTATGGTCCTGTGCATGGCACGAACAACATCGGAGAATTCCTTGCCATCGTCCATGCCCTGGCACTCTGCTGGAATCGGGGTCTCCATGACAAGACCATCTATTCCGACAGCTACAATGCCATTCTCTGGGTGTCGAAGCGGAAGTGTAAGACCAAACTCGAACATACCCCTTCGACGGATCCCCTTTTTCAGGTGATTGCCCGTGCAGAACAATGGTTGCAGACACACAACTATCGCAATCCAATTATCAAGTGGGAGACCCAGAAATGGGGTGAAGTACCTGCCGACTTTGGGCGCAAATGACATCTTTAATTCTTTTTAACTCTAACGACGGGCCTTTACTCTGAGACCATGCTTGTCAGTTTTTTGCGCCATCATTTCGGTATCAGGAACATCGATACCTACCTCGGTCTTTACGACGATATGAGAGGTGCCTACGAGATGATGGATGACGACACTTTAGACACGCAAAGTATCGTGACATCTATCTGTTCGGAACTCCACGGTAAAATTCATCACAGTGAAGCAGCCATGCTTCTCTTGCGCTTGATGGAGTTCTGTAATTACAGGCCTGGACATTCCGACGAATTGTTCCAGACCATGGCAAAAACGTTTAAAGTATCTGAGACCACCTTTGAGAACTTCGTGGATTTCGTCGCAGCAAAGGAAGGCCATGACGTGCTGGTACATCAGTTGCCGGATACCGATGGTACCCTGAAGACCCTGCTTTCATCTACAGGTGCCCTGCTCTTCACCTATACGGGTAAGGACAAGGTGATGCTGAATGACGTGCCGGTGCTTTCAGGATCGTTCCAGGTATGGCTGCAGAGTAGTGTGCTCAAAGGCAAGAACGGTACACCTATCTATTTCTCCAACATCATCGCAGCCTACAAGAAGGCTCGTGGTGAGAACAACGAGAAGCAAGAGACGGTGGAGTTCTGTGGCCGTAACATCAACTTCAGGTTCCCCAATAGTGATAACGGCATGCATGACCTGAGTTTTACCCTCCATCAGGGAGAGCTCCTGGCCATCATGGGTGGCTCAGGCACAGGTAAGACCACACTACTCTCACTGCTTAATGGTTCGCTGACCCCGCAGGAAGGCACCATCACCATCAACGGGCACAGCATCACGGAACCTGAAGCCAAGGCGCTTATCGGTTTTGTGCCGCAGGATGATCTGCTGATAGAGGAGTTGACCGTCTATCAGAACCTATGGTTCACGGCAAAGCTCTGTTTTGAGGGAATGAGCGATGCAGAGTTAGACCGTCGTGTGATGAAGACCCTCAAAGATCTGGGTCTCGACGCTGCCAAGGATCTGAAGGTAGGTTCGGCTATCAATAAGTATATCTCTGGTGGACAGCGTAAACGCCTGAATATTGCCCTGGAGTTAATCAGGGAGCCAGCCGTGCTCTTCCTTGACGAGCCTACATCAGGTCTGTCATCTGCAGATACGGAGAGGGTGATTAACCTGCTGAAGGAGCAGACCTTCAAGGGCAAGCTGATTATCGTGAATATCCACCAGCCCTCCAGCGATGTCTATAAGCTCTTCGACCGTCTGTGGCTGCTGGATAAAGGTGGCTACCCCGTGTTCGACGGAAACCCCATCGATGCCATTACCTATTTCAAGGAAGCTGCAAACTACGCAGATGCAGAGACTAGCGCCTGTCCTACATGTGGCAATGTGAATCCAGAGATCGTACTGAACATCATCGACGAAAAGGCACTCAATAGCAGTGGCGAGATCTCCGACGATCGAAAGATGACGCCGCAGGAGTGGCATGAGCTCTATCTGAAAAACAGAGAGGAACAGCCGGAGCCTGTCGTGGGTACCGTGCCCCCTTCAGACCAGAAGAAACCCGGTGCCCTGAAGCAGTTGGGTATCTTCCTGCGCCGTAATATCCGCACCAAGATCACTAATGTTCAGTATCTCTGCATCACACTGCTGGAGGCACCCCTCCTGGCACTCGTCTGTGCACTGCTGACACGCTATGCGCCACCAGAAGGCTATACCGTGATGGACAACAAGAATCTGGTAAGCTACTTCTTCATGGCCATTATCGTGGCGACCTTCCTTGGTATGAGTGGTAGCGCAGAGGAGATTATTAAGGACAGAGCATTGCTAAAGCGCGAGAAGTTCCTGCAGCTCTCCTATGGCAGCTATATCGGTTCAAAGATCATCTATATGGCCATCGTCTGCATGATACAGACGTTGCTCTTCATCCTCATCGGTAATTCCGTGATGGGTCTGCAAGGACTCTTCGGCACATGGTGGCTGATCCTCTTCATTACCGCCCTGCTATCGAGTCTCGTGGGTTTGCTACTGTCGCAATGCCTCAGTTCCATTGTGGCTATCTATATCAGTATCCCCATATTGCTCATACCTCAGATACTGCTTTGTGGTCTTGTGGTCAGCTTCTCAGACCTGACACCAAAGAGCACCACAGGTAATGTGCCCGTTATCGGTGACCTTATCCCGTCACGATGGGCTTATGAGGCACTGGCCGTCACCTCGTTCACCGACAATGCCTACAAGGCACCGTTCTTTGAACTCGACAAAAAGAAGTACGAGAACCAATATTACAACATGGGATTCCTCAACGAACTGCAGTCACAGTTGGAGACCATGAAAGATGAGAAAAAGCGTGGTAAGGAAGTAGCTCCCTCACACATGGAGACCATCCGCATAAACTTGCCAGAACTGACAGAATACTGTGGCATGAACGTCTATAATGGTGACTACTCGTATGAATCACTTCGCCAATACATGAAAGAGGCAGAGCAGATACTCTCGAAGCGTAGTAATGAGACGACGCTCAAGGCAGACAAACTCATGGCTGAGATGGTGCGCGAGCAGGGTAAGGAAGCCATCATCGAACTGAAGCGCGATTACTATAACCTCAATCTTGAGGATTGCGTCATCGGTGCTAATCAAAAGCGGGTACTGGATGTCATCGACAACCATATCGTGGCCCGCACCGGCATTATCTACCTCACCCCCAAGAGCAAGGTAGGACGGGCACCGTTCTATAGCAGCGAGAAGATACTGGGTAGCTGGCATATCAAGACGCTCTGGTATAATCTGGGCATCATGCTGATAATGAGTATCGTTATCGCCATCTTCCTCTTCATAGACTGGCCTGGCAGAGTGTTAAGGAAATAGTCGGAGGTATAAACAACAAAGAAATATAAACAATTCTTTTATTAATAACTATCAATTCAAAAAAACAATGAAAAAATTATCAATTCTCGCTGTAGCATTCGCAGCAATCGCTTTCGCAGCTTGCGGAAACAAGAGTGCACAAAACACTGACTCTGCAGATTCAGTGGAAAAGAGTTTCGAACAGGAACAGATTGAAGCAAGCATCAAGATGCACGTTGACAGCCTGGCTGGTGAAATTGGTAAGCTGAAGCAGCTGCCTTTCCTGCAGTCCAATGGCGACGGCACCCTGAAACTGACGAAGGAGGAATTGCAGGTAAAGCCCGACTATCTGCTGAATCCATCAGTAGCAGAGAATGCTACTACTCTAGCAGAGAAATATCGTCTGCTGTCTGCTCTTGACATTGACAGAAGAACTGCCCGTCTCTATGAGATGCCGGTAGATGAGTATGACAAGGCCATCAGTAAACTGGCTGCTGACATCAACGATCCTTCATTCAAGAACCTCGATGATACCAACACCGTCTCTGAGACCACTCAGGCTCTCTACAACGCAATGAACGAGAACGGCCGTATCAACTACTTCTGGCAGATTGCTGCAGCTTCTCTGATTGAGCAGCTCTATGTAGCTAACCAGAATACCGAGAAGTTCCTGTCTTCTTTCACTGACGAGACAGCAGCTAACACGACCTTCCGTATCGTACTGATTATCGATGCTCTGAATCGCCTGTCTGAGTACGATCCCGACATCAAGCCTGTTGCAGAAGCTGTTGCTCCGCTGGATGTTCTGAACGCTACTACCGTACAAGAACTGAAAGACCAGTTGGCAGAAGCAAAGGACAAGATCAATGCTGCTCGTGCCACTCTTACCAAATAAGGCATAACACCTTATTTAATATATAATCCCCGAAAGTTACTTGCTTTCGGGGATTATTTTACAATAACGAATAATCTGATTATCATCGTAAGTGTTAACCGATAATGTCCTGGCGTTAGGTGGTACCTGAGGGGCACGAGTTCCGCTTGTAACGCTTTTCGTCAGACAAGTCTCTACACGAATCTCATCCCAAAGATCTTTCTCCAAAAAAGAACAGAGCGTCTTGGCTCCACCTTCTACAATCAGAGACTGGACACGATGAGCATGAAGGCTCTCCAGATTAAGCGGATGTGAATGATCGATGACCAATCGTTTTGGATCAGGACCATACCACTCTCGTACATTCAACTGAGGATGGTCACGCTCATCTGTGACACGACCTACAAGAATGGCATCTTCTTCTGCACGTAACTTATGGGAGAGCATCTTGGTAAAATCGCTGGAAATAGAGGTGGGACGGAATTGATCGTCAATAAAGCCATTGGCGGTCTGGGCCCATTTCAAAATGATATATGGGCGCTTCTCGCGATGAAATGTGAAGAAACGACTATTCAGCGCCTGACATTCTGCTTCCAATATACCAACCTTCACCTCAATACCAGCATCACGCAGTTTCTTAATACCCCGACCCTGTACTTCGGCAAAAGGATCGATACATCCAACCACCACACGACGCACACCTTTCTTAATAATAAGATCGGCACATGGTGGGGTCTTCCCATAATGAGAACAAGGTTCTAAGCTCACATAGAGTGTGGCTCCTGACAGCAGAGACTCATCCTCGACACGAACAGAGGCAAAAGCATTGACCTCTGCATGGCCTTGACCACAGCGCACATGATAGCCTTCACCGATAATACGACCATCGCCACTTACTATCACAGCACCTACCATCGGATTAGGCTTAGCGTTCTGCAAGCCATTCTTTGCCAACTGAATACAGCGGCGCATGTATTTCTCATCATTTATCATCACTTTTTCAGCTTTTTACTTTTTTACTATCTTACTTTTTCGTATCTTTGCAATCGCTATGACATACGAAACACTCTGTCGCAGACTAATGACCCTTTATGAATCTGGTGAGGCGAAAGCCATCGCCCGTTGGGTATTTGATGCCCGTTTCGGATTGTCACTGGCCGATATACTCTGCGGCAAAGATACGCAATTATCTGCAAACGACCAAGAGGATGTGGAAAAAATCGCTTGCCGGCTGGAGAAAGGAGAACCCATTCAATACGTCATCGGAATGACAGACTTCTGTGGAAGAACATTTCATGTAGAGCCAGGCGTGTTGATTCCGAGGCCAGAGACAGAAGAACTCTGCCATTGGATTCTGGAAGAAGACATTCCAAAGAGAAACATTCACTCCGTTTTGGATATCGGTACAGGTAGTGGATGCATTGCTATCACACTGGCCTTAGGGATCCCGCAAGCAAAAGTTTCCGCCTGGGACATCTCAGAAGAAGCGCTTCACATTGCACAGGAGAATGCAAACACCCTCAATGCCGAAGTCACCTTCGAGAACTACGACATTCTTCAGCCATCCCATCTGTCAGCCCCACAATGGGACATTATAGTGAGCAATCCACCCTATATCAAACCGTTGGAACGGCATGAAATGGCGAAAAACGTACTTGACTATGAGCCGGAAATCGCTCTCTTTGCACCAGAAGAGAATCCGATTATCTTCTACCAACGAATCGGAGACTACGCAATACAACATCTGACCTCTGGTGGTCAACTTTTCTTCGAGCTCAATCCAATGACCTCTACCGATGTCTGTAACTATCTCAAAACACTTGGTTTTACCAATATTGAGGTTAGGCAGGACCAGTTCGGTAAACAACGATTCCTTAAAGCTATTAAAATATGAAAAAAGAAATGACTGAGCAGGAAGCTTACCTGCAGCTTGCTGCCCTTTGTGCCCAAGCCGAGCACTGCCGACAGGAGATGCTCGACAAAATGAAACGATGGGGACTCGATGAAGGAGTAAAAGACCGCATTATCAGCCGTCTGGTTAAAGAGCGTTTCGTGGATGACGAACGCTATGCCCGAGCTTTTGTCAAAGACAAGGTGCGCTACAACAAATGGGGGCGCCGCAAAATCCAGCAAGCACTATGGATGAAGCGTATCGATGAGCATATCCAACAGCAAGTTCTCGATGAAATCGAAGAAAGAGAGTATCTTGAGGTCCTTCGTCCACTACTGAAACAAAAGCGCAAGTCGGTAAAGGCACAAAATGACTACGAGTTAAACCAAAAACTGATTCGTTTTGCCCTCGGACGGGGGTTTACTTTTGATGTCATCCGCCAATGCATCAACGTGGACGAAACAATGGATTTCGACGATGAAACCGATTAGTTTCTGGCATCGCCTGCTCGATCTTATCTCCCCAAGGCTCTGTGTGGTCTGCGGTCATAGGCTCACTGTCACAGAAGAGGTTATCTGTGCCCGTTGCAACTTTCATTTGCCAAGAACAGGATTTCAGCACAATGCCTATGAAAACGACATGGCCAAACTGTTCTGGGGGCAGATTCCCATTGAGCGCGCCACAGCCTTCTTCTATTACGAGGCACATGCAGAAACCGCCAATATCCTCTATGAGTTGAAGTATAAAGACCATCCTGAAATTGGAGAGATCTTTGGAAGAATGTTTGCCGCAGAAATCAAGTCTGCAGGATTCTTCGATGGAATCGATGGAATTGTGCCTGTTCCTCTGGCAAAGAAGCGTCAGCGCCAACGAGGTTACAACCAAAGTGAGGAGATTGCTCAAGGCATCAGCGAGATTACAGGACTACCTATCTATAAAAAGGTGGTGAAGCGTATCAGCTTCAAAGGCTCTCAGACCAACAAAGGCCGTTGGGACCGCCAAGAGAATGTAGAACACGTCTTCGACCTCATCGATGCTGAAGCCGTCAGTAACAAACATCTGCTCCTCATCGACGATGTCGTCACCACAGGCGCCACCTGCATCGCCTGCGCCAAAGTGCTCTGCCTGTCTGCCAACGTCCGCATCAGCATTCTCTCCCTCGGCTTCGCCAAGTCATAGACCGGTTTAGCATTTATAAAGCTGGGGCAAAGCATAGCGTTCATACCCAAATCGAAGTTACAATCACTCGGAAATGAAAAGAAAAAGGTTTTTCTTTTGCATTTCACTCGTTTTTTCGTAACTTTGCCATCAAAGATGGCGAACTTACTCCGTCTCGGCAAAAAAAAGAATAATTTCTTTTGTTTTGCTCTCGACTTTTCGTAACTTTGCAGCCAAATCAACGTTGAGATTATGGATATCAAGAATCAATTTGCAAAAAAACTGATGGACATTCAGGCCATCAAACTGCAGCCGAATGAGCCTTTTACATGGGCTTCAGGCTGGAAATCACCTATTTATACCGACAACCGTAAGACGCTGTCGTTCCCTCAGCTCCGCTCATTCGTGAAGTTGGAGCTCTGTCACGCCATTCAAGAGAACTTCCCTGAGGCAGAGGCTGTGGCTGGTGTTGCTACTGGTGCTATCGCTCAGGGTGCGCTCGTGGCTGATCAGCTGGGGCTCCCTTACAGCTATGTGCGTCCGAAGCCAAAGGATCACGGTATGGGCAATCAGGTGGAAGGTGAGATCAAGAAAGGTGCCAAAGTGGTAGTAGTTGAGGACCTGATCTCCACTGGCGGCTCATCACTGAAGGCCGTAGCAGCCCTGCGCGAATATGGCGTAGAGGTCATCGGCATGGTGGCTTCGTTCACTTATGGGTTCCCAGTAGCTGAACAGGCTTTTGCTGAGGCTGGCGTAAAACTGATCACACTGAGCAACTATGAAGCCGTCATTGAGGAAGCTGCTAAAACAGGCTATATCAAGGAAGACGATAAAGCAGTGCTCGCAGAATGGCGCAAGAACCCATCGACTTGGAAACAGGCAGAATAATAATTTGAGACTTTTGTATTATGGGACTATTCGGAAGTGAAAGCAAATTCGAGAGCAGTGTTAAGTTTGTGCCCTACTCTCAAGAGGCTGTCTATAAAAACATCAGTGACCTGAGGAATCTGGAGAAAGTGCGCGACCGCGTTCCAGAGGACAAGGTTAATGATTTCAGTTTTGACGAAGATACCGTGAGCCTCAACGTGGCTCCTGTAGGTGAATTAAAACTACGGATCTGCGAACGTGAGGAGCCGAAGTGCGTGAAGTTTGAGACTGTGCAGTCACCTGTACCATTTAATGTTTGGGTTCAAGTGCTACCTGTCGATGATAATAATGCTAAGATGAAGGTAACCGTCAAGGCTGAGCTGAACCCGTTTATCAAGAGCATGGTTGAGAAACCTCTGCAAGATGGTGTAGAGAAAATCGCAGATGCCTTGGCACAAGTACACTATACCTAACAATACAAACATGAAACTCTGGGAGAAAAACTTTGAGATTAACAAGGAGATTGAGCGTTTCACCGTCGGCCGTGATCGTGAGATGGATCTCTATTTGGCAAAATACGATGTACTGGGTTCAATGGCGCATATCACCATGCTTGAATCCATCGGACTGCTTGAGAAAGAAGAACTGCCCCAGCTGTTGGCAGAGCTGAAGAACATCTATCAATTCTGTGAACAAGGTGAGTTTATCATCGAGGATGATGTAGAGGATGTGCATTCTCAGGTTGAGATGCTGCTCACCCGCAAACTCGGTGACATGGGAAAGAAAATCCACTCTGGCCGAAGTCGCAATGATCAGGTGCTTGTCGATCTAAAGCTCTTCACGCGTCATGAACTGATGGAGATTGCCCATGAGGTGAAAAGCCTTTTTGACGAACTGATTCAGAAAAGCAATCAGTACAAAGATGTGTTGATGCCAGGCTACACCCATCTCCAGATTGCCATGCCTTCCAGCTTTGGTCTCTGGTTTGGCGCCTATGCCGAGAGTCTTACAGACGACATGCTCTTTCTACAGGCTGCTTATAAGATGACAAACCGCAATCCCCTCGGCTCAGCAGCAGGCTATGGCAGTTCCTTCCCCCTGAATCGTACAATGACCACCCAGTTACTCGGCTTCGACTCCATGGACTACAACGTGGTCTATGCCCAGATGGGGCGTGGAAAGATGGAACGTAACGTAGGATTCGCCATCGCCACTATTGCAGGCACCATTGCCAAGATGGCCTTTGACGCCTGTCTGTTTAACTCCCAGAACTTCTCTTTTGTGAAACTTCCAAAGGAGTGTACTACCGGTTCGTCGATTATGCCACACAAGAAGAATCCTGATGTCTTCGAGCTGATTCGTGCCAAATGCAATAAACTGCAAAGCCTTCCCCAGCAGGTGACACTGATCATGAACAATCTGCCTGTAGGCTATTTCCGCGACCTGCAGATCATTAAAGAAGTCTTCCTTCCTGCTTTCGACGAGTTGAAAGACTGTCTGCAGATGGCCGCCTACATTATTAATAAAATAGAGGTCAACGAACATATCCTCGACAATCCGATGTACGATCCTATGTTCAGTGTAGAGGAAGTGAATCGTCTCGCCGCCAACGGAATGCCTTTCCGCGATGCCTACAAGAAGGTAGGACTCGACATCGAGGCAGGCACATTTAAGGCCAGTCACGATATCCATCACACACATGAGGGGAGCATCGGCAATCTCTGTAACGACCAGATTCAATTGCTGATGCAGCAGACGCTTGACGGTTTCCACTTTGAACGAGTAACTGAGGCAGAACAAAAGCTCTTAGGCAGATGAGACGGTATCTTTTGCCTTTCTGTCTCTTAACTCTTTTACTATTATCAGCCTGCCAGGCCGATGATAGCATCAGTCGTGAATATCGCTGTAACTTTATCTTCTACACGTCGCTCCATCCTCAACCCTGCCAATTGACTGGCATTTTGGGGAATAGCGGGCATTTCGTGAAAATCCAAACCAATATTCAGCAGGGGATACGCCATTTAAAGACGACCCGTAACTACGACAATGCCCCAGAAGATGTACCATTAACCACAGCCAAGGAGAGTCAGTTTAACTATTACCTTGGTGCCAACGACTGTATTATCATCGGCACTAGCAGTTATGACAACCAGCTCGTAGCCTATGACGGCCAGTGTCCCAATTGTCTGGCTGATTATAATGGTATTAGCTATCCCCTCACCTGGCAGAAAAACGGTATGCAGCTGCATTGTGCCAAATGTGATCGCTCGTATGATATCAACAATGGCACTATCGCCAGTGACACTCCTGGTAGCAACAAACAGCTTCTCAGATACAAAGTTATATTCGACGGTGACCTCATCCATGCCTGGAATTAATGACAAAAATCTAAATAATGTGTAAAATATTTGGCTATTCAAAGAAATAGCCTTACCTTTGCATCCACAAATTGAATCCATTGCCGCAATGGTGGAATTGGTAGACACGAGGGACTTAAAATCCCTTGACCCGAAAAGGTCGTGCGGGTTCGAGTCCCGCTCGCGGCACTAATACTATATGCCGCATCACTGATGCTTTTCTCTTCGTGCTCCAAACTCGGTGCACTATCTGCAGACAACTTCACTGTAACCCCTAACCCTCTGGAAACTCAGACGGGCACTGTTCCTGCCACTATCAATGGCCATTTCCCCGAGAAATACATGAAGAAAAAGGCCGTAGTCACTGTCATTCCTGAACTGCGTTACTCTAACGGTCAGGTTGTACAGGGTAATACAGCTACCTTCCAGGGTGAAAAAGTTAATGGCAACGACCAGACCATCTCTTATAAACTGGGTGGCAATTACACAATGAAGACCAACTTTGCCTATGCCGATGACAACAAGGCAGAGATGTACCTTACTTTCAATGCCCGCCTTGGTTCAAAACAAGTGGAGATTCCAGCTGTGAAGGTTGCTGATGGCGTTATTGCCACCTCAGAACTCTATAAGCGCACGGTTACATCAGCTCAGGCTGCTATCTCGCCTGATGCCTACCAGCGTATCACCAAGAATAAGCAAGAGGCTAATATCAAATTCCTCATCCAGCAGGCTAACCTCCGTAAGAGCGAGTTAAAGAACAACTCTGTGCAGGAGTTTGTCAAGATGCTCAAAAAGATTAATGATGATCGCGAGGGATTAAATCTCGACAATGTAGAGGTATCAGCTTATGCTTCTCCTGATGGTGGCTTCAGCATCAATGACAAACTTGCCAACCAGCGCCAGAAGGTATCAGAGCAATATGTCAACCAAGAGCTGAAGAAAATCAAGATGAACGCATATGTAGATGCCAAATATACTGCTCAGGACTGGGATGGCTTCCAAGAGTTGGTACAGGCCAGCAATATTCAGGACAAGGACATCATCCTGCGTGTTCTCTCGATGTATAAGGATCCTCAGGAACGTGAACAGCAGATTAAGAACATCTCTGCTGCTTTCCGCGAGCTCGCTGACGGCATCCTGCCAGAGTTGCGTCGTTCACGGCTCACCATCAACTACGAGACAATTGGCCGCAGCGATGATCAGATCCTCGACCAGATCAAGGCTGATGCTACTAAGCTGAGCATTGAGGAACTGCTCTATGGCGCAAACCTGAAAGAGAGTGCTTCTGAAAAAGAAGAAGTCTATAAACTTGCAACACAGATCTATCCTAATGACGCTCGCGCTTACAACAACATTGCTACTCTCGAATATGCCAAAGGCAACTATAATGCTGCCAAAGAATATATCCAGAAGGCACAGAGCGTATCAGCCAATCTGCCTGAGGCAAAGGCTAACCTTGGTATGCTTGCACTGAAGAACGGTGATATCAAGACCGCTGAGCAATATATCGCAAGTGCAACCGATGCCAACGGACTGGCAGAGGTGATGGGTAATCTGAATCTGGCCAAAGGCAACTACGCTCAGGCAGAGCAGGATTTTGCCGACATCTATTCAAACAGTGCAGCCTTGGCTCAGATTATGAACAAGAACTACGCTACAGCTGATATCACACTTAAATACATCAAGAATCCTGATGCCACAACAGAATACCTGAAGGCAATCCTCTATGCAAGGATGGGCAATAACAATGATGCCAGCAAGGCTCTGAGAAACGCCATCAGCAAAGACGCATCGTTTGCCAAGTATGCTGCAAACGATCTGGAACTGGCAAAGGTTCAGAAGTAAAGAAATGAAGAAGATTCTTGGATATATACTGTTCACACTGGCCGTCGTCTCTTGCGGAGATAAACGGCAGACCTTCCTGCTCGAAGGCTCCTTCAAGGGCTTCAACCAGGGTGAACTGTATATCTACGGCGCAGATGGTACCCGTCCGCTGGATACCATCGCCGTAGTCAAGGGTCAGTTTCGCTATGAGATTCCACTCGAAGACTCCACTACATTCGTACTGGTCTTCCCCAACTTCTCTGAGCTACCTGTCTTTGGCATGAAAGGAGCTAACGTCAAGATTAACGGTGATGCCTCCCACTTAAGAGAAGCTGATATCTCTGGCACCGATGAGAATGAGGATTTTACAAAATTCAGACAAAAGACCAGTCATCAGACACCACCAGAATTCAGCCTGTCAGTAGCGCAGTTCATCAAGGAGAATCCCACCTCCCCCTTCGCCATCTATCTGATGAGGAAGTATTACATCCAAATATCTGAGCCCAACTATCCTAAAGCCATTGAGGTAGCAGAAGCCATCTTGAAAGCCAATCCTGATGCAGAAAACCTCAAGAACGACATTAAACGGATGGAAGGTAAGAAATATTTGAAAGATGGTGGCAGATTGCCTGCCTTCACCATGACTGACATTAATGGCAATGCCATAAAATCGTCTGATCTTAATGCCAAACTGAATGTCATCACTGTCTGGAGTAGTTGGAACTATGAAAGCCAGAGCATCCAGCGGCAACTGGCCTCCAAGAAAGAGCAATACGACAGCGACCTGAAAATCATCAGTATCTGTATCGATGCTGATGTGAAGAACTGTCGCCAGAAGGTTAATCGCGATTCCCTAAAATGGAGCACCATC
This sequence comes from uncultured Prevotella sp., assembly GCA_900315035.1. Lineage (GTDB taxonomy): Bacteria > Bacteroidota > Bacteroidia > Bacteroidales > Bacteroidaceae > Prevotella. Next base: position 25,639 of record OMXO01000026.1, read on the forward strand.
TGCGACGGGAAAATGTGGGAAACGCCATTACTGATGCAGATAGGATTATCTTTTGTGCCAGACAATATCATTACCGACAGTCAGGGTAAGATACTTGCACACTCGCTGAACCTACGAGATCTCATGGACAAGATAGACAAAACACTGGATAAAAAAGAAGAATAAGACAACAATCATCCTAAAAACATATTTCTCTTAAATCACATACTATGCTGGTAAAAACATTCTGCGCTGAGGTCATGGGACTGGAAGCAACTACCATCACCATCGAAGTCAATATGACGAGAGGCGTCATGTTCCATCTGTCTGGATTGGCAGATACTGCTGTCAAAGAGAGTTACGACCGTATCCGTGCGGCCATCACCAACATTGGCCTTAAACCACCGACAGCCGAGCTGACCATTAATCTTTCACCTGCTGATATCCGCAAGGAGGGAAGTGGTTACGACCTGCCATTGGCTATTGGCATCCTTGCTGCCCACAGTAAGGTGAGCGATGGCATGCTATCTGACTATATGATGATTGGCGAACTTGGTCTCGATGGAAAGTTGAAACCAGTCAACGGTATCCTTCCTGTTGCCATCCTTGCACGAAAGGAGAAATTCAAAGGCTTGTTTGTACCCCGTGAAAATGCTCGTGAAGCTGCCGTCGTAGATCAACTCGATGTCTATGGCATGGATAATCTCACTGACGTTATCAGTTTCCTAAATGGCAGCGATCAATTTGAGCCTACAATGGTGGATACACGCAAAGAGTTCTACGAACAACAATATAGGTTTGATCTTGATTTCTCAGATGTTAAGGGTCAGGAGAGTGTAAAACGCGCATTGGAAATTGCTGCTGCCGGTGGTCATAACATCATCATGATTGGCAGCCCTGGTAGCGGTAAATCAATGATGGCCAAACGTCTGCCAAGTATTCTACCACCACTCTCTTTGGCAGAGAGTTTAGAAACGACCCAGATTCACTCAGTAGCAGGCAAGTTGTCGAGCGGCACATCTCTGATTTCACAGCGGCCTTTCAGAAGTCCCCACCATACCGTTTCCCAGGTAGCGATGACTGGCGGTGGCAACAGAGCCTTGCCAGGCGAGGTCAGCATGGCCCATAACGGTGTGCTCTTTCTCGATGAGTTGCCAGAGTTCAACAAGAGTACTCTCGAAGTGCTACGCCAGCCACTCGAAGACCGTAAAATCACTATCTCACGAGCAAAATACACCGTGGAATACCCCTGTTCCTTTATGTTTGTTGCCTCGATGAACCCTTGCCCATGCGGGTATTATGGTGATCCTACGCACCATTGTGTCTGTACGCCTGGTCAGATTAGCCGGTATCTCTCCAAGATCAGTGGTCCACTACTCGATCGTATAGACCTCCATTGTGAGGTGGCCGTTGTGCCATTCAAACAACTCTCAGAGATGCAGCAAGGGGAGCCCAGTGAAACCATTCGTGAGCGCGTTATCAAGGCACGCCATATTCAGGAAGTCCGATACAAGGACTTTAAGGGTATCCATTGCAATGCCCAAATGACAGAACGGATGATCCACCATTTTGCTGAGCCCGATGCCCAAAGTCTCGACATGCTACGCATGGCTATGGAACGCCTTTCACTTTCTGCCCGTGCCTATAGTCGTATCCTCAAGGTAGCCCGTACTATCGCTGATCTGGAAGGTTTGGAGAAAGTGCAAGCACACCACATAGCCGAGGCTATCGGGTACCGAAGCCTTGACCGTGGTGACTGGGCCGAGAGGAGCCACTAAGCAGAAAGAGCCTATGAGTGGAGATCGAGCATGAAACGGGCTCCCTTGTGGAACTCCGGATCGATGTCGAGGTCACCATTCATCTTCAAGGCCATCTGACGGCAAATAGGCAGGCCAAGGCCATCGCCTGTGGTGAGGTCTCTGATCTCAAGGAACGGTTTGAAAACATCCTCACGCTTCTCCTCTGGGATACCACACCCCGTATCAGAAACTAAGAACTGATGAGCGTGTGCACCACGTTTCTTATAGTCAAGCCAGATATTACCGCCTTCAGGTGTATAAATGGCTGCATTATTCAAAAGGTGAAGCAGAATATGCGATACATACTCCTTATTGATTTTAGCGCTCATGTTCGGAGCGTTCACTTTCAGCGTCACATCAGCTTTTACCTTATCACGGATCTGATCCATCAGTCCCTCACAGAATGCCGGCAACTGAACATCCTCAAATTCTATCGGGGCATCAGAATTCTCCAGTTCCGACAAGGTCTGAATATGACTGGAGAAGTCGAGTAATGCCTGCACTTCAGGCTGCTTTTTATCGAGTTTCTGCAACGTAGGATCCAGTTGTGCTGAGATATTACTGATGAACTTAGCTTTCAGGGCATTGTTCTCATCAGAAATCTTAATCAATTTCTTCTGCTTACGGGTAAGTAAGATAAATCGCATCAAGATAACAGCTCCCACAACTAAAGCAGCAGCCAAGGCTGCAGCCAGGATACCAAGTCCAATGATGATGGCCTGACGTGTAGTCAAAGAACTGTCCTTATCAGCAATGATGGCTTCGTTATCAGCAATCTGCTTCTTCAAAGCTCCTATTTCATCAGCCCGCTTCAAGGCATTTGTAGAGTCCTTCCATGCAAGATAGTTGCTATAAGACTGTGCTACCATATTAGCACTACCCGACTTACGTCCATTGGCAATCAACGTCTTGTAAACTTCTTCCACCTTATCATACTCCTTGGAAGCCGTCAGTTTATCGGCCATTTCCTTGAACACAGCATTACCCTTTGCATTTTGTCCAAGGGTATAGTAATAAATCGCCTTGGTATAAAGCAGATCGTTCTTTACATCTTCATCACTACCCGTATTGGCATAATTCTCCATCGCCTTCAAATGCTCTGCGGCCGAAGCACTTCTGCTCATGCGCATATACATCTGATAACGCTCTTTGGAGACATAGTAATGCAAAGGTGCGCTGGCAATGGCTCCCTGAGTCTTGGCTGAGATAGTCTGGTCAACCCGACGCAAAAAGTCGAATGCCTCTTGATAACAATTGTCCTTATAATAAAGTGCTGTAGCCTTAGCTGCACAGTCCACACTCTGTTTCATCTGCCCTTTATTAGCATAATCTTCAAAAGCACGGACATAGCAATAACGGGCACTAATAAACTTTCCCGCCTCAGCTTCCGATTCTGCACGCTGTTGTAACTCGCTCTTCTGGGCATTGATAAAGGTGCAACAGAAGAACAAATTCAAAAGTAAGACAAATACCTTTTTGCTCATAATGTAATTCTAAACTATTTTATTACTGCAAAGGTAAGCATTTATTTGATTTCAGCAAAATTTTTCAGTTTTTTTATTGGGAATGTTGGCCATATCGGATAAAAGACTTAACTTTGCACACAGATAAACTGCAATCCTAATCACATCATCCCGCTGTCAATGGTATTCTCAGATTTGTTATTCCTCTTTGTCTTCCTACCAGCTTTCTCCCTGTGTTATCTGGCAGCAACATGGTTGGGGGAAACCATTCACAGCCATACCCCCAAAAATATAGTACTGGTCATCTTCTCCTTGCTCTTCTATGCATGGGGTGAGCCTGTCTATGTTCTCTTGATGCTCTTCTGCACCATACTGAATTATCTCGCTGGCTTGGGCATCGGCCACACCCAAGGTTCAACTCGCAAATGGACGCTCATTGTCGGATTGACTGGTAACATCTTGATTCTGAGCACTTTCAAGTATCTGAGTTTCTTTATCCAACAACTGGCAACTATCGGCATCCATGTAACCGACCCCAGAATTGCATTGCCCATTGGTATCAGTTTCTATACATTCCAGGCTATTTCCTATCTGATTGATGTCTATCGTCAAGAAGCTCCCATGCAACGGCATTTCGGCGGGCTGCTACTATATATCTCTATGTTTCCCCAACTTATAGCAGGTCCTATCGTGCGCTATAACACTGTGGCACGGGATATTAGCAAGCGTATAGCTACTTCCAAGGATATAGCCGATGGCATCTACCGTTTTGTCATCGGCCTGGGCAAGAAGGTCATCTTTGCCAACCAATTGTCTGAGATCTCCGACCAGTTTCTCGCCAGTAGCATACAAGACCTCACCACAACAGGAGCCTGGGTTGGCATCATCGCGTTCACTCTCCAGATTTACTTCGACTTCTCTGGCTATAGTGATATGGCCATCGGAATGGGGCGTTGCCTTGGTTTTCATTTCAACGAGAACTTCCGTCACCCTTACTGCTGTGACACCGTTACCGATTTCTGGCGACGCTGGCATATCTCGCTAGGTAGCTTTTTTCGCGATTATCTGTATATCCCTTTGGGGGGCAATCGCCGCCATCAGGCACTCAATATTCTTCTGGTGTGGTTCCTTACGGGGATGTGGCACGGAGCCAGTTGGAATTTCATCATCTGGGGTATTTATTTCGGTTTCATCGTAACAGTCGAGAAATACACGATTCTACGCATCCGCCAACACATTCCTTCACCTTTGCTCCACCTCTATAGTCTGACACTCGTTATTGTCGGCTGGGGCATTTTCTACTTTGACGATAGTAGCAAGATGGTGCACTTCTTTGAGATCTGCTTCGGGCAGAGTGCAGTCTTTCACGACTATATCACTATCAGCGCACTGGCTGATAACTGTTGGCTTTGGGTGACATGTCTGCTTTTCTGTATGCCTCTACGGAATCGTATTGAGACTCTGCTAAAGGGATATACCAATAGCAGAGGAACCATACAGGAGTCACTGCTTCTCATTGGGCGCTTGACGCTCTCCATTCTTTTGATAGTACTGAGTGTTGCCCTGCTCGTCGGAGACACGATTAATGCATTCATTTACACCCGATTCTAAAGCCATGCGATACAACAAAGTCTATCTGATAATCATCTGCCTGCTGTTGGCCGCTTTGGCAATAGTCTTCAATACTTTTCCACGCAGCACCTTCTCTGAACTGGAGAAGCGTGAACTGGCCAGATTTCCGGAATTTACCACTGAGAGACTTCTAAACGGCACTTTTACCTATGAGGTCTCATCGTGGTTCAGCGACAGTGAACCATTCCGAGATCACTTCATGTGGCTGAATATGCAAGTGAAAGACCTTATCCGGCTGAATACAGGCGATGAGAATGTCAGTTTCCATGCCGCAAAGACAAAACCCGAGGACCATATAGCCTCTGAGACCAAGAAAGTGACTATACCCCCCAAAACAGAAGAGCCCTATGTTTACGAGAACCACATTACAGCCAACGAGAACGCGAAGATTACCCACGCAGGAATCATCATCGTCGGTTCTGGAAAAAAGGTGCGGGCACTGATGGCCTACGGCGGTTCTGAGAATGGCAGCACGGGTTACGCACAAGCTGCTAACCAATATAAAGACAGTTTCCCTGATGTAAATGTCTATTGTATGGTCATCCCAACCGCTGTAGAATATTACTGTCCTGACAAAGTAAGAAACCGCACCTGTCCGCAACGTCCGACCATCACGCATATTTTCCGTAACTTGTCAGCAAAAGTAAAACCCGTGGACATCTATGCGGAATTAGGTAGGCATGCCAATGAAGATATCTATCTGCGTACAGACCATCACTGGGCAGCTCTTGGTGCCTACTATGCCGCCAAAAAGTTTGCCGAGGTGGCAGGTGTGCCCTTCCGCCCTTTGTCGGCTTATGACAAGAAAATCATCCACAATTTTGTGGGAAACATGTACGGATATTCTCAAGATATAGCCGTAAGAAATGCCCCAGAAGACTTCGTCTATTACGTCCCGCGCGATGTCGCTTATAGCACGACCTATACCGACTACACTATCGACAAGAACTATCGTGTTGTCAGCATGGGCAGCCCGCATCAAGGAACATTCTTTCAACACTTCAAAAATGGTAGTGGAGCAGCCTACTGCACGTTTATGGGCAGCGATGCCCGCATTACCCGTGTTGAGACAAGCACCCACAACGGTCGACGCCTGCTCATCCTAAAAGACAGTTTCGGCAACGCCATACCGGGCTATCTCTTCTACTCCTTCGAACAGGTACACGTCATCGACTCGCGCTATTTCACCATGAATATGGTAGAATATGTCAGAACCAATGGAATAACCGATATCCTCTTCGCCAATAACATCTTCAAAGCCTACTCCAACAATACCTATACAAAGTATATCAAGTATTTGTCACAGACCACTAATTAGCCGACTCGTCTTTTTTCTTCTTTTTAAAGAGGCGCTTAAAGAATGACTCCTTCTTAGGTGGCTCCTCAGTGGCTTTTGTATCGGTTGATTGCTTCTTTTTAGTCTGTTTCTTATCGGTTTTATCATCTTCGTCTGAGCTTTTCTTTTTAAACAGATCTATCAGTTTTCCTTTCAACCTGGGTTTTACCTTGACATTGCTAACCTTGTCGATATCCGTAAACGAGAAGTCAAAGCCCCACTTCAGGCTCTTGAGGTGATCAACACTGCCTTCCACATATCCACCATTACTCTTGATATCAACCTTCAGTTCCTTCAACTTAACTCCCTTATAAGCAACCTCATAAACAAGCGCATCAACTGTTCCATAAGGCATCTTACCACCAGTTTTCTTGCGTAACGCTGCTGTACGTTGTTTGTCGATATCCACCTTGAAGTCGGCTTGCAAACCAACATCACCGAAATCCTTCGAACCCAGTAATTTTCCTAAATGTATCTTCTTGGTATCAATGTGGCCGGTGATATAATGGTTAAGATCATCAATAGTAAAATTAAAAGCCATATTACCCACAGCAGAGCCTAGCACACCTTTAAACAGCTCATGCTTCCAGATGACATTGAAGTCGCCTGTATAGGTAAGCGTACCCAGGTTATCCAACTGCTTCATCATCATCTTCTTCACAACGAACTGATTGATAATTTCCTGCTTGACCTTACCCTTGGCTATCATTTTCTTAACGTGGAAATGAACATTGAGTTTCTCTTTCTCCTTCAAGTGGTCAATACCGCCATCAGCCGCTATCGTCAACAGTTTGTCAGGCGTATTCACATGAACATCTCTGAAAGTAAGGGTACTGTCGGTACCGCTGAACACGACACTCAACTCCAACGGCATCTTGAAGTTCTTCAATACTGGAGCAAAAGGTCGCGCGATATCACGTAATTCCGTCGTGCCCTTGATGGTCGAGGTCTGGAACGAGAATTTCCGACCCTTCTTCTTGCTGGGCAAAACGACTGTAGCACTGTCGAACTTCAGCACCGTACTCTCCTGCTGAACGGTAATATCCTTGACATGAGCAATCCCCTTGCTGATGCCGGCCCTCAGCCGCAAGTCCTTCACATTGAAGCCCGTCACACTGTCTCTGGCCACAAACCTCGTCAGTTGGAAGTTGAGGGTATCATTCTTCAAATCCAGATGATTCAGCAGCAGTTCAGCATGAGCGATGACATCCACATGACCGGCATCAAAGAACCCCCTCTTCGGTCTGTTGGCATTTTTACGTGGCTTATGATTATCAATCGTAAAATGCAGACTGTCGAGAATCACCTGCTGACGCTCATCCTTTCCGACGATAGTCGTAGTGCCGATGCTAAGACTACGAGTCTGAGGTCCTTTCTTGGTCATCGCCTCCATTTTCCCACTCAGATGAGTGATCTTAGCTTCCTGGCTCCCCGTCCAGTGAAGGTCGTAGGTCAGTTTTTCCAGATAGAAGGTGTCTCTATTGAAGACAACATCGATTCTGCCAATCATCGCGTCCTTCACCTCAAATGTCAGGCGAGTGTCCACAGTATCCTTTTTTTCTTCTGTTTTCTGCTGCTTCTTCTTAGCCTTGTCACTCTTGAAAGCATCTACCACAAACTGGAAATTGGCCTCGCTACCTTCAGGTTTGTAGAGACGGGCCTTTACACCTTCCAGACGGGCATAAGTAACCTTGAAATGATCTCGGAGCATGCCCCAGCAGTCAAGATTGACAGCTAATCGCTCCACCTTAAGCATCTGTCGATGCTCGCGGTCTTCAACATCCATGCCATATAATCCGACTTTAAACTTGAAGAAATCGACATGGATGCTATCAATAGAAACTTTGGTCTGTAGTTTCTCCTCCAGCAGTTCCGTTGCATGAGTAAGCATTTTCTGCTGGAAAGACCTGGAGTTAAGTACAAGTGTTGCGGACACTAATAATACAATTAATGTAACCAGCAAGCCACCAAGGATTTTTAGCCCTAAAACTACAAAACGTTTCATCATAAACCTTTTTGCTGGCAAAGATACGAATAATTCTCAATAATTTTGTATCTTTGCCAGCAAAAACGAAAATAAATCTTCAAAAATGGACGAAGCAACGTGCGTCAGACTGCTCGAAGAGCACGACATCAAGCCTACAGCCAACCGCATTGTGGTAGTCAAGGCATTGGCCAGTTCAATGAATCCACAATCTTTGGCTGAGTTAGAACGGCGAATCGTAACAATCGATAAGTCGAATGTCTTCCGTGCCCTGATGCTGTTCAAGGAACATCATCTGGTACATGCTATTGAAGGAAGTAGCGACGGCACGAGATACGAACTGTGTCACAGCCACAGTCATGAGCACGATGATGACCAACATCCACACTTCTTTTGTGAGATCTGTCAACAGACTTATTGCCTCGAAGGGACTGAGATGCCGGCACTGACTCTGCCAGAAGGCTTCGAAGCACATACAGCCAACTACATGATCAAGGGAATCTGTCCGCACTGTAAAAAATGATTAATCTGAACAATTTACGCGTCATCGCTTTTGATGCCGACGACACGCTTTGGGACTGCCAATCGCATTTCGAAGCTGTAGAGAATCACCTCTACCGGCTGATTGCGCCCTATTGTGAGACCCCTTCCAAGGAACTGTTCCTTACTGAATCGGGTAATATGGCCGACCTCGGCTATGGCTGTAAGGCCTTCACCATCTCGATTATCGAGACAGCCCTCCGAGTGGCAGGCGACCATCTGTCAGCAGCAGAACTGTCTGACTTGCTTGCCGACTCGAAGTCGCTGCTCCACTTACCTGCCACCCCGCTACCAGAGGTCGAAGCAACCTTGCAGCGCCTGCAGGCCTATCCCTACCGATTAGTGGTCTTCACTAAGGGAGAGTTGCAGGATCAGGAGAACAAACTCCGACGGAGCGGACTGGCCAAGTATTTCTCACATGTGGAAATCACCTCCGACAAGACCGAGGTGGAGTTCCAACAACTTTGCCAGCATCTCGACATCTTGCCTTCACAATTATTGATGGTGGGTAACTCCCTGAAGAGCGACATTGCCCCTGCTCTCACGATTGGTGCTTCAGCCATCCATATCCCTTTCCACGTCACATGGCAGTTGGAACATTTTGAGGATATAGAGCACGAACGGCTTGTCAAAATATCACATTTCAACGAAATTCTTCAAATTCTAAATTATCATACAGCATGAAATATATCTTTGAAGCACGCATGGAAGTGCGTGACTATGAATGCGACATCGAGGGCATTGTCAACAATGCCAACTATCTGCACTATGCCGAGCATACCCGTCATCTGTTCCTGCGCAGTCTTGGCGTCAGCTTCGCCAAACTCCACGAACAGGGCATCGATGCCGTCGTCCACAGCATGAAACTGCAATACAAGGTGCCTTTACGTTGCGACGATGAGTTCATCTCACGCCTTAACCTGAAAAAAGACCGCTTCAAGTATATGTTCTATCAGGATATCTACCGGGCCAGCGATGAACAACTCTGCTTCCGCGCCACCGTCGAGCTTGTATGCCTGGTGAATGGAAAACTCGCCAACAGCCCAGAATACGACGAAGCCTTCAAAGACTTTATCTAAGCCTTCCCTTTCTCGATAAATTCACTGGGGAGCATATCAAACTCTTTCTTGAAGAGCTTGGTGAAATACTTAGGCGTGTTAAAACCAACTTCCATCGAGAGTTCCGTCATCTTGATGTCAGGACGCTGACGCATGATGCGACAGGCCTCCTTCAGACGAATGGAATTGATGAAGCTCGTGATGCTCTGACCCGTCAGGGCACGCAGTTTATTATATAAGGTGGAAGAAGAAACACACATATCGGAGGCAAACTGCTCGCGGTCGTAATCTGCATCGCCAAGGTGCTGCTTCACACAGTCGATGGCTTTTTGAATAAAGAGCTCGTCTGGTGAGTTGTGTTGCTGTTCCTCTACTTCCAAGGCCTTTCTGGCACCTTCAAATTGCTTCATCACCATCATCTCACGATAATGGAGAAGTTCACTGACACGCTGCTGCAGACGGGCACGACGGTTCAAACGGTTCTTATACCACTCTTTGACACCATAGGCAGCAGAACCCATCAACAATAAATAAATAAGGTATGCCCACCACGTACGATACCAAGGCGGCAACACACGCACTTGAATCGCATAAGGCAGTTCCACAAGATTACCATAGCTGTCAATGGCACGGAGCTTGAGCTGATAGGTACCGGCAGGTAGGTTCTGATAGGCGGCCTGACGATTGTCAGCATCAACATGATGCCAATCATGGTCGTAACCCTCAAGGCGATAGGCGTATTTACACTGTTGCTCATTTTGATAGGCCAATAGTGCAAACTCTACCGTGAACTTCCGGATACTGGCAGGAATCGTGATTTGCCGAGTGGTATAAGGCGGCTCGGCAGATATACGATTTTGCAGAACGGAGTCAAGCCACTCGTATGGACGGTCGTTGATCTGTAAGCCAGTAACTAATAAAGAAGCAGAATCCGCTGGTTGCCAGTGATCCATCTGGCCTGGCATGAAGGAAAAGAAGCCATTGGCGCTACCCAGGAACAATTCTTTGCCGAAACGCGAAAGGCCGTTGGCAGAGAAACGCATCTTCTCCAAACCATCCTCTACACTATAATAGGCAGGATGACATTCCCCATTATCATCAATCTTCAGGCATACAAGTCCTTTGTCCGTGGAAAGCCAAAGCTGTCCCTTCTCATCACCACCAATAGCATAGATACGGTTGACATTGAAATGATAACGTTGGTTTACCACGATGAACTGGTCCTTTTCCACATCATAAAGGAACAGTGCTCCACCATTAGAGATGGCCCAAATCCGATGGTGCGAGTCTTCATAGACAGCTATGGCATCTTTGAGAGGATAGTTGCCTTTGACAGGAGCGTACAACCTGCTCTGTATCGATTTCGGTTGACGCATATCGCCTGTGAAGCTAATGATACCGGAATTATCGGTTGCAACCCATATACGATGATCGTGACCTTCGATGATGTTACGCACATCAACATTGCTCACCAAAAGACGACCTTGCGTATCAGAGAAAGCCACACCGATACCGGCACTTTGTCCCACAAGCACCGTTCCATCGTGGAGCCGACAGAAGGTGTTCACATTTCCACCACCGACAAAAGGGGTTCTCTGACGAGGCAGCAGCCTGGCTGGTTCGCCAGTCCGACATACCACAATGCCCTGTGAACTGCCCAACCACAATTCCTGCTCACTACGCTGTATGAAAGCATAGATTGTCTGGACATGTATTCCACTGGTACCCGTCATCTGCTCCATACCCGGTATATGGGTATTATAGTCGACATGATTTGCCCTGCGATCATATAACGCCAGCCCATAAGGCTGCAGACCAAGCCAGAAATAATTACCATCAGAGGTATAGACTGTTTGTATGCGATTGACGGGCAACTCCAATCCTGTTGTGTCGAGATGGTAGAAATGGAAAGGCGACGGCTTGGTACTAAGGTGAACCAGACCCTGATTACGGGTAAGCACCCATAGATTTCCATGCCCGTCGGTAGCGAGACTATAGCAGAAACTGAGTTCGGAGTGGTTTTCCACCTTTTGTTCGTCATCAAGGTCAACACTGGTAAGTCCCTCAATGCAGCAACCCCAGACGGCATGGCTTACCGAATCCTCTACCAACTGATGGAACGTCCTGAAGTCACGCCGCCCCTCGTTCATCCTATGGATGCCGGGATTAGCCTCATTCTCGGGATGGTCCAGACGGATGATACCATTCTCCCATGTACCGATCCAAAGTCGCCCACGACTATCCATCAGTTGAGACTGTACCGTATTGCGCTCACTCAACTGGGGATAAGCTACAAGCTTACCGCTTTTAGGGTTCAGACGGAAGAGACCGCCTTCCCAAGTTCCTATATAGATATTACCTTTCTTATCTTCGGAAAAAGACCGCACACCAGCAGCCATACTGATATCTGTGAATTCGTCGGTTTCAGCATCATAGCGAGATACGCCATTAGACGTCCCTACCCAAATCGTTCCATCAGATGAAGTAAACAAAGCATCAATCATTCGTGCATTCTGGCTCCGAAGATGATAGGACCTGAACGTATTCCTACGGCGATCGAAACATGTCAAACCGTCGCGTGTGCCAAACCACAAACGATCTTCAGGAGCTTCTGTGATTCTGAGTACATCGTTATTGGGCAGGATACCTGGCGAATAGGCATCGTTTCGGTAAGTCTTGAAACGGTAACCATCGTAGGCACTCACGCCCAGATCAGTACCTATCCACATCAATCCGTTGTGGTCAAACTTCAGACAACGCGCCTCCTCAGCCCCCTCCACCGGAGTCTGAGACACAATCCTGAGCGACACGCGCTGAGCGACGATCCCAACGGAAATCATCAGGACAAGATGTAGGATTAGCAATCTTCGTTTCATACACATAGTTAGTTGACGATGCAAAGATAGCGCTTTTCCATCAAATCACCAAAAATCCTCAGGCAAATTACATGCTATTCAAGAGTTATTCGGCCATTTTCTTGCCCGTTTCAACTAATTGTACTATCTTTGCAGACATATTCTAACCCCAAACAACTTATAAAAATGGAAACAACATTAGTATTACTCAAGCCAAGCTGCGTACAGCGCCAGCTGATTGGTGAAGTCGTTAACCGTTTCGAGCGTCGCGGACTCCGTATCTCCGGTATGAAGATGATGCAGCTCAGTGATGAGATTCTGCGCGAGCATTATGCTCACCTTGTAGATAAGCCTTTCTTCCCAGGGCTCTGTGCCTCTATGCAGGCATCGCCCGTCATCGCCTTAGCCCTCTCTGGCGTTGAGGCGGTTCAGGTGGTTCGCACGATGGCTGGCGTGACCAATGGTCGTCAGGCTGCCCCAGGTACCATCAGAGGCGACTACTCTGTGAGCAATCAGCAGAACATCGTCCACGCTTCCGACTCTGTAGAGAACGCAGCCATCGAAGTGGCCCGTTTCTTCCGTCCTGAAGAGATTTTCGATTACGAAAGTGGTGCTTTTGCCTATATTTACGGCAACGGCGAATGCAAATAAGTGAAAAAAGGCGGGAAATAAATCTCGCATAAAAAACTTTTTTAGTTTTTGCATACACTGCATACACTAACATATTATCTGACTGATAATCAGACGGTTTGTTTAGTGTATGCAGTCTTATTTTTAGTGTATGCAAACGAATAAGACTCCCCAAAAGCAATCAACCATCTAAGTTATGTAGTTTTTGTCCCACCCCCTGGGACATTTGCTCCCACCCCCTGGGACGAACTGTCCCACCCCTTGGGACAAATGTTGCGCCTCAGCCAAAAACCCGATAAATAGGCAGAAATCACGATTTGTTCCCCTCAAATCACGATGAGGGGACATTGATTTAAATCAATTGACGTAACTTTGCAGCCGTAAACCAAATTCACTAACTATCGCATGAGACATTTACTACTCTTGTCAGCACTCTTCCTGACACTCGCCATCCCTGCTGAAGGCAAAAAACAAAAGCAACTCACAGAGAAGGACATGGGTGCCTATCTCTTCACTTATTTCAATGATCCAACGCATGCCCTGTTTATGGCCATCAGCTACGACGGCTATACATTTACGGCTGTCAACAATGGAGAGCCCATCATTTCGGGCGATTCCATCGCTGATCAGCGGGGTATCCGCGACCCACATATCTACCGGGCTCCTAATGGCAAGTTCTATATCGCCATGACCGATCTCCATGTGTTTGGCAAACAGATGGGACTTCGCACCACTCAGTGGGAACGCCCCGACAAATACGGCTGGGGCAATAACAGAGGACTGGTGCTGATGGCCTCAGACGACCTGATTCACTGGAGCCATAAAGAGGTAAGAATCGACGAGCTCTTTCCACAAAAGTTCGGTGAAATCGGCTGTGCCTGGGCTCCTCAGACCATTTGGGATCCTGCTGTCGGCAAGCCGATGGTATATTTCACCATCCGCCAACACGCGGGCGGGCGTACCAAATTATATTATAGCTATGCCGATGAGGACTTTACGACGCTGGAAACGGAGCCTCAGCTACTCTTTGAATATCCCGACGAGAAGATACAGGTACTTGATGCCGACATCTGTCCAATGCCCGACGGTCGCTACTTCATGACTTATGTAGCTCAGGAGAATCCTGGGGGCATCAAGTATATGATCAGCGATAAAATCAACCATTTCAACGATTATCACGCTGAACAGATCGATGGCGAGAATCGTGGCTGCGAAGCCCCAAACGTCTGGAAACGTATCGGTGAGAAGAAATGGGTGGTGATGTACGATATCTATAGTGTTAATCCTCATAACTTCGGCTTCGTAGAAACCCCAGACTTCAAGACCTTCAAGCCCCTTGGACGTTTTAACGAGGGGGTAATGAAGGCTTCCAACTTCTCATCTCCCAAACATGGCTCAGTGATTCATATTACCAAAGCAGAAGCCAAACGATTAGAGAACTACTGGAACAATCGTCAGAAGGAGCCCAAGATGATCTGCTCGGGTGAGATCTGGCCCGACAATAGCGGCAGACATATCAATGCACACGGCGGTGGAATCATGAAATATGGTGATACCTACTACTGGTATGGGGAACACAAGGCCGACTCCACCTCATCGGCAATGGTCGGCGTGATGTGCTATGCCTCAAAGGACCTTTTGAACTGGAAGAACTGCGGCGTTGCCCTCTCGGTGAGCGATCAGAAAGGTTCGGATATCGAGCGAGGCTGTGTGCTGGAGCGTCCGAAGGTTATATATAATAAGGTGACGAAGAAATTCTGCATGTGGTTCCATCTCGAGCTCAAGGGCAAGGGTTACAGTGCTGCCCGCTATGGTGTAGCCGTCAGCGAGAAGCCCGAAGGGCCCTTTAAATTCCTCTACTCCCAGCGCGCCAATGCTGGCACCTGGCCCGTTGAATTCGACCAAAATGCTCTGGCTGTCGTCGATACGCTCGACAAAGACCATTTCAAGGAGTGGTGGAAACCCGATTGGTACAAGGCCATTCAGCAAGGACTCTTCGTAAAGCGCGATTTCGGTACAGGACAGATGGCGCGCGATATGACCCTCTATATCGACGATGACGGTAAGGCCTACCATATCTTCTCTTCGGAAGACAATCTGACGCTGCACATTGCAGAGCTGACCAACGACTATCTGCACCACTCCGGACGTTATACCCGCGTAGCTCCAGGCGAACAGAACGAGGCACCCGCCATCTTCAAGAAAGACGGAATCTACTGGATGATTACATCAGGCTGTACGGGTTGGGCTCCCAACAAAGCCCGCATGTTCTCTGCCCCAAGTATCTGGGGACCTTGGACTCAGCACGACAATCCTTGTCGCGGCCCAAAGGCAGAAATCACCTTCGAAGGACAATCGACTTTCATTCTGCCCTATGGCGACCAGTTCATCTTCATGGCCGACATCTGGCGACCTAAACATCCGAGTGATGCCCGTTACATCTGGCTACCCATCGATTTTGAGGACAACAAACCTGTCATCAAGTGGCGCGATGCATGGAAAATCGATGAAATCGGGCAAAAATAACGATTTGTTCCCCCAAAATCACAATGTGGAGACATTGATTTAAATCAATTCCCCTACCTTTGCACCCAGAAATTACAGTCAATCATTGAAGATTTATTCTTACTAACAATAATTTAACTTAAAGAACATCTAAATGAAGTATGCTAATTTGATCAGCCCATCAAGAAAACTATATTTCGCGATGGCATTGGCAGCAGGAATGGTCGCCATTCCATTGCCAACAATGGCAAACCAGGCCGTTCAGAATGTCCAACAAAGTGGTGTCGTGAAAGGTCAGGTTGTTGACAAGAGTGGTGAGCCTATCATCGGTGCCACCATCAAAGTGAAAAACATCGAGAATGTTGGAACAGTTACCGACTTCGACGGAAACTTTGAACTGAAATCTGTTCCAACAAGTGGTACGCTGGTCGTCTCTTACATCGGCTACACCACCAAGGAAATGGCTTACAGAAATGGCCAGACACTGAAAGTTACCATCGAAGAAGACAGCGAGACGCTGCAGGAAGTAGTGGTTGTCGGTTATGGTACGATGCGTAAGAAAGACCTGACAGGTTCTGTCGTTCAGATCGATCCCAGCAAGCTGGCCGACCAGAACCCAGGAAGTGTTCAAGACCTGCTTCGCGGTACACCTGGTCTGCAGATTGGTTTTGACTCCTCAGCCAAAGGCTCTGGTGCCTCTATCCAACTGCGTGGTCAGAACTCACTTTACACCGACGGTGCCCACAACTCACCTCTTATTATCTTAGACGGTATGCAGTTCGCTGGTGAGCTCTCTGAGATCAACCCTGACGACATCGAGCAGATCGACGTGCTGAAAGATGCCTCTTCAGCTGCCATCTACGGTGCCAAGGCTGCCAGTGGTGTCATCATCATTACTACCAAGAAAGGTAAGGAGGGTAAGCCGGTCATCAATGTCAGCGTGAACCTCGCTGCCAACACCAAGGCCGCCTATCGCGATGTGTTCGGTCCCGATGCTTACATGAAATACCGTGAAGACTGGTTCAAGGCACAGACCTACGGCTATCGTGAGGACGGAACCTGGGGCTACTACGGAAAAGACAGTGGTATTCCCGCAGGTTATTATGATAACGTAAACAATATCAGCCAGTATGGCATCACACAAGACCAGTGGGCCAGCAATGGACCTAAGACACTGCAGGCTGGTGAGTCGATGCTGAGCCTCTATGCCCGTCGTATGGGCTTCGATGCTGATGCCGCCCTCGTCATGGAGAACTTCCTGGCAGGAAGAACCTATAACTGGGAAGACGCTACTTTCCGTACAGGTTTCAATCAAGACTATAATGCCAGCATCTCTGGTGCTACAGAGAAGGTAAACTACTACTTAGGCTTCGGTTATCTGAAGAATCAGGGTGCCATCCAGGGTGATGACTATAAGGCTTATCGTGCCAACATGAAGATCAACGCCAAGATTACCGACTGGCTCGAGATGGGAGCAAACGTGAACTTCCAGGATCGTAGCGACACCTCAAGCCCCGTCCCCTTAAAAGACAACTACTGGGAAGACAACCAGTTGCGCGAGTCACCCTATGCTTCACGCTATACCGCCGACGGAAGCGAGCAGCAGTACCCCCGTACCGGCAATCCTACCAATGGTGGTTACAACTATCATTTCCAGCAGCAGTATATCGGCCTTCAGAAAGGTTACACAGTGCTGAATACCATCTTCAATGCCAAAGTGACATTGCCATTCGGCTTCACATATCAGTTTAATATCGCACCGCGCCTGCAGTGGTTCTACGACCGCTACCACATGTCGGCAGAACTGCCCAACAGCGATCCCGCTACCCGTGGTGTGAACCGTAACTCTTCGAAGACCTACAACTGGAACCTGAACAACACCCTGACTTGGGACCGTACGTTCAACGATCTGCACCACTTCACCGTAACACTCGTTCAGGAAGCTGAAGAGAACAAATACTGGAGTGACAACATCTCTGCCCGTAACATCACACCTACCGATGTGTTAGGTTTCCACTATATCTCTGGCGCCAACAAAGAGCAGAGCTCATTCTCTACCGATGACACGCACTACACGGCAGCAGCTTATCTCGGACGTCTGTTCTACGGATTCATGGATCGCTATATGCTGACTGCAACAGTTCGTCGTGACGGTTACTCAGCTTTCGGACAGAACAATCCTTGGGCAAACTTCTGGTCACTTGGTGCCAGCTGGGTTCTCTCAGAAGAGAAGTTCGCTCAGGACTGGAAATGGCTCAACATGGCTAAGCTGCGTGTCAGCTACGGTACCAACGGTAACCGCTCGCTGAAGGACACCTACCTGGCACTCTCCAACCTGGCCAATGGCGGTCTGTATGCTTACTATAAGACTGGTTCTCTCTCACAGGAGGTGCTGAATGCACTGAGCGTCAGCCGTCTGGGTAACCCCAACCTGGAGTGGGAGAAGACCTCTTCATGGAACTTCGGTCTCGACTTCTCTGTGCTCGACCGTCGTCTCTCTGGTAGCATTGATGTCTATCACAAGCGTACCCATGACATGATTATGGGCCAGCGTCTGCCTAACTTCACTGGTTTCTCAAGCATTACCACCAACCTCGGTGAGGTGACCAACACCGGTTTCGAGATTACGCTGCGCTCAGTGAACATCGATCAGGAGAACTTCAAGTGGAACACCTCTGTAGGTTTCTCTTACAACAAGAACAAGATCAAGCACCTCTATTATGAGTATGACGAGAACGGCAAGGAGTTAGATGATACCAGCAACGGCTGGTTTATCGGTAAGCCTATCGGTGAGATCTGGTATTGGGAAACTGATGGCATCTGGCAGGCCAACGAGGCTGATCAGGCTGCTTTAGTCAATCAGAAGCCTGGTGACCCGAAAGTGGTTAACGTCTGCACCGATGATGACAAGATCCTGGAAGACGGCACACGCGTACCTGTCTATAACGATAAGGACAGAACCTATCAGGGCACAACTCAGCCGCCTATCTACTGGAACATGCGTAACGACTTTGAGTTCTTCAAGGACTTCACCTTCTCATTCTCAATGTACAGCTATATGGGTCATAAGAGCCGCGCAGGCTACTGGCTGAATGGCGACAACTCTGGTTCAATGTTCACTCAAACCTGTAACACCTATGTCAAGGAGTACTGGACACCAGAGAACCCCACCAACGAGTATGGTCGTCTGAACGCTGTAGGCCCATCAGGTGTTACTGGCATCGAGAAAGTATATAACCGCAGTTTCGTACGTCTTGACAACATCACACTGGGTTACACGCTTCCGAGAAACCTGACCAACAAGTGGGGTATCCAGCGTGTACACGTCACTGCCGGCATCAACAATGTGTTCACTATCGATAGCTGGAAATATGGCGATCCTGAGACAGGTGGCTTCGCAAACCGCCAGTTCCAGTTCGGTCTGAACGTAACACTTTAAGAGAAGGTAAAAACAGGTCAAACAGAAAAAGTAAAATCAGAAAATTATGAATACCAAGAATATATTAAAAGGTAGCTTGGCAATGGTTGCAATGTCTTCGATGATGGTCGGCTGTACGTCTGACTTCCTGGAGCAGGATCCGCTGTCATTCTATGAGCCAGCAGCTACCTATAGCACAGAGGCTGGTCTTCAGGCCGCTCTGGCGCAATGTGACAAGCAGTTGAAAACCTATCGTATCGATGGTAACTGGAACAATGTAGGTATCTTTACGAACTACCTGATGTCGGATGTTGGTATGTATGCCAAGACCGATATGGGTGGTGGTTTCCAGGACAACTTCGATGCCAAGCTCACACCGACCTCAGGTATGGCTGGCGGTGGCGATGCTAACTATATGCAGCGCTTCTGGGATCAGGGTTTCAGCATGGTGAAATATGCCAATACCATCCTTTCATATATTGACAATGTAAAAGGTCTCGACGATGCTACACGCGATGCCTACAAAGGCCGCGCCTATTTCCATCGCGCCTATGCCTATTACAACCTCGCCCTGCAGTTTGGTGACATTCCCCTTATCACGAAGCTCATCAGCGTACCTAAGCGTAACTACACCTCTACCAGCAAGGAAGCCATCTTCAAGATGCTCGTTCACGACCTGGAGTTTGCTGTGCAGCACGTACCGTCACAGTCAAAGATGTCGTTTGTAGGTCAGGTAAACCAGGAGGGATGTATGCATCTGCTCGTGAAGTGCTACCTCGCTGTCGGTGAGTATGCCAAGGCAGAGCAGGTTGCTACAGACCTGATCAACAATCACGGTCTGAAGCTGATGACAGAGAACTTCGGGACCTGGCAGCCTTCAGGCGCTGAGGATACATGGAAGGTGACCCGTAATGTCGTATGGGACCTGCATCGTACTCCCAACATCGCCGACCCTGCCAACAAGGAGACCATCATGATGATTTCTAACTCCAACGACCAGGACTTCACCACCTATAATGTGATGCGTGCCTGCTTTGCCCACTGGAGCAATGGTATCATCCGCGATCCTCACGGACTGGGTGGCCCTGGCGTGAATATTGCCCGTAACAACAAAGACTACAACGCAGAACTCGACTGGGTGCGTGCAGCCGGACGTGGTATTGCCGTTAACCGTACCTCTTACTTCTACAATAAGACCATCTGGATGTACGATGGTGAATACGACTGGCAAGACCTGCGCCACAACCGTGAGGTTGGTAACTGGATGGAGATGGAAGACTTCAAGTATAATAACCGCAAGTCTGACTGCTACGGACAGAACTATCAGCTCTATGCTACAGAAGACTACGTAGATCCCTCTGATCCTTCAAAGGTGCTCGTACACAAAGGCGATATCCTCTGCTCTGACACGATCCGTAGCTGGTATCCTACACCGCTCTATCAGGTATATATCCTCGATACACCTAACGAAAACAATATGGGTGCCAACCAGTTCCAGGGAGCATCAGGTAAGGGTGCCAATGGCGACATGTACCTGTTCCGTCTGGCTGAGACCTATCTGCTCCGTGCAGAGGCTCGTCTCTATCAGAAGAACGCAACTGGTGCTGCAGAAGACGTGAATGCTGTACGTAAGCGTGCAAACGCCAAGAAGATGTACACCACTGTCAATATTGGTGACATCATGGCTGAGCGTGCCCGTGAGCTCTATCTTGAGGAGTTCCGTCAGGCAGAGATGGTTCGCGTAAGCTGGTGTCTGGCCCGCAGTGGTGTGGCTGACGAGTGGGGTAACACCTACGATCTCAACACCTGGGACAAGCAGGAGGGTACAGATCTGAATGGCGGCAGCTACTGGTTCCGTCGTTGCACCACCTACAACGTGTTCAACCACGACTATGGTAAGGGACAGCAAGGTAACCAGACCTTCGAGTACAAGATCAACAAGCACAATTTGTTCTGGCCTGTTCCCAACTCAGCCATTACTGCCAACAACAAAGGCCAGCTGCGCCAGAACTATGGTTATGACGGCTACAGCGAAAGCATTCCTATGTGGACAAACTGGGAAGATGCTGTGGCTGATGAAGAAAAAGCAAATTAGTTTCGTTCATACATAATTTTGGTTAGTAGTTAACGTTATTATTACTAGGCGGAGGGGCAGTCTATGCGACGTAGGCTGCCCCTTTTCAAAAAACAAACTAATATGAGAAGACTACTTATCGCAATATCCATCCTATCTACCTTGTCGCTACAGGCCAGAAACTGGACAGCCGACGAGGTAAAGGATGTCGTCAGAAAGGTCAATACCTACTGGCAAACCAACAATCCCGCAGAAGTACGCTCGTTCTGGGACAATGCTGCCTATCATACTGGCAATATGGAAGTCTATAAGCTTCTGAAAGACGAGAAGATGCTCGACTACAGCATCAGATGGGCAGAGCACAACCAGTGGCAAGGTGCCACAGAGCCCGATCCTGCTAAATGGAAATACAAGAATTACGGTGAGGGACCCGATTATGTGCTCTTCGGCGATTGGCAGATCTGCTTCCAGACCTATATCGACCTCTATAACCTCTCAAAAGACGAGAAGAAGGTGGCTCGTGCCAAGGAGGTGATGGGGTACGAAGCCGACTCAAAAGCCAACGACTACTGGTGGTGGGCTGATGCCCTCTATATGGTCATGCCCGTATTGACAAAGATGTATAAGCTGACAGGAGACACCAAATACCTGCGCAAGCTCTACGACAACATCCTTTACAGCGACAGCATCATGCTCGATAAGGAAACGGGCCTCTATTTTCGTGATGGACGCTATGTCTATCCCAAGCACAAGACCGAATTAGGCAAGAAGGATTTCTGGGCCCGTGGCGATGGTTGGGTACTCGCCGGTCTAGCCAAGGTGTTGCAGGATATGCCTGAATCGTATGTACGCCAGCCTTTCTTTGTAGAGAAATTCACCAATCTCGCACGTGCCGTCAAAAAGACCCAGCAACGCGAAGGACACTGGACACGTTCGATGATGGATCCCGCTCAGGCTCCTGGCTATGAGACCTCAGGAACAGCTTTCTTCTGTTACGGACTGCTCTGGGGCGTGAACAACGGTTACCTTCAGGAAAAAGAGTTTGCACCCACTATCAAGAAAGCCTGGAAATATCTGACAGAGACCGCTCTCCAGAAGGACGGAAAGGTCGGCTATGTACAACCGATTGGTGACAGAGCTATTCCTGGACAGGTGATTAATGCCGATTCTCAGCAGAACTTCGGTGTAGGCGCTTTCCTGTTGGCAGCATGCGAATACTATAGATATATCAGCCGATGAACTTAAGAACATTGTTCAACACAGAGATACAGAGGTACAGAGATCTGATCGTCACTGTATCTCTGTGCTGCTGTGTTCAGAGCATGTCAGCTCAGTTGTTACCCAAGGCCGACGATTCTTTCTGGCTCGACTCCGTGCCTGCAGAAATGCGCCATAGTTACATTGCATACGGTGAGAAGTATCTTGGCAAACAGTGGACAGCACTCCCCTATTCAGTCTTCTCACAGTTCAGGACTAATGGTAACCGGGTGAACTATGAGGGACTGAACTTCGAGAAACGCCGCCATCTTGCTGCACTCGTGATGGCAGAAATCATGGAGGGCAAAGGCCGGTTCATGACAGACATTATAGACGGAATAGGCAGCTTCTGCGAGGAGACGTGGTGGGGCATCCCAGCCCACTATGGACCAAGTACTCCACTGACGGAAGACCAGACGGTGGACCTCTTCAATGCAGAAACAGCCAACCTCATAGCCTGGACACGCTACATGCTCCAACCAAAGTTCAATAAGTTCTCACCACATCTCTGCCTGCGTATCGACCGCGAGATAGAGCGCCGAATCCTGAAGCCAGCGCTAGAGAAAGACTATTGGTGGAAAAAAGCCGGCATGAACTGGAATCCCTGGATATGTTCCAACTGGCTGGCCTGTGTGCTTATCTGTGAAAAAGACGAAGCACGAAAGGCAGAAGCCATCCGTCAGATCAAGAACTCTACACAGATCTTCATCAACTCCTATCCTGAAGATGGCGGATGCGACGAAGGAGCCGGCTATTGGGATCGTGCCGCCGCCTCGATGTTCGAGGTGCTACGCCTATTAGCCACAGAAAAATCCCCTCTCTCCCCAGCCGACTCTCTCACCTCTCACCTCTCACCCCTCACCTCTAAAATCAAGAGAATGGCCTCTTATGCCTACAAGACATACATCGGCCATGACTACTGTATCAGTTTTGCTGATGCACACGAGAACAAAGCTATCCAGCAAATCAACATCGTTTATCCCTTCGGGCTTTTCCTCAACGACAAGACGATGTGTGAGTTTGGCGCCTATTTAGGTCGGCAGAAACACATGCTAGAAAATCCCGCAGCCCTCTACGACAAGAGCGGCAATTTCCCCACCCTCAGTCGTGAGCTCTTCTTCCTGAGACATATCCGCGAGTTCATCGCTGAAGAACCACGCGAGCCGTTATTAAAAGATGTGTGGCTTGGTAATCTGCAAATTATGACTGCCCGCCGCAATAACTTATATGTGGCGATGAAGGGCGGCCATAACAATGAGAGCCATAATCACAACGACGTCGGCTCTTTCATCGTCTATATCGACAATGAGCCATTGTTCATTGACCCTGGTGTCGGAGAATACACCTCGAAGACATTCGGTAACGAGCGCTATACCATCTGGACGATGCAGTCGGGCTATCACAATCTGCCCCAAATCAACGGCATCGACCAGAAAGACGGCAAAGAGTTTGCTGCCAAAGTCATCAGTCATAAAGACGGGCAGTTAACACTCGACATCGCAGGTGCTTATCCAACCGAGGCTTCGGTAAAGTCATGGAAACGGACCGTTACAGCATCTCAGTCAGAGATCGTTGTCACCGAGAACTATGAACTTAATGAGTATAAGGCTCCTACCCGACTGATGCTGATGACCACCAACCGTGATGCACTGAAGCATATCAGCTACAGCACCAGTCAGTTGGAAGCCAATATAGAGAACATCAGCGGTCAACTCGACCCCATATTGCAAGGCATGTGGGGCAAGGAGATGTATCGAATTATACTCACCGTGAAATCGAAAAAGACCAAGAATCAACTTAAATACACTATCAGATGAAAAGACTACTCATCCTTATCGCAGCCCTCGCGCTGCTCCTGCCCATTCAGGCAGCCAAGAAACAGAAGGCACAGCAGACCGACCGTGAATACTGGTGCTCGTTAGCCTACAAGATGGCACAACCCGTATTGGAGAACATGGCCAAAGGCGAACTCCAAAAGAACATGAAGACCGAGTTCTCGCCCTCTTTCGACAATCGCGACCGCTCCGTGGTATATATGGAAACCTTTGGGCGACTGATGGCAGGTATTGCACCTTGGCTGACGTTACCCGATGACGATACCGCAGAAGGAAAACAGCGCCGTCAACTTCGTGAATGGGCATTGGCTTCCTATAAGAACTCCGTAGATCCAGATTCACCCGACTACCTCTGTTGGGGCAAAGCCGGACAGAACCTCGTAGATGCTGCCTATATCGCAGAGTCGTTCCTACGCGCTTGGGATACTTTGTGGATGCCCCTTGACGAGGTGACAAAGCAAAGATATATCAAAGAGTTCCAAGCTATGCGCAAGATTGATCCGCCATACACCAACTGGTTCCTCTTCTCATCGACCATCGAGAGCCTGTTGGCAAAAGCTGGTGCACAATACGATGAATTTCGTGTGAATACAGCTTGCCGGAAGGTTGAAGAGTGGTATGTAGGCGATGGCTGGTATGCAGACGGCCCCGTGTTTGCCTTCGACTATTATTCAAGCTACGTCTTCCATGCCATGTATCTGGAAACCCTGCAAGCTATGGTCGATGCGAAAGCCAATACACGGCTCGACTATCAGAAATACTGGGATCGTGCGTTGAAACGCGCCCAGAAATTCAGCATCATCCTTGAGCGCTTCATCTCGCCAGAAGGAACCTTCCCCGTTATCGGCCGATCCACACCTTATCGTATGGCTGCCATGCAACCATTGGCCTTGATGGCCTGGTATCAGAAATTGCCGTCTGATCTCAGTAATGGTCAGATACGTGCAGCTCTGACTAAAGTGCTCCACCGCATGTTCGACCAGCAACAGAATTTCAATGACGGGGGTTACCTTACTATCGGTTTCTGTGGTTCACAGCCAGAGACAGCCGACTGGTACACCAACAACGGCTCGCTCTACATGACCTCGTTAGCCTTTATGCCCCTCGGCTTGCCTGCCTCACATCCGTTCTGGACGGATGCACCGCAACCTTGGACACAAGTCAAAGCCTGGGGTGGACAACCCTTCCCAAAGGATCACCGTTGGGCCGACGATATCCACACTCGCGACAAGTGGTAATTGAAGAAACGTAAGAAACAGCTGAGGATTTTCCCCTGATACAGATTATAGCTTATCGATGTCCTTGGCCGTCAATCCTGTTGCCTGTATGATGAAATCTGGTGTAGCACCCATTTCCTTCATCTTACGGGCAATAGATTTTGCTTTAGATAACTCACCTTCAGCACGACCTTCAGCACGCCCCTCAACACGGCCTTCAGCAAGCCCTTCTGCACGACCTTCAGCAAGGCCTTCGGCACGACCTTCGGCAAGGCCGAGTTCATGTCCTTCGGCATGCCCCTCAATTCTGGCAGCATCAAAGGCATCACTCTGAACAGCCAGCGCATCAAGATGACGTTCATAAGCCAGTTGGTCGGCACGGCTCATCTGCATATATAGCAACTTTTCACGTGCCTCGGCCAAACCGGGGGTAGTAGTATCATCCTTGATCCGGCCGTTCTTCAGGTAGTCGAGCCACTCCTCAATGGGAGTTGTTGCCACATCGTTGAACTCGTTAACCCGAATCAAATAGTATTCCGGGAAGACCTCCTCCGGTGCCTTCATCCTAATGACATTATTCTCTTTGATATTCACCTTCAAAGTGTCGCCAGTATGCACACCTACAAAGGTGTTACGTCCGTGGTAGAGATAATCGGCACCCTGGCCCAGATCGAAGTAAAGAATATTAATGGAATAGACTTTCTTCACATTGCTATAGCGCTGTCCCAATGAGATATGCTCAGTGATGGCCTTAGCCACACCATAGAGGATACGCTCCAGATAAAAGAGTTGCGTAGTGAGTTGCACTTCTACGATGATGATGTTGCCTTCTGAGTCCTTGGCCTTGATGTCAACACGGTTGAACTTATCGTCATCCGTCATCTGATTGCCTTCGCTCTCAAGGATTTCATCAATCTTGATCTGCTCACCCAGCAAGACTGTGATAAGCCCCTCAAGCACACCAAAGTTGGCCTTGTCGCGAAGCATCCGCTTCACAGCCCAGTCAAACCGTATGTACTTCTCGTTAATCATCACTACTCCTTTCTTTGTTTCTTTACTTTTTGTTCTCATAGTTATTCGATTTTATGATTAGACGCTGCAAAGTTACGAACTTATTTCGAAACTGCCAAATCTTTTATCCATAAAACATGGAAAATCAGGCTCAACAATGAGACAGGGGTGCTGTTAGCTTTCTATCTCCTTGGTTCGGCATCTTAAATGTCAGGGAAAAAAGAAGCCCCCGCCAGAAAATCAGCGGGGCTTATCTGACAATTATGGCACTTCCTACAGCCACGAGGGAAAGATGAAGGATGTTCACGCTTCCTTTATGCCCTATGATTAAGAACATTTAACGCCCAAGCGTTTATAATAGTAGGAACATTAACAACAGAACAGATAGAAATGAAAACAATGAAAACTTGGAGAAACATCTTTGTGATGTGCACTGCATTGCTCTCCCTTGCCTCTTGCAGCAGCGACGATGACGACAAGGACATTACCAATGAGATTAATATGAGTGTTTCCGCTGAACCGGGCGTGATGTACGACCTCTTCGACGGCATGGGATGCTCTCCCATTGAGTGCATGCGTGTGATGACAGACGACGAGCCTGGTAGGTGGCAGGACCTGCACTTCAGCGACGTCAAGGGTTTCACCTACGAAAGAGGCCATGAATACGAACTGCGCGTGAAGCGCACGATTCTGGCCAACCCGCCGCAGGATGCCAGCAACCGTACCTACGAACTGGTGCGCATCCTCGCCGACAGGAAAGTGGAGGATGTGGCAGAGCCTGTGGAGAAAGTAGTAAGGAGCGAAGCCGACATAGAGTATGAACAGCAGTGCCCGGTAGAGAAGTATGCCATAGCCAAAGGAGGTGAATATTTGGTGGATGCCGATGGCAAGATGACATACGCTGATGGCACGCCGACACCCGAATTTGACAAGCATGCACAAATCTACTTGGAGAATATTCTCGAAAAGAGTCATCCGCTATGGCAGGCAGGTGCCCGCTATCAAGCAACCTACGCCTACGTCCTTTCACCGCTTACTGATGAGATACGCTTTGTGCCGGGCGGTCATTCTAGCTTCCTCTTCAAGAACATACTGACCGATAGCGAGATGGCGCATGTCCAGCAATCTATGAAACAGGGCGAAACGCTGCACTACGCCCTTGTCCTCGCCAACGTCTATAGGCGGGGAATTCAAAAAGTGGAGTTCACCATCAAGAAGAAATGAAAGCAATGATAATGAAAAAAACAGATAAATCGGAAATTATATGGTTGTATCAAAGAATCCTAAGTCTCATCCAGAAAAATCAGAGGTAAAAGATACTCTCTGGTCCCATGTTGAACAATAGATCAAGGACAGAGAGGTTTGGCAGAAAGCCGTGTTTCTGCTGATACACCTGGTAGTAGGATTTTGGCTCAAAGTCTGGGTCTTCACCAGGATGCTTAGGATTGATGGCAAATCGATAGTCGTTGGGCTGAGCGTCTGTCACGGGCAGAAAAGCCTGACTGTAACTCACCTCTGGCTGGATATCGATTAAATCGCACATTCTCTGACGTATTTCCTCGTTGAAATCGAGCAAAAAAGTCCAGCGTTTTTCATAGAACGGACGGATATCGTCCTGATAATACTCGAAGAAAGGAGATTCTCCATAGGCGCTCTGCAGGGCATTCCAATGGAGATGGCGCCAGTTGCCGTGATCACTGATACGCAGATCCTTCATCAGCGAGGTCTCCCCTCTGACTACTGGTATCGTCAAGGCCTGGACACCTTGAGTCGTGGCAATGAGACAACGGTTGCGATAAGTCTGCTTCTGGAAACTTTCCCATTGCTCTATCTGCACACGATCGGCCCGGTACAGTTTCTGATACCACTGCACCGGGCCGAAATAGGTTGTACTCAGCAGAGCCTCCATGGTCTGCAGTTTATTTGATTCGATCGACGATACTGCCAAGACGGTTCCAACGGATTCCGTTGATGCCACGACGGTCAGGATCGCTCGACCACCAGATAAAGATGGGCTTTCCGACAATATGATCCTCAGGCACGAAACCCCAATAACGCGAGTCGGCCGAGTTATGACGGTTGTCACCCATCATCCAGTAATAGTCCATCTTAAAGGTATATTCCTTGGCTTCCTGACCATTGATCAGGATCTTGCCATCACGAATCTGGAGGTCGTTACCCTCATACACTTTAATCGGACGTTCGTAGATGGCAATGTTATCCAACGTAAGAAGAACCTTTTCTCCCTTCTTCGGAATCCATACAGGACCATAGTTATCTCTAGTCCAGTGCTTGTTGCCGTTCAAGGGATAGATCTCCAAATCGCTGGCTTCAGTGTTCAGCGTAATACTCTCAACCAGATCCTTTCGTGCTTTCAATGAAGCGACAGCCTGCTTCGTCAGCGGCATGTAACCCACAGTGTTCAGACTCGTCAGATCTTCCATTGAGATGCCCAGCTCCTGCATCAGGTCATCGGGGATGGCATGCTTCAGTTTGACATAATAGGTATATTGCACGTTCTCTGGTTCCTTGTTAGCCTTCCCATCCAGATAGACCACACGATCACGGATTTGAAGTGTCTGCCCTGGTAATCCCACACAGCGCTTCACATAGTTCTCGCGACGATCGGCCGGACGAGTGATGATCTCACCATACTCGACACGGTTGTTCAGCAGCTCATTGCGCCCAGCAGCATAGATGGCATCGAAATAACGAATACGGTCCTGTGCCGACAGAGAATCGGGATCGGGACGGTTCGGATAAATCTGATAACCTATCGAATAACACATCTGATAATAGTCGTAAGCCTGATACTGAGGTGCCGAGCAAAGCGTATCGCCAGCCGGGAAATTAAACACGACAATATCGTTCAACTGTACATTGCCCAGACCTTTCACTCGGCGATAGTCCCAGTGAGGCCAGTCAATATAGCTCTTACACTCCACAACGGGCAAGGTGTGTTGGGTCAGCGGCATCGTCAGCGGTGTCTGCGGAATACGGGGACCATAACTCACCTTCGACACAAACAGATAGTCGCCCGTCAGCAGTGATTTCTCCAATGAACTTGACGGGATCACGTAGTTCTGGAAGAAGAACTGATTAATAAAATAGACTGCTACCAAGGCAAATACCAAGGCATCGACCCATGACATGACGAACTTCACTGGCTTTTCGGCCTCTTTCCACCACTGCCACTTAATCTTCTTCGTGATATAGATATCATAAATGAAAGGTATCACGAGCAATCCCCACCACGACTTAACCCAATAAAGGAACAGCAGATAGAGCACCAGTACTGCGATGAACTTAGCCCACTGCACTTTAGGATTGAATTCTTTCTTTTTCACCATCTTAGTTGATTATAAAACACATAGATTTGACGCTACCACACGCTGGTAAGTTGCATCTAATGCTTACTTTAACCTATGTTTTAGAATTTAAACATATCTGAAATGGTGAGCAGTCCCTGATGATCCTTCGTATATTCTGCTGCCAGCACGGCACCGAGAGCAAAGCCTTTACGCGAATGGGCATCATGAGTGATGGTAATCAGGTCAGCGTCTGAGTCATAGCGAACCGTATGGATTCCAGGCACCTCGCCTCGGCGGATATGGTCGATACGCAGGAACTTCGGATCAGTCGTATCCTCTTTCCAAGCCTCCTTACGGTCGATATTCTCCACGATTTCTTCAGCCAGCGTGATAGCTGTACCACTGGGATGATCGAGCTTGTGCACATGGTGGGTCTCTTCCATCTCCACATCATACTGTGGGAACTGGTTCATAATCTTGGCCAGATAGCGGTTGACGGCCGAGAAGATGGCCACACCTATCGAGAAGTTTGAGGCCCAGAAGAGCGTCTTACCCTCTTCGGCACAGGCTTTGCGCACGTCATCGCCATGATCCTTCAGCCAACCCGTAGAGCCACTCACCACCTTCACGCCCTTAGCCCAGGCCTTCAAGTAGTTACCATAAGCCACTTGAGGGGCTGTAAACTCAATGGCCACATCAGCCGATGCAAAAGCCGGGCTGTCAAAATCCTGTTGGTTGTCAATATCAATGATACTCACAATCTCATGACCACGGTCACGGGCAATCTGCTCAATCATCTTACCCATCTTGCCGTAGCCGATTAAAGCTATTTTCATATCTAATTCGAATTAAAACGCTGCAAAGGTACTTATTTATAATTAAAAATGAGAATTGAGTATCGATAATTATGATTATTTCACAGCAACAAATGATACATCCCTCCTGCCAGAGGCTTGATGACACCCTTCATCTCGAGTTGGAAGAGGATGGCCGTGAGGCGGCCGATGGGAATAGAGGATTTGACACTGAGGATATTCAACTGCAGGTCGTTGGTGTCCTGAAGTATGCCGACGATTAGCTGCTCTTCGGCAGAGAGATCGGGAAAAAGTGTCCGCTCGATGCCATCCGACAAAGCCTGCTGTCGCAAGGCCGCATCTTTCCAATTCATCGCACGGATAAAGTCATCGGCACAGGTAATCAGCCCTGCCCCATTATCGCGGATGAGATTGTTACAGCCTTTGGAGAACTCAGCATTGACGTTTCCTGGAAAGGCGAAGACACTGCGATCGTAACTTTGGGCAATCTCAGCAGTAATCAGTCCCCCACCCTTCGCAGCACTCTCCACAACAATCGTTGCATCAGCCATTCCCGCCACGATACGGTTACGGCGCACGAAATTGGGTTTGTCGGCATTCGTCTGGGTCATAAACTCTGTCAGCAGTCCGCCGTGATTCACCATCTCTGCCGCCGTCTCACGATGGGCATAGGGATAGATCTGATCCAGCCCATGAGCCAGTACCCCTACTGTCGAATAGCCGTTCTCCAAAGCCTCCCGATGGGCATGTATATCAACACCGTATGCCAGACCGCTGACTATCAGCACCTTAGGGCACTGCTGATGAAGGTCTCTGACAAAACGCCGAATCAGGTCTTCGCCATAGACGGTCGCATGACGTGTGCCCACGATACTGATAATCTTCGACTCATTCAGATTACAGTTGCCGGTAAAGTAGAGCACAAGTGGTGCATCAGGACATTCCGTGAGGCGCTGAGGATAGTCGTCATCATGAAGCGTCAACCCTCGAATCCCGTGCTCCTGCATGTATTTCAGTTCATAATCTGCCCGTTTCATCGCCTCGTCCCAGTTCTTTAATGACTCTACCAATCGGGGTGAGGCATCGCCAATGACATCACCGATATGTGTGCGATACTCATAGAGCAACTGGGCACTTCCTACCATCCGATAGAGCTCTAATGCCTGCTGGTAGTTGAAATTGGTAAGGCGTGTAAGCGCCATCGTATAGAAAAGTTCTTCAGTATTCATCGTTATTTCCGTTTTAGATATTCGTAGCCAAAGCGACAACGCAGACACTCCTTCTTGTCGCAATACTCTCTCTTCAGCTGGATGAGTGCCTGAGAGTCGCCAGCTGTCTCGACGGTCAGTCCCACTTGTTGCCACATGCGGATAATATGGTTGTTCTCGGCTTTCAACTGCTCCAGGAAATCAAAGGCAAGGTCGCAGAGCACCTCCTTTGAACGGTGTCGCCCATAGGCGAAAAGCATCGGGATAGCCGTATTGATCATCAGCAGGTTCAGTGAGCCGTAGGCCAGATGTTTCTCGTTCTTCGCACTTGTAGAGCCAAAGGTGTAATGCGTTTCCCAATAAGGTGTGACATGCGATGACAGGATTTTCTTCAACTGTTCGATGGTTTCACACTCCACCAACTGGCTCAGTCCGGCCTTCTGCTGATAATAGAGGTTTGCCAACTGCGAGATGCGGATATGCGGGAAGTTCTGTGGCCTCAGCCTTAGAAATCGCCACTGGCGGAAATCTATCGGTTTCATCGAGAACTTATGCGACAGATAGAGGTATTCGTTTCGCAGTTTGGCGAAATAGCCCTCATTCAGCGCCGTCTGCTGATAATAGTCTGGAATCGTTTCCAGCTCCAACAGCCCGGCCTGCCCCATGAAGATCGCTTCTATCTGGAAGAGGTCGTCGCGATGATGGGCCACAGCCGAGAGCGGCAGGTTCTGAGCCCACACCTCGAAGGCATCGTTATTGATGCCGAAGCCATAGTTGCGGGCGAGGGTTACGAAGTACGCATCTTCCCACGAGCCGTTGCACTGTTCCACTCGCCGTTTGATAGCCTCCGTCTTCTGCTCCAGCCGTTCAGTCTGCAGGGCAGCCATCCAGGCATGCACCATCAGACGCGTCAGTTCTGGGATGACCTTGTAGCAAGGCGGATAGCTGTCCGTCTTCAACAGTTCATCGTAATGGTCTCTGACATTGTCGGGTACATCGAGTTGAAGCTGACGGATAAACTCGCCATTGGTGTTCATCACCTCCGCATCGAGCACACCCGCCACATGCAGGATGACATTATCGTAACGCGCGTCCTTGTCGTGCCCATGCAGATACCAGTCCGACGACTTGTCGTGTATCTCCACATTACCCACCCACAGCGTTCGGCCTATTCTGACCTTCACATTAAAGAAGTCGGGTCCGGCATTGCGGTTATGCAAGCCTGGATCGATCACTTCGACGGGGTCACCGTCGCTCGTCTGTAGTTCCCGCAAGGGGAACAGCTTGTGCTTCCACACATAATGCAATAATTGTTCCATAGTTTCAAATTTAAGTATGATAACTCGCTGCAAAGGTAAACAAAAAAAGGGAAACAAAGAAGAAATTATGGAAAAAAAAACTGCCCCACCGCCACAATTGGCTGTGAGGCAAAGATTGTTTACCGAAAATGTAATAGAATGGTTTTGTCAGATGACAAACTATTCCTTCACGGTGATGACCAGCGACATATCGCAGTTCTTCAGTATCTCAATCATGCGATCTTCATCGAAAGCGATACATCCACCTGTGTAGCCCTTTGTGCCTTTTACATGGATGAAGATGGCACTACCATTGGGATAGATACACTCCTTGTTGAAGTCGGTGGCGATGCCATAGTTGTACTGCGGCTGGTAGGAATACATCTCCTCGCCCTTACACTCGTGCTTGGTCTCGACGACGTCGATAATCTTGTTGTAGTACTCACAGTTGTCGTCGCAAGCATAAGTGGTTGGCTTCACATCAATGTAGGGCATCGTGGTGCCGGGATTAGGCTTGATGCCAAAGGCGCTCAGTGGACGGAGGGTGCCTGTTGGAGTCTTGGAGTCTCCCTCACCCGTCTTGCCGAGGCCGTTCTTACCAATCCACACTTCAATGTCGCTGAACAGCACCTTGCCATCGACCGTCAGACGGGCCTTAGCCTTACTGCCTTGCACACCATACACTTCGAGCAACTGCCCCTTCTCAGTGACAGGATTGTCATTATCCGAACACGCTGCAAAAAAACTTGCGCCGCAGAAAGTCAGAGTGGTGGCAAGCACCCATTGAGTCAATTTCTTCATATCCTCATTCGTTAAATTAGTGTTAGTGCTAGTAGCAATATCATTGCATTTTGGCGCAAAGATACGATAAATAACTGAGACTTACAAGAGTATAAATGTTAAATTTGAAATAAATAACGTGTATATTCCACTAAAAGTACTTGTTTTTAATTATCTTTGCGGACGAAATGAAGATAGGTAACATAGAATTTGGCGATCATCCCGTATTCCTGGCTCCGATGGAAGACGTGACGGATATCGGGTTCCGACTGCTGTGCAAGCGGTTCGGCGCATCGATGGTCTATACAGAGTTCGTCAGTGCAGAGGCGCTGATCCGCGATGTGAAGTCAACCATCTCGAAACTCACCATCAGCAACGAAGAACGGCCTGTAGGCATTCAGATCTACGGGCGCGATGTCGAGGCGATGGTCGAGGCGGCAAAGATTGTGGAACAGGCTGGACCCGACCTCATCGACCTGAACTTCGGCTGTCCTGTGAAGAAGGTGGCTGGCAAGGGTGCCGGGGCAGGCATGTTGCAGAACATCCCCAAGATGCTGGAGATTACGCGCAAGGTCGTCGATGCCGTCAAACTGCCCGTCACCGTAAAGACCCGTCTGGGCTGGAACCACGAACAACTCATCATCACCTCGCTGGCAGAACAACTGCAGGACTGCGGCATCCAGGCACTGACCATTCACGGGCGCACCCGCAGTCAGATGTACACAGGCAATGCCGACTGGACGCTGATTGGCGAGGTAAAGCGTAATCCCCGAATTCATATTCCTATCATCGGCAACGGCGACATCACCTCTGCTGAAGAGGCCAAGCGGGCCTTCGACGAATATGGCGTAGATGCTATCATGATAGGTCGTGCCACCTTCGGACGTCCCTGGATTTTTAAAGAGGTACGCGACTATCTGGACCAAACAGGCAGCGGGAACCTCGATTTCAACGAGAAATTAAACATCCTCGAAGAACTTCTTCGCATCAACGTAGAGCGTATCGACGAGAAGCGAGGCATCCTCCACACCAGAAGACACCTCGCTGCTACTCCTATCTTCAAAGGTATTCCTGACTTCCGGCAGACGCGTATCGCCATGCTCCGAGCCGATACGATGGATGCCCTATTGGCAATCCTCGAAGAGACCAGAGCCAAACTGGGATAACTGCCTTGCACCAGATTCATGTCGGATATCGTTTACTCATCTCTGTATTCCAGTATGTCGCCTGGCTGACATCCCAGTTCTCGGCAGATAGCCTCAAGGGTGGTGAAGCGCACAGCTTTGGCCTTTCCCGTTTTTAGGATGGAGAGGTTTGCCAGCGTAAGTCCCACTCGTTCAGCCAGTTCGCTGAGCGACATCTTCCGCTTGGCCATCTCCACATCCAGATTGACTACGATTCTTCCCATAGCTCCTTAGATAGTTAAGTCCTGTTCTTCTTTCATCTTTTGCGCACTCTTGAGGATCTTGGGTATTAAGAAGTAGGCAATGATCATCCAATACAATGGACCGGTAAATAAGGTTGTCGTCATAGAGGGAACCTTATCCATAAATTCCGGCTCGATTAATCCAAACACGTGTCTGTAGAATTGATTAGCTATACAGTAATAAGCCAGAGTTGATATGCCCAGAATATAAAATAGCCAGATACTCCATTTGGAATATTGTTTGTTGGCATAAGTAAAAAACAGCATCAACATAAAAATGCAGAAAAAGTAGGTCCTTGCAATATTGTCTATCAGATAGACGAAGTTTGAGTAATACTCATAGTTGGTGGTTGCCGCTTGCATTCTTTCGACATCGCCTGCCATGAGCCAAACCATCAGCACTGCCAACACAAGAACGCATAATGCTCCGAAAACATGGTCTCCTTTCCTAAAAAACTCGGCTATTTTCATAATCTTTATCGTTTAATTAGTGATATTTATTGAATTTCGATATGCAAAAGTATATCTTTTCTTGTTATCCTCCAAATAAAAACGATAAAACTTTATTGAAATACGATAAATTTAACTACTTTTAAGGAAATCGATACAGAGGGCGACGCAGCGAGGATAACAGGTGATTGATTGTTTTGGGAAATCAATGACCTGTCCCCCCGATCTCTACATTACTAGCTAATTGCTTGAACTTAAAGGTGTAAAAGATGTCGCCTGCCGTGACTGTCAGCTGAAGTGTTCTATTTTCTGCTGTTTCATTTGCCTTGAAAACAACCTTCAATTTGTTCCCATTCATTTCTGCCTGGAACCAATCTGTCGTTATTGTATGAAAGTCATTCGCTTCGCGAGGGGGATAAAAGTATTCTCCATTCGACATGGTATTCTCTATCCAAGGTGATGAATAGTTCCGACATGAGAAAGTAAACTCTGTCCCTGTTTCGGAAAAAATATACACACCATCGGTTATCTGTACTGGCACATCTGCTTCCCATTCCATAGCGTTCCAACCTCCATCTGTTTTACTGCAAGAGGCGAGAGAGAAGGCAGCAAGCATCATTAACATGATTCTCCAAATCTTCATTGTTTTCATTTTCGCTATATCTTTAATGACTCTATCTGATTAAACTCTGTAAGCCGGAAATCTTGCATCGTCGGGTGTTAAACTTTGCTAATCAAAGTCCCAGTCTGTCACATAGTGGTCGAACTTGATGTCATCGACGGGGCCGAACTTGGCGATGATCGCCAGAATATCCGCCTGCTGTTTGGGCGAAAGCTTATTTTCCCCATGATGATAGCGGTAATAAGGGCCGTTGCCGCTACTGAAGTAACTCCTTACACACTGGCGCGCCTCAGCCCTCTGGTAGTAAGGCACATTCTTGTAGAGCTTTGAGAAGCCCCATGCCTTCTTAACGAGCTTCTTCTCGCGATAGCTCTGACAGGTACCACTCTTCCATGCCGTCGGATAGACAGCATTTCCACTATACCTGTTCGCTGGCTGCAACTGTCCAGCCAGATAATGCATACACGTTTCACGAAGAGCACAGTCGCCGTTGAAACAAACACTATATCCGTAAGGGATATTTTCAAATTTCAGTTCTTTATCCATAACACCTAACATCCAATTTTCGTAATTATCTTATTTTCAATCGTTTAGTCTCATCATAATGCTTTTCACACCTAACATGAAACCTAACAAATACCTAACATAAACCTAACATCATACCTAACATCATACCTAACATCATACCTAACATCAGGCCACTTTCACAGGGATGACTTTGTAGAAGGGCACATTGCTGTGATCCGTTGACTCGTAGCCGAGACTGCTCATGGCCTTTCCGATGCGAATCTTATTGCCGTGATTGATCTCTACCGAGGGATAATCCTTCTGAATCTGCATCAGCAGCATCTTCGAGTTCATCATCTTCGCAGTCTCACCCTCTTTGGGCTTACGGAAGCACACCTCTACCATCTCTGCAATGTCTTTCTGCTCCAGATAGTTCTGATTCAACTGCTGAATACGCGCCACCTCTTCATTACTGAACCAATAGGGTGTCTTGGCGACATTCAGTTCATACACCACCTGGGCATAGAGCTGTCCGTAATCAATCTCACCCGTATTGTTGATGAACAAGCCATCAGGAATCGAGAGGCAAATGTATCGACGGCTACCAGTTGGATCTGTCAACGGGTGGGGATTGTTCGTGGTAGCCACGAATGAGGCATAGCGAGGCCTGTCTTCCTGCGAGGCTCCATAGATGGGGCGGCCGTTCACCTTGCTTTTCGAGAGTGTCTGCTTCAGGGCTGCATGCTGAGAAGGCCGGATTGCCTCGAGTTCATCGAGGTTTACCAGCAGATTGTTCGTCAGCGCCATCTCCTTATCAAATTTATTCGACAGGTTCAAGTGATCCAGATAATACTCACGAAGCTCTGGCGGCAGCAGACGGTGATAGAAGGTGGTCTTACCACATCCCTGAGAACCTATTAGAACGGGCACACATTCATTGCCGTGCAGCATATCCATCTGCAGCCAATGAGCCACAGCCGAGCGAAGCCAGGTAGCAAGAAATCCCTGCTGTTCAGAGGTGATGCCAGGCAGACGGTTGAAGAGCTGTGCGATGTGGTTCTGTCCGTCCCACTTGGGCAGGTTGCTCAGGTAGTGGTTGATGGGATCGTGTGTTGGCACATCCTCGGAGTGTACATACTCCATGATTTCCGTCTTCGGACTGCCTTTCTCGCACACCTGCTCCTTCTTGGCCCTGCGGATGATAGTGTTAAGGGCTTCCTGCGTCAGAGGGCGCCAATTGTCTGGCGTTTCCTCCTCAGCATTATCACCATTCTTACTGGCCTGCTTAGTGGCCAGCTCAACCTTTCCGTTCAGCACATTTCGGCGGAACAGATAGTTTTCTTTGAGAAACTGCTCGACAGCGAGCGTGGTTTCGAGAGACGCACTAAGCGACTCCCCATTGATAAGAGTTGTCTTAATCATGAGAAAAAAATTATAGTAATTAAACTTAGTCCTTGATTCGATTTCCTTGTTGGACGATGCGCTTTTCACAGCGATTTGTCGGGCGCTACACTGCGATTAAGCAGCTTCGCGTTTATCGAATGCAAAGATACAAAAAAAATTGGCGATTTGCAAATTTTTCGCGTTAAAAAGCACGCTTATTTTTCAAAAGTTAAACGAAATTTGATACGCGTTCATCATCGTCGATCAAATGTTAGGTTAGATGTTAGGTATGACGTTAGGTTTATGTTAGGTTTCATGTTAGGTATTTCTGGTATTACAATTGCTCAAAACACCTTTAAATAAAGGGATTCTTATAGTCTAGATGTTAGGTTTAGCCAAAAAGTGATGAATATCTCCAAATTGCCAAATCTTATTCAGGAATAACCGCCACTTATCTTGAAATAAGTGTGCCCCTTATTGCGGCGAATTATTCCCCCTAATGGGAACACTTTGTTCCCAGTGTGGGAACATTTCATTCCCAAGGTGGGAACTAAATACACTTTTGATGTACAAATTTCAACTTCTGTAGTGTACTGATTTTGGTTGACAGTTTTATTTGTTATTCCTAACTTGGTTTACACTTTACTTTTTTATTCCTAAACAGGTTGTCAGTTCTTTACTTT
>OMXO01000034.1 GCA_900315035.1 uncultured Prevotella sp.
GTTGGAGATACGCTCTCGGCTGCTCTCTATCTGCCGGTTCAGTTCGGCAATGGTTTGTTCACTGGCCTCACCACTCTGTTGCAGTCGTTCTATCTCTGTTTGGCTTTCTGTGATTTGTCTGGCATTCTCGTCAAGTCGGAAGTTCAGGCTTCTGACTCTTCGCCAATACCACCAATAGCCCGTTGCCAAAATCAACAGAAAAACAAAAATTACCCCCCCCAATTTTGTTATCCGCTGATGGAACCTCTCTTCCCAACGCTCTTCATCAAATTTCTTTTGCCAGTCGGCAATCTCAAGACTATGATTGGCTTTCATAACCGAGTCGGTAAATGCATCCTTTTGCCGTTTCATGTCCAAAGCCGCACTCATATCACCAGTCTTTTCATAGAGCTTGGATAATACCTCCATCGAATGGCTGCGCACCAACGGATCTTTTTCTGATAGGCTTTTCTTCACACTCTCTATAGCCTCCTCATAATGCCCTTGTGCTTCAAGGAGTCTGGCCTCAACAATATACCCCTTAAAACTGCTGGCTGCTTTATCATTCTTCCATTTCTTCAAATACTTCTTGGCATTTTCGTCATCCCCCTGTTCCTGATACATCGCTGCAATATTGTGATAGATGTCAGCCCGCAAGATGCTGTCGGCCAAGTCTATATAGTCCATGCTCTTGAAAATACAGGCATAAGCGCTGTCACTCTGATCCATATATGGCATAAGACGATGCGCACATCTGGAGGGCCCTTAACGTCATGACGCTGTCGTTCAATTTGAGACTGCTCTCCAGAAACTTCTGCGAGTATTCCAGAATAAGCGGATGGGTAAAACAATTATAATTGGCAAAGGCCAGATTCTCATACACCATGTTCTTCAGCAGTTCGTCATCCGCATCCTCAGCAATTGTTTCGGCAATCTTATAATCCTTGATGCCGTCAAACGTCCTGTCAAGTAAATGCCTTCTGATGCCAGCCCTGTAATAGTAAGCCCTGCCTCGATGCCAGGCATCGCCATGTTTGTCATAGTAGTCCACACATGTCGTAATGAGCGAATCGCCATCTGCCTGATGCAGCACGATATAGTCCGTCATCACTTTCAGCAGATGGTATTCAGCCATATCAGCTGCAGAAAGTGAAGTCGTGTCCACCTTACTTATTAGCATGCGCGCGGAATCAGGATGCTGGTGTACGATGTCAGCCGCCTCCTTCAGCATTGGATGACGCGTCTCACCACAACCTGATATCATGGCAATGATTACTATTATCCAACCAATTTTCTTCATATTTTTTGTTTGATAGGCAAAGTTAATCATTAAATTCGACTTGATATCGCCCGATTGGTATTTTAAAGAATATTTCAAAGAATTTAAGAGTATCACCCATTGTTAAGCGTTACAATTCAGCACTTTTTTCTTTGCAGCGTCTTATCTATGTTGTTAATTATCAATGTTTTATGTTTCAACTTGCTGTAACACCAACTTTGCCATTTTTTGCCAGAATCCTTTGTCTAATTCTGAAACTCCAAATACCTTTGCAACTCAAAAAAGGGCCAAAAGAAGTTTTTTTAAATTAAAAAATAAGAGAGAAATGAAGAAAAAACTAACAATGTTTTTAGCCGGTTTATTCCTATTTGTAGGGAGTGCACTGGCACAGACAAAAGTATCAGGTACGGTCTTGTCTCAGGAAGATGGTCAGCCGATTATCGGAGCAGCCGTCAAAGTGACAGGTACTAGCACTGGTATGCTAACCGACGTGAACGGTCGTTTCACGCTGACTTTACCAGCAGGCAAGAACCAACTGGAAATTACCTACTTGGGATATGAAGGCAAGACTGTGACAGCCAAGAATGGTATGCGCGTATTTTTGAAAACCGATGCTGCTGCCCTCGATGAGGTCATTGTCGTGGCCTATGGTACTGCAAAGAAATCAGCCTTTACAGGCTCTGCCGCCACGATGAAGGCAGAGGACATCTCTAAACGTCAGGTGTCGTCAGCTCTAAACGCACTAACGGGTTCCGTTAGTGGTGTTCAGGTGACTAGTTACGACGGGCAGCCTGGTAAAGATCCTACTATTCGTATTCGTGGTGTTGGCTCGATGTCAGCCAACAGCAAACCGCTCTATGTAGTGGATGGTGTACCCTTTGATGGTTATATATCCAGCATCAATCCTGCCGACATCGAGACGATGAACGTACTGAAGGATGCGTCTGCTTCCGCTATCTATGGTAGTCGGGGTGCAAATGGCGTAGTCATTATTACTACAAAGCAAGGGAGAAAAGGACAAGATGCCGTGGTTACACTTGATGCCAAGTGGGGCGTGAACAACCGAGCTGTTCCCAATTATGATGTCATTGACAATGCTGGCAGTTATTATGAGACCATGTACCGTGCATTATATAACGAGTATTATTATGCTATGGACGATGTTACTGGGGCGCGTGGCTATGCAAATAAGAATATTTTCACGAACGAGGGCTGTCAGGTCTTTACAGTGCCAGAAGGTCAAGACTTTATCGGTACAGACTTCCGTATCAATCCCAATGCTCGCCTCGGCTATTCAGACAGGAAGTATTATTACACACCAGACAACTGGTATGACGAGATGTATAACACTGGCAATCTGCGCCAAGAGTATAATGCGACTGTTTCAGGCTCCACCGACAAGATGAACTATTATATGTCGCTTGGCTATCTTGATGATAAGGGTATCATCAATTCGTCTGCCTACAAACGCTATAGCGGACGACTGAAGGCAGACTATCAGGCCAAATCCTGGCTGAAAGTTGGAGCAAATCTGGCTTATACCTTTGAAAAACAGGAAGCACCAGGTTCTCAGAATAAGTGGGGCTCATCGGGCAATGCATTCTTCATCGCAGACAACATTGCTCCTATCTATCCTATCTATGTGCGCAATGCCGACGGTTCATATCTCTATGATGCCATGGGTATTCAGGTACTCGACACGGGTACAAACACGGGGCAGAAGCGTAAGTTCTCAGCTGGTAATCCTGCCATCGACTTAAAGCTGAATAGCTATAATCAGGAGACAAACTACATTAATGCTAAAGGTTATGCCATCATCGATCTTCCGCTGGACGGATTGAAGTTGAACGCCAACTTGAATGCCTATGCCTCAGACAACCGTGAGAATAACCTGTATAACCCCCACTATGGTAGTAGTTCGAGCACTAATGGCGCAGTGAGTGTAAATCATTATCGCCGTCAGAGTTTAAACCAGCAATATCTGCTGACTTATCAGCATGAC
The DNA here is from genome assembly GCA_900315035.1 of uncultured Prevotella sp. GTDB lineage: Bacteria > Bacteroidota > Bacteroidia > Bacteroidales > Bacteroidaceae > Prevotella. Next base: position 3,261 of record OMXO01000034.1, read on the forward strand.
TTCGGACTTCATAGCATCGACTTGCTGGCTGGTTACGAGTCTTATGACATGAAATACCGTCTGTTGGAGACTAGCAAGCAGAATATCTTCCTCGATTATGTAGGCGAGCTCGATAATGCCATTAAGTATCCATCATCACCGAAATCGAATACCGTCCGATATGTCACAAAGGGCTGGTTAGGGCGTGCCCAGTATAATTACGCTCAGAAATACTTCGTCTCAGCTTCTTACCGCCGCGACGGTTCTTCTCGCTTTGCTGAAGGACACAAGTGGGGCGATTTTGGTAGTTTGGGTGCTGCATGGCTCATTTCTAAGGAGTCGTTTATGCAGCCTACTGCCACATGGCTCGACGAACTGAAGTTAAAGGTCAGCTACGGTATTCAGGGTAATGACCACCTGATGAACGGCCTTGACGAGATTTACTATCCCTATCAGGATACCTATACCGTCACCGACGTTAACGGTACAGCGGTGCCTATCTTCAATGGCTATAAAGGCAATAAGGATATATCTTGGGAGACTAGCTACTCCACTAATATGGGAATTGAATTTGTTCTGTTGAAAGGGCGCATCAGTGGTAGTATCGAGTATTACAACCGTACCACGAAAGATATGCTCTACTACAAACCTGTACCCGTATCAATGGGGTATGATTCCTATCCGATCAATAGTGGGTCGATGTACAACCGGGGAATAGAACTGAATCTGGAAGGTACCATATTGAAACTGAAAGATGTTGAAATCCGCCTTAACATGAACCTTACCACCGTAAAGAACAAGGTTACAGCCTATCCAGAGACCAATAAGGGCAGCATGCGTATTATTGAGGAAGGTGGTAGCATCTATGAGTCTTACTTGCGCAGTTATGCAGGTGTATGGCATGGTGACAACAGCGAATACACGTTGGCAGAAGGATTTGAACCAGTTTTGGGTGATGCTCTGTATTACGTAGATCCGGATAATGGAAATTATGCAGTAACAGACTATTCAAATGCTAAACAAGCCCATCAAGGCAATACTCTGGCCAATGTCTTTGGTGGTTTTGGACTGACGGCTCGTGCCTATGGGTTCGATGCAAGCGTGCAGTTTGCCTACCAGTTAGGTGGAAGAGTCTATGACCATAAGTATCAAGGCTTGATGTCTAGTGACGGCCAGAATGGTCATAACTGGAGTCAGGATATCTATGGGGCCTGGACTCCTGAGAACGCCCAGAGTAATATTCCACGTTTGGATACGGGTGTCGATGATTCTCAGCACACTTCAAACCGCTTCCTTGTCAGCAGCGACTATCTCAGTATGACCAATATCACTATTGGCTATACCGTACCTGCTAAACTCGTCCGTTCGATAGGTCTTTCTGCACTGCGCATCTATTTCGCAGGCGACAATTTGGCTCTTTGGACAGCTCGTAAGGGCCTTGACCCCCGTCGAGCCTTAACGATGGGTGTCTCGACGTTGGGTGCCGGCTATTCAGATACTTATGCAGGATTAAAGACGATCTCTGGTGGTATTACTGTTTCATTCTAAATCAATTGAGAAAACTATGAATAAGATATATGCGTTAAGTCTTGGAGCGGTAGCCGTTTTTGCCGTTTCCTGTGCCGACCTCGAAACACAACCTGAAGGCGAGGTTATTGGCGATCAGTTCACGGAATCTGTTAAACGTGATAATGCATTGCTGGAAGGTGTTGCCAAATCAGCCTTCTTCAATATTGGCAAAGAATATAATGTCTTTGGTATTTCCCAAGGTCGTGCAGATGATTTTGGCTATCCTGCTGACTGCTTGTCTGATGGTACTAATGCGGGAGATATTGTGGGAGTAAACAGTGGTTACAATTGGTTCAGTGCGGCAGCCAACTACAATGACCGTAATGTGAACTATGCCAATCCATATGAGCGGTGGGCCATGTACTATAACCAGATTAAATGTTGCAATGACCTGTTGAATAATATCCCGGAAGCAACAACCCCGGAACTGAAAGCCTATCAGGCTTTGGGGAAGGCCCTACGTGCTTTCGACTACTTCCAGCTGGTACAACGTTATGCATTGACCTATGCTGGGCATGCCAAAGATCCTGCTGTACCGATGTACTTATCCGATAATGACAAAACAGAAGGTTTGACAACCGCACGCCAGACAGTCGAGTTTGTCTATAATTTCATTGAGAAAGAACTCGATGAAGCAGCGACGAACCTGGAAGGTTTTAGTCGTCCCGACAAGAGCGTGATGAATCAGGCTGTAGTCTATGGCCTGAAAGCCCGTGTCTCTTTGGTGAAGCAAGATTGGGCCAAGGCTGCAGAATATGCACAGAAAGCCATTGACCTCGCTGCACAAGAAGGCATCGCTCCTGCCTCTATCGATGAGGTGAGCCAAGTCGGCAACATGTTCATCTCAAATGATGAGCCTAACTGGATGTGGGGACTTTCTTTCGGACCAACCAACATCGAGACAGATGGCGAGTATGAGACATGGGTATCACAGATATCCTCACTTGCCAGCTATAGTTACACCACAGAGACAGGATGCTTCCGAGCCATCAACAGTCACCTTTGGAACACCATTGCCGATAGTGACGTCCGTAAAGGCTGGTGGGTAGATGGCGATTGCAAGTCTCCACTTATTGAAGGCCTCTTATGGAGTAATAGTGGAGAGACAGCCCCGCTCGGTGTAGGATGCGGTAACCTCTTCGATTTTATTCCTTATACCAACGTGAAGTTTGGCGTTTACCAAGGACAGTTCGGCACCACTCAGACTTGTGGTGACTTCCCGATGATGCGCGTTGAAGAGATGTATCTGATTTTAGCAGAAGCACAAGGAAGACAGGATGAAGCTCGGGGAGCTGCAACATTGGAACAATTCGTAAAGACCTATCGTGATCCTGCATACAGTTATGCAGAAAAGCCTACTGCAGATTTCATTGACGAAGTATGGCGTCAGCGACGTATCGAACTCTGGGGAGAGGGCTTCGCTATGAACGATATCTTGCGTCTTAAGAAACCGATGGTTCGTTACCAAGGTACAGATGACCCAATTATCAGCCGATGACAATAACAAACCAGGCACAACACCGCGTATGGGTATTAATCCAGAGCTACGTGACGGAGTGACCGACGTCAGATAAAGATATGAAGCCAAGTTGTGAAACTTTGCATTTGTAGAGTCTTTGATTCATAAAGGCTCTCTCTCTTAATTAATATAATAATATGATTTTGATTCAACAGCAGCACTCGTCGTGATGATGCGTGCTGCTTTTCTGATTTAGTCCGTCATGTCGGACTAGGAGTTTGATGGTTACGGACTGGGAGTCCGAAGCCGTCGGACTGATGGTTCGCAGTTGTCGGACGGGGAGCGAGTCCTTAATGAGGCGAAAGCTGGCGCTTAATGAGGGAAGACTAACTCTTAATAAAGCCCGAGTATTAGATGAAGCGCGCATATTTGTTAGCGAGGCAGAATTTACTAGTAGGCGTAGGAAAACTTTTTCCCACGTGTACTAAGAAAAACTCCTACGCGTAGCAGAATCTTCGGCAGAGTAAGCAGTTTTTTTGCAGGAAATTTGTTGGATCGGAAAAAAAGTAGTACTTTTGCAAGGCAAATACGAGTTAAAATGGAACTGAAAACTAAGTAGATTTATGATTTGGAACCAAAGCGTTGAATGCATGGACCGCGAACAGCTTCGCGAGATCCAGAGCCGTCGTCTGGTAAAGATGGCGGAGTATGTGTATCACAACACCCCTTTCTACCGGAAGAAATTCCAGGAGATGGGACTAGAGCCTGGCGATATCAAGAGTATTGACGATATCGTGAAGCTCCCGTTTACTAACAAACTCGATTTGCGTGACAACTACCCGTTTGGACTGGCAGCCGTGCCGATGAGTCAGATTGTACGTATCCATGCCTCTTCGGGTACGACAGGCAAGCCTGTCGTCGTGCTTTATACCCGAAAGGATCTGGCGATGTGGGCTGAGGCTATCTCGCGTGCTTTCACGGCCTATGGGGCAGGAAAGGATGATATCTTCCAGATAGCCTATGGCTATGGCCTGTTTACGGGAGGTCTGGGTGCGCACGATGGTGCGACGAATATTGGTGCGTCGGTGATTCCGATCTCTTCAGGTAACACGCAGAAGCAGATGACGCTGATGCACGACTTCGGAACGACGGTGCTCTGCTGTACACCCTCGTATGCCATGTTCCTTGGCGAGGCTATGCAGGAGTGCGAGTGGGCACGCGATGAGTTCAAGTTGAAGATCGGTGCCTTCGGTGCTGAGCCTTGGACGGAGAAGATGCGTGCGAAACTGGAACAGTCACTGGGTATCAAGGCCTACGATATCTATGGTCTCTCGGAGATTGCTGGTCCTGGTGTCGGCTATGAGTGCGAGTGTCAGCATGGTACCCACCTCAATGAGGACTACTTCTATCCAGAGATTCTTGACCCGAATACTGGTGAGCCGTTGCCGGAAGGCGCGTTTGGCGAACTGACCTTCACCCACTTGACGAAGGAAGGTATGCCGTTGTTGCGTTATCGTACGCATGACCTGACGGCCCTGCATTATGAGAAATGTGCGTGCGGGCGTACGCTTGTGCGTATGGATCGTATCCTCGGCCGTTGCGACGATATGTTGATTATCCGAGGCGTCAATGTGTTCCCGTCGCAGATTGAGGATGTCATCCTGAAGTTGCCTGAGTATGAACCTCACTTCCTGCTGACAGTGGATCGTGTGAACAATACGGATACATCGGAGTTGAAGGTGGAGGTGAAGGAAGATTACTTCACCGACGATATGGCAACGATGGTGGGGCTGCAGAAGAAGCTGGAGGCAGAGCTGCGTAGCGTCATCGGCCTGGGCTTCAAGGTGAAACTTGTGGAGCCAAAGGGTATAGAACGTTCTACAGGCAAGGCCAAGCGCGTGATTGACAACAGAAAGATCTAAAAATGTAAAACTGTCAATAATTATGAAAGCAAAACAACTATCTGTATTCCTCGAGAATAAGTCCGGGCGACTGACCGAGGTAACTGAGGCCCTGGGGGCTGCTGGAATTAACCTTTCGGCCATGAGTATAGCCGATAACAGCGATTTTGGTATCCTTCGCTGCATTGTCTCTGACCCCGATAAGGCTTATCAGGTGCTGAAGGCAGCTCATTTTGCTGTGAAGATTACTGATGTCATCGGCTTTGTATGTCCGAACACGAGTGGCTCGCTGTCTGTTGTGCTGAAACATCTTTCCGACAACGGCGTGTTCATTGAATATATGTATTCCTTTGCCAATGGTAACGTAGCTCACGTAGTCATTCGTCCTACTGATCTGGAGGCCTGTGAGCGGATCCTCGCAGAGAAAAAGGTAGAACTGATGGCTGATAGTGATCTCTATCAGTTATAAAATGTGAGAAACTGCAAAATTTCGCTGAAGAAATTTTGCAGTTTCGTTTTTTCTGTGTAACTTTGCACACGATTTGATTGACATTGTCTGCCGTGAAGGGAAAAGGGCGCTTAGCTCAGCTGGTTTAGAGCATCTGCCTTACAAGCAGAGGGTCGGCGGTTCGAATCCGTCAGCGCCCACGACACAAAAGAAATCCGTCCGCAGCCGTTGAGGTTGCGGTTTTGGGTTTAGGAACTTGAAAGAAAGCATTTTTTGAATTGTAATTTATTAGAAATGGATATAAGTGTATTGACCGCCATCTCGCCTATTGATGGCCGTTATAGGAGTAAGACAGAACCGCTGGCAGAATACTTTTCTGAGTATGCGCTTATTCGTTATAGAGTGCGGGTGGAAATAGAGTATTTTATTACGCTTTGCGAGTTACCATTGCCGCAATTACAGGAAGTCAACCATCAACTGTTCGATCAACTCCGAGATATTTACCGCCAGTTTACACCTGCTGATGCTCAGCGGGTGAAGGATATTGAGAAGGTAACCAATCACGATGTGAAGGCAGTAGAGTATTTTATCAAGGAAAAACTCGATGTGATGGGTGGCTTTGAACACTATAAGGAGTTTATTCATTTCGGACTCACCTCTCAGGACATTAACAATACGAGTGTTCCCCTTTCTATCAAAGAGGCACTTGAGAATGTATATTATCCGCTCGTTGAGGAATTGATCGAACAACTTCATGACTATGCCGAGCAGTGGAAGAATATTCCGATGCTTGCAAAAACGCATGGACAGCCAGCTTCTCCTACCCGTCTGGGAAAGGAGGTCATGGTCTATGTATATCGTCTGGAGGAACAGTTGCGTGCCTTGAAGGAGACACCAATGACTGCTAAGTTCGGAGGTGCCACGGGCAACTTTAATGCTCATCATGTGGCTTATCCCCAGTATGATTGGCGTGAGTTTGGCAATCATTTCGTAAGTGAAAAATTAGGTCTGGAGCGCGAGCAGTTCACGACCCAGATTTCAAACTACGATTGGCTGGGGGCTATCTTCGATGCTATGCGTCGCATCAATACCATTGTCATTGACCTCGACCGCGATTTCTGGATGTATATTTCAATGGATTATTTCAAACAGAAGATTAAGGCTGGCGAGGTCGGATCGAGTGCGATGCCTCATAAGGTGAACCCCATCGATTATGAGAACTCTGAGGGAAATCTTGGCATTGCCAATGCCATTCTTCAGTTCCTTGCAGCCAAATTGCCTGTAAGCCGCCTGCAGCGTGATCTTACTGATTCCACTGTCCTTCGTAACGTAGGTGTTCCTATGGGTCACGCTCTCATTGCTTTTCAAAGCACTCTGAAAGGGCTTCGCAAGTTGATTCTGAACGAGGAGAAATTGCAGGAAGATCTCGATAACACATGGGCTGTGGTGGCTGAGGCTATTCAGACAATCCTTCGTCGTGAGGCCTATCCTAATCCTTATGAGACACTGAAGGCACTGACTCGAACCAATGAAAAGCTGACAGGTAAGAAAATCCGCGATTTTATTGAGACACTTGAAGTTAGCGAGGATGTCAAGGAGGAATTGCGTGCAATCACTCCCGCTACATATACTGGTATTTAATCAACCAATTACATTTTAGAGAATAAAGATTTTTAGGAACAAACTTATTAAAAGGAAAACAACATGGATTTTGAGAACAACGAGAAGAAACAGGAAGAGCCAACACAGCAGGAAGGATTCCAGAGAGAATTAAGACCGGGACGTTCACCGCGTCCACGTATTCATACAGGGCAGCGCCCAACTTATGAGCGCCCAAACTATCATCGTGAGGATAACGATGAGGGCGGCTTCCGTCCAGAAGGCTTTGGTGCAGGTCTTCAGAGTTCTGCGCCCCAGCGTTCTAGTTACCGTCCACGTAACAGTTACGATGGCGGTTACGGCCAGTCTCGTCAGGGGGGCTATCAGCCTCGCCAAAGCTACGGCCAGGGTCAAGGAGGTTATCAGCCTCGTCAGGGTGGTTATCAGCAGCGTCCTCAGCAGGGTGGTTATGGTCAGTCTCGTCAGGGTGGTTATGGCCAGTCTCGTCAGGGGGGCTATGGTCAGCCTCGTCAGGGTGGTTATGGTCAGCCTCGTCAGGGTGGTTACGGCCAGTCTCGTCAGGGTGGTTATAGTTCCAGCTATGCTGGTAAACCTTCGTATGGCAAACCTTATGGCGCACCTTATAAGAAAAGCCGTCCGCATACATCCGACTACGATCCGAATGCAAAGTACAGCATGAAGAAGCGCATTGAGTATAAGGAAGTAAACTATGATCCCAATGAGCCCCTTCGTCTGAACAAGTTCTTGGCAAATGCTGGAATATGCAGCCGCCGTGAGGCTGATGAGTTTATTCAGGCTGGTGTCGTTTCCGTTAATGGAGAGGTTGTTACCGAACTGGGAACGAAGATTCTGCGCACAGACGAGGTTAAGTTCCACGATCAGCCTGTTACCATTGAGAAGAAAGTGTACGTGTTGCTTAACAAGCCGAAGGATTATGTAACTACCAGTGACGATCCTCAGCAGCGTAAGACGGTGATGGACCTCGTGAAGAATGCTTGTCCGGAGCGTATCTATCCTGTTGGTCGTCTTGACCGTAATACCACAGGTGTACTCTTGCTCACTAATGATGGTGATCTGGCTTCTAAGCTCACCCATCCGAAGTATCTGAAGAAGAAGATCTATCATGTCTATCTCGACAAGAACGTGACTGCTCACGACCTCCAGCAGATCGCTGAGGGTATTCAGCTTGAAGACGGTGAGATCAAGGCCGACGACGTGCAATATGCACATCCTACTGACAAGAAGCAGGTGGGTATAGAGATTCACAGTGGCAAGAATCGTATCGTGCGTCGTATCTTCGAAGCCCTTGGCTATCGTGTACAAAAACTTGATCGCGTTCAGTTTGCGGGTCTGACTAAGAAGAACCTGAAGCGTGGTGATTGGCGCTACCTCACCGAGGAGGAAGTTGATCGTCTGCGTATGGGTGCCTACGAGTAAAGGAAAAAGGTAAAATATTAAAAAGGTAATGAAACGTACTAAGATTATCGATGTGCTGAGAAGCACAGAATACGGTAAGGACATCTGCGTAAAGGGCTGGGTGCGTACGCACCGCAGTTCTAAAGCAGTTGACTTTATCGCTCTGAATGACGGTTCGACCATCAAGAATGTACAGATAGTCGTCGATCCAGAAAAAGTGAGTGAAGAGATTCTCAAACAGGTGACAACTGGTGCTTGTATCAGTGCCATAGGTAAGCTTGTTGAAAGCCCGGCTGCAGGTCAGCCCTCAGAGATTCAGGCTGAAGCTATCGAGATCTACGGTCTCTGTGGAAACGACTATCCCATGCAGAAGAAGGGGCAGAGCTTTGAGGTGATGCGCAAGAATGCACATATGCGCCTGCGTACCAATACTTTTGGCGCTGTGATGCGAATCCGCCACAATATGGCGATGGCTATCCATACCTATTTCCATGAGCATGGCTTCTTCTATTTCCACACGCCACTGATTACAGCCAGCGACTGTGAAGGTGCAGGAAATATGTTTCAGGTTACTACTAAGAACCTCTACGACTTGAAGAAAGACGAGCAGGGAAAGATCATTTACGATGATGACTTCTTCGGTGAACAGACTTCGCTTACGGTATCTGGTCAGCTTGAAGGTGAACTCGGTGCTACGGCTCTGGGTGCCATCTACACCTTTGGTCCTACATTCCGTGCAGAGAACTCTAACACCCCGCGCCATCTGGCTGAGTTCTGGATGGTAGAGCCCGAGGTGGCCTTCCTCGATCAGGAAGAACTGATGGATCTCGAAGAGGATTTCATTAAATATTGTGTTCGTTGGGCTCTTGACAACTGTAAAGATGACCTGCAGTTCCTGAATCAGATGATCGATAAGACACTGATTGCTCGTCTGGAGGGTGTTCTCAAGGAGACATTCGTCCGACTGCCTTATACTGAGGGTATCAATATCTTGCAGGAGGCTATTAAGAATGGCAAGAAGTTTGAGTTCCCTTGCAATTGGGGGGATGACCTTGCTTCAGAGCATGAGCGCTATCTCGTGGAAGAACACTTCAAGAAGCCAGTTATCATGACCGACTATCCACGTGCTTTCAAGTCGTTCTATATGAAACAGAACGAGGCTCAGGGCGAGGGCTCTGTTGGATATAAGGGGGCTGTTGCTCCTGGTCCTACAATGCAGGGTACAGATGTCCTGTTCCCGCAGATTGGTGAGATCATTGGTGGCTCTGTTCGTGAGGAGAGCTATGAAAAACTGATGGGTGAAATTGAACGTCGTCAGATGGACAAGACTCACCTATGGTGGTATATTGATACTCGCCGTTGGGGTTCATGTCCTCATGCAGGTTTCGGCCTCGGCTTCGAGCGCCTCATCTTGTTTGTGACAGGTATGCAGAACATCCGTGACGTGATACCTTTCCCACGTACACCAAAGAGTGCAGAGTTCTAAACCAAATAATAAATCCCTCGCCAAATGGCGGGGGATTTGTCATTTATGCAAGGCGGAAACCTTCGTCTTCGATGACAATCAATCTACGTTTGTAAAGATCGCCAATGGCTTTCTTAAAGGCTTTCTTGCTTACACCGAAGCGGTCGTATATCAGTTCGGCTGGCGACTTGTCGCCAAGATTGCAATGGCCGTCGTTTTCATAGAGATAGCGCAATAGCACTTCTGCAAAGTCTAGGGTGTGTTGGCGACCTGTTGGTTGAAGTGTAAGGTCGATCTTCCCGTCTTGTCTCACATGATCGACATAAGCGGTAAGACGATCTCCGCTGTGAATGGGCTGGAAGATCTGATTCTCAAAAAGAAGCCCTTGGAAACGGTTGTTTACAATAGCCTTAAACCCCAAATCAGTCTTTTGCCATACGAGAATATCTACTTGCGTGCCGTGGGTGAGTGTGGACAGGTCTTCCGCTGATGGCTCCGTAATGATTTTGTCCACCTTGGCAGTAGCCATCAGACGATAACTGTCTTCATCAACCTTAATATACACAATGTAGCTATGACCTTGTTCCATGCGCTTTTTCTGTTCGCGGAATGGACAGAAGAGATCTTTCATCAGTCCCCATTTCAGGAAAGCTCCGTATTGGTTAACCCATGCAACTTCAAGATAGGCAAACTCACCAACCTTGGCATAGGGCCGCTCTGTGGTCGCAACGAGTCGCTCCTCTTGGTCCAGATAGATAAACACTTCTATCTCGTCGTCGATGTGCATATCTTTAGTCACATAACGTTGAGGAAGAAGAATCTCGCCTTCTTCTCCACCGTCGAGATAAAGTCCGAAATCTACAGACTTTACGATTTTGAGGGTATTGTAGTCTCCTAAAGTGATCATGATTACTTGCAGATTTTACGAATTAAGTGAATTTATAGTATGGTCTCGACATCGTCTGTTGGGGGATTATCCATAGAATCGGCAGACAATATCAGACCGTCACGCAAATGAATGGTGCGGTCTGTAATGCTGGCAAGTCCTTCATCGTGGGTAACGATGACAAAAGTCTGTCCAAACTGATCGCGTAAGTCGAAAAACAGCTGGTGAAGTTCTTCTTTATTCTTCGTGTCGAGAGAACCAGATGGCTCATCAGCAAGAATAACAGCAGGGTTGTTCACCAGTGCACGGGCCACAGCGATGCGCTGTTTCTCTCCACCAGAGAGCTCATTGGGTTTGTGGGTGGCACGGTCGGAGAGTTTCATGAAATCGAGTAGTTCCTCTGCCCGTTGTCGAGCTTGCTTACTTGATCGTCCTGCTATGAAGGCAGGTATCATGATATTCTCAATGGCGGTAAACTCAGGCAGCAATTGGTGAAACTGGAAAACGAATCCCAGATGTTGGTTGCGGAAGTCTGCAAGTTTCTTCTGGGAGAGTTTGCAGGTATCAATACCATCAACGACAACCGTTCCAGAATCTGGACGGTCAAGTGTACCGATGATCTGCAGCAGGGTAGTCTTGCCTGCACCGCTGGGACCAACAATGCTGACGACCTCACCTTTATTAATATGTAGGTCGATACCTTTCAGTACCTGCAGTGAACCGAAGCTCTTGGTAATATTCTTGATGTCAATCATAATGCTTTGTTTTTCTTCTTTCTCTCATGTATCCAGCGTGAAATACTGTCATAGATACTATTCTCCTCATGGTGCTGTGACTCGGTGAAGCTCATCCTGTCTTCTTTCTGGTCACCGAACTGATCAGGGAAGATGATCATCAGATTCTTTCCTGTGAAATATTTCTGAAGCTCATCAGGCAGTCGCTCAAGGGCGGTCTTATATGAGATGGTGCCCTTACGAGCAGTGACCACGACGAACAGATGATCCTCCGCCATATCGGCAGCCAGTTGTGGCAGCTCGTTCCAATGTTCCATCGGTGTATATTCCGCCCTGACGTTCGGATGACGATTGTTGATGTATTCGGCTATCAGGACGAGCGAGTCTTTTCGGCCATGGAACTGAATGCGGCAGTCGAGCTGTCCTGAAATGCGGCATAGACGTTCCAGCCAACGGCGGAAGCCAGGTTCAAACTCTGCACGCGATGGAACTGCCACACGAATACGCCGCAGTGTAGCCATTGGCTGTACGAAACGTGTCAGCACAATCTGGCGATTCAGTCCGTTGTAAAGACTTTGGATGAATTCGCCCCAGAAGCGCGGACTGATGTCGGTATGTACGTGCATACCCATGATAATCTCAGAACAGGCAAACTCACGGAAGGCATGCTTGATGCCGTTGGCAATGTTCGTAGCCAGTCGAACCTGAGTCTGAACTCTTACGTCGGAGGCACTTGCCTGCTGTTGCAGTTGTTCGAGTAATTGTAATCCTTGAGTCCTGTCGCGACTGCTGTTTTGTCCGTCATACACTACGTTCAGTGCCACCAACTCACGGTTCAGGCGTTGGTTACGCATCAATATAGAAAGGTAGAGCAGTTGTGGGGCAATATCAGGATATTTTACGCAGAGAAGAATCCTCTCGTCATCGTCTTTGGGCTGTTCTGTCTGCAGGTGGGCTTTTTCTTGGATGATGATCTGCTTGGCGGCATGCTCAGTCATCAGCGTACTGATGATGCAGGTAAACAGAATCATCGTGATGATACCGTTCAGCATGATATCGTTGATGAGATACTGTCCTGGTGCCACTTCAAGCCGCATGCCCACCATGACCATGGCGATAGCACCTGCGGCGTGAGCAGATGTCAGGCCGAACATGATATTGCCATCGGCTTTAGTGTATCTGAATAACAGACTAGAGATATAGGCTGCAAGTGCCTTCCCGAAAGTGCCGAAGAATACGATGAGGAACACAATCCACAGCATGTTGAAACCCGTGAAAATGGTCCGCACGTTGATGAGCATACCCACACCAATCAGGAAATAGGGGATAAACAGCGCATTACCAATAAATTCAATACGGTTCATCAAAGGTGATACCCTTGGGATATAACGGTTCAGAATCAATCCCGAGAAGAAAGCACCGAAAATACCTTCAAGTCCGATGGCCGAAGTAAGAGCCGCACTAAGGAACATGATGGCGAGTACGAAGATGTACTGCATGACAGCATCACTATACCTGCGCAGGAAATAGCGTGTTAATTTCGGGATGAAAACGAGGCTGGCCAGACAGTAGAGTGCAAATTTCAGGATGAACAGTGGCCAAAACAGCCAACTGCTCTCTTTGCTGAATGAACCAGAGAGGGCTGCCAACATGACGAGAGCCATAAATAGTGATATCATCGATGAGCCGACGCTGAGAGTAACACTTTGGTGGCGTTGCAGGCCATAGCGTCCTATAATGGGATAGGATATCAGCGTGTTTGAGGCCATGATGCACCCTAAGAGGAAAGAGGCTGCCGATGAATACCCGAGAATGGTCATCGCCATCACGTAAGTCAGAAACAGAGGGACAAAACACGTGAGTAGTCCGAAGATGACAAAATGTCGAGTATGTTTCTTCACACCCTCCATATCCATCTCCAATCCGGCGAGGAACATAATATAGTACAACCCAACTCGTCCGAAGAGCTCAAAGGAGTTGTCGCGCTCTAAGATGTTGAAGCCGTATTGACCTATGGCAATGCCCGCCAGCACCATGCCGATAATGTGCGGGATACGTAGTTTACTCATCACGATAGGCGCGGTGAGAATTATCACCAGCACTACAAAGAATATCAGTGTAGGGTCGGTGATTGGGAAATATGACGATAAATTTATCATTTCTGCTGCAAAGTTAGTGATTTTTCGATAAATATTACTATCTTTGCAGCCAAATTTAATCAATTTGTAAATTAGACAAGATGAAAGTAGCAATTGTAGGTGCAAGTGGTGCTGTAGGACAGGAGTTTCTGCGCATTCTTGATGAGAGGAATTTCCCCATGGATGAACTGGTATTGTTTGGTTCTGAGCGTAGCGCAGGTCGCAAGTACACTTTCAAAGGTAAGGAGATTGAAGTAAAGCTGCTTCAGCATAACGACGATTTCAAGGATGTCGATATCGCCTTCACCAGTGCTGGTGCAGGTACGTCTAAAGAGTTTGCAGAGACCATCACGAAGTATGGTGCCGTGATGATTGACAACTCCAGCGCTTTCCGTATGGACGACGATGTGCCCCTCGTGGTGCCTGAGTGTAATGCCGAAGATGCCCTGAATCGTCCTCGTGGTATCATTGCAAATCCTAACTGTACGACCATCATGATGGTGGTTGTACTTCAGCCACTTGAGCAGATCAGTCATATTAAGCGTATCCATGTAGCTTCTTATCAGAGTGCTTCAGGTGCAGGTGCTGCTGCTATGGCCGAACTGCAGCAGCAGTACAAGGAGATGGTAGAAGAGGGTGAGGTTAAAACCATCAAGAAGTTTGCCCACCAGTTGGCTTACAACGTGATTCCACAGATTGATGTGTTCCAGCCTAATGGCTACACGAAGGAGGAAATGAAGATGTTCAACGAGACTCGCAAGATTATGCATACCGATGCCAAGTGCTCGGCTATGTGTGTGCGCGTCAGTTCATTGCGCTCTCATTCCGAGAGTGTATGGATTGAGACCGAGAAGCCTATTAGCGTCGAGGAGGCTCAAAAGGCTATTGCTGCTGCCCCTGGCTGTACACTGAAAGACGATCCCGCTACGTTGACTTATCCGATGCCTCTCGAGACTGCAGGAAAGGATGATGTCTATGTAGGCCGTGTACGTAAGGATCTCAGCGACGACTGTGGTCTTACCTTCTGGCTCTCAGGCGACCAGATCCGCAAGGGTGCTGCCCTGAATGCTGTTCAGATTGCAGAGTATCTTGTGAAAGTCGGAAATGTCAAGTAAGAAATTCTTTCTATATAGGGCAGCCTGTCTGATGGCTGCCCTTCTGTTTTTCTTGGGTTGTACTGGCGGTGATGACGATGGTCGCCGTCTGGGGGAGATGATTGTCGGCACCTGGCAGCGTGGCTGGGGTGAAGGCGATGTCGTGATAGATGGCGATACTGAGCTGCAGCCAGAGAACTTTACCTACGATAAGTTCATCTTCAATAACGATGGCACCTATAATGGCATGGTGCGTAAAGGCACCTTCGTTACAATTGATAAGGAAGGTGAGGTCATTTTCGAAGGCGACTATCAGTGCGACAATAGTAACTTGCGACTTGAATTCCTCGATGAGGGGGGGCGTAAGCAAAAGATTCTGGCACAGATAGTCTCATTTACAGAATACGAGATTCTGCTGCGTTATGATAGTGACGAATGGGGTGTCACTGTCAGCCTGAAAATCCGTAAGTCTTCTTAAGCTTAATCTTCGTCTTTCATGTCAGCCTCGTGGAAGACATAATTATAGACAACATGACTGTAGGCTGAGAAATAGCCGAGGCACCCTCCTGTGAAGTTCGGTATGGGGTTGGTGCCTGTATTGTCCATGATCTGCATGGAGTAAAGGTAGTCGTAGCTCTTTCTGTCGATGCTACGCAGTTCCAGCCTGATACGGTCTCCTTCTCTGAGCAAGTCTTTATCGTCACTGCCTTCGCGTGCAAAGGTGAAGAGTTGCTGCTGTTCCTTATTGGGGTCTGTATCGTCTTTCTTGACAGCCCATCTGTAACCAGTACCGTTGCGGTAAAGGTGCGAGAAGTAGTAGTTGTCTTCATTGGGAATGTCCTGAATCAAAAGTTTCGCCATCTGGAAATTCTCGCTCACGATCTTCTTGCGGATAAAGTAGAAATCATTGACCTTTGGTGCCTTCTGCATGGTGGAGGTCGATGTGAAGTGTCTGCCATCGACGTCGATGGTAATCGTGTATTCCACATCGGGAGTACCTGTTGCCGATGACTTGTAGATGCCGTTGCCTTTGTGGCTTAGCGTTTGGCTACTGCCGTCGCTGCCTGTTATCACGACAAGAGCCTCACTGATGTCGCTCTTGCTTGAGTTGTTGTCCATATTGTTGGTAAGGCTGATACGTGCCTGCATACCATCTTCCGAAACCGTGGCTTCCACCACGTAGAGGGGATCTACCTGGTGATAGTCGATCTCGATGTCTTTTTTGCAGGAAGTCATCAGCAGACCGAGAATGGCTAAAATAGTAATGTTGTATCGTTTCATATACTTGTCAGAATTTGATGTTGAACGCCACAGAGGGCATGATACCGAAAAGCGAGTATTGAACGGCTCTTGTGCGAGCACCATCCTTGCTGTCCTCGAAATTAATCAGATAAGGGTTATACCTGTTATAGAGGTTATAGATGCCGAACACCCATTGGCGCGTTACTTTCCGTCCTTTTTTGCTCCATGTTGCACTGACGTCTAATCGATGATAGTCGGGAGCGCGATAGCCGTTACGTTCTGCATAGTAGTAAATCCAGTTGTCTATGATCTGATACTTGCCGCTGGGCGCCGTGAATGCTTGTCCGCTGTTGAAGACCCATGCTGCGTTGAAGGTCCAGCGATCGTTCAGCTTGTACATCGCAACGATGTTAATGTCATGACGACGGTCATTGCTGGCGTCATACCAGTTGCCGCCGTTGACACCATCAATGCGAGTCTTCGACCAGGCGAGGGTATAGGCTGCCCATCCTGTCAACTGTCCCAGATTCTTGCGGGCGCATAGCTCCACGCCATAGCTCTTCCCCTCACCTGGAAGTACGAGACGCTCAATCTCAATCTCACTGCTAAACGATTTGCCGTCGCGATAGTCTATCACGTTTTTCGTCTTTCTGAAGTATGTCTCCACAGAGAAGTCATAGTCTTGTGAGGGCGTCATCATATAGAAGCCTGCGCTAACCTGGTCTGCCACTTCGGGCTTGATGTTGTTACTGCTGATAGTGTAGCGGTCGAAGGGGGTAGAGGTGCTCTGGTTACGCAGAGCGTGGATGTTCTGCGAAGTGCGGGCATAGGCCAGCTTGACGCTGGTCTGTTCTGTAGTTTGGTAACTGATGCTGGCACGAGGCTCAAGCACGTAGTGGGTCGTTACAATCTGGTTCTTCCCATAATTATAGTACCAGCCGATACTGCCATCAGGATCGATGTCGTAATAAAGCGAGCCGCCAAGCGGTGAGAATGCATCGAGTCTCAAACCCACAGAGGCTGTCAGACGGGGATTCACCTCGAAGGTGCCATTCACCCAGAACGTATTCTCCCAGGCGCGGCGCTCCTCTTTCTTGTATTTGTTCACAATCTGCCATTCTGCAGATTTGACGTTCATCAGCGTTGAAAGAAATCCTGCTTTCAGCTGGTGCTTGCCCAGATTGATGTTGAAGTCCTGCCTGAGGCTACCCTGACGAATATGTCCTTTGTACCAAAGATTCATCCCGAGGAAATCTACTCCATTATCTGTGTTGTACCCACTATAATATAAGGTGGTTTGCGAATTGGAGCCGCCATTGAAGTGGTGAAGCCATTTTAGACTGGTGGTCAGGTTTCCCCAACGTACATCCACCATATCCTCCACAGCCGTACGGTCATAGCCTGTGAAGAAGGTGAAAAACAGCTGGTTACGTTTGTCAAATGTCCAGTCGAGTTTGGCGTTGATGTCGTAGAAATAGAGCGTGTTGTTCTTGAAATCATTTGAGAGTTTCAGGAATACGTCCATATAGGTTCTGCGAGCCGTCACGAGAAACGAGCCTTTGTCCTTGACGATTGGCCCTTCAAAAGTTCCTTTGGCAGAGAGCAGGCCGATGGTGGCTCCGCCATGATAGCCGGTACGGTCGCCTGTGCGGCCTGTGATGTCGAGCACAGCCGAGGAGGCACCGCCATATTGTGCTGGCAGCAGTCCCTTGTAGAGCGTGCCCGAGGCAAGTGCATCATCGTTGAAGGCAGAGAAGAGACCACCCATGTGGCCGACGTTATAGACGGGTGCGTTGTCGTAGAGCACCTGATTCTGGGCTGATGTACCTCCACGCACTTGGAAACTGCTCGAGGCATCGCTCTCAGACTTCACACCAGGCAACAGTTGGATAGAACGCATGATGTCGTTCTCGCCAAACAGCTGTGGCGCAGCTGTCAGATCTTCAATTTGCAGCACCTCGGCACCCGTTTGCACGTTCTGTATGCGCTGACGTGCGGAGTTTGAGGTTACCACCACTTCGTCCAACCGCTCTGAACGGATGGTGTCGGTATCTTCAGGGATGGCTACCCCTAATATAGCGGATAGGATAACGTTCAGTATAATCATTGGTGCAAAGATACTAAATTATTAAGAATTATCGCTCAAGAATGTAGTGAAATCAAAAATAATTCGTAATTTTGCCGCATAAACCATCAACTAATTAAAAAATGAAGAAGATTTTTGTGGCATTAGTGGCTTGTGCAGCACTTTGTGCCTGCAGCAGTGGAGAGAAGGAAATGAAGTATCGTGGCCTATCGATGGCATTGCCGTTTCAGACGTTCTGCGACTCATTACAGCAGCGTGGCTTTGTGGTCGATTCTGCAAAGACCGACTCTGCTTTTACCCGTGTGGTCATGGCAAATCCTAACGAGAAGTTCCGCTTGATGCTGGCTCAGCAAGACGGCAAGTTACAGGCACTACAGGAGAACTATAAGATTTCTACCAACGACAGCACTCGCCAGCTTTGGCAGCAGATGCGCGATGACTTCGAGAAGGAACTTGGTGCTTGGCCAAATATGCCTAAGCACGGCGACGACCATAAGATTGCCAAGTTCGAGACTGATGGTGGTTTTATCACTCTTACACTTGAGAATACTTATACCCCCACACTTCAGGTCCTCTACGAACTGAAAAAGTAATTTCCTCTCGCGGATAGCTTAACGGCTAAAACTGTGCGAGGGTATAAATATACACGACGGCAGCGGGAATAGCGAGCAATGATGAGTCGAAACGATCGAGCATGCCCCCGTGGCCTGGCAAGATATTGCCGCTGTCCTTGATGCCAAGGGTACGTTTGAAGAGACTTTCTATCAGGTCGCCCCAAGTGCCGAAGACGACAATGACGAGTCCGAGACCTGCCCACTCAATGGCAGAGAGTCCGAGATCGTTGACACCATATTGTTCTGTGAGATGCCATATAAGTACGGCTACCAGCATCACAAGGATGCCGCCACCAATGCTCCCCTCCCAACTCTTGCCTGGAGAGATGCGCGGGAAGAGTTTGTGCTTGCCCAGCAGAGAACCACAGATATAGGCCCCCGCATCGTTGACCCAAAGGAATACAAAGACGGCGAGGGGAGCCAGATAGCTATAGGTGATATCGCTGCCCACAGAGCGGAAGGCCAGCACGTTTAGCAGCGAGAAGGGAAGGGCGATATAGAGCTGGCTCATCATCGTGTAGGCCCAGTCGTTGACGGGGTCTTTCTGCTTCAGATAGAGCTCTGCCACCAACAGGTAGATGAGGGTGACGAGATAGGGAATGAAGATGCTGGCAGCAGTGATTCCAGCATTGTAGCCAGCCATTGCGAAAAAGAAATAGACGCCAGCCACCGTGCAGATCATGCGGTTGACGGTGATATTGTCACGGTCATTGACAAGTCCGGTAAACTCCCAGACGGTGAGACCAGTGACCAGGGCAAAGAGCAGTACCATTGCCTCTGTGCGTAGGAAACAGCTGACTACGGCGGCTACGAAAAATACCGCGGTGATGGTTCTGACAATGAAATTCTTCATAACTCCTTTATGCTTCTTCTTTCTTTTCTTTATCTGTGTCGTCGAACAGGTCTTTCTCCTGTGGTGCCGGCTCTTTTCCTTTAGCAGCGGCTTCGGCTTCCAGTTCCTTGGCACGCTCTTCTGCCATACGTTCAGCATCGGCCTTCATCTGAGCCTCAAGCAGTTCCTCAGCTCGACTGGTCCAAGGACGCTTTCCGAAGATCTTCTCTACATCCTCTGCAAAGATGACCTCACGATCTACCAAGAGCTGAGCGAGCTGGGCATGTCCCTCGGCATGTTCCGTCAGTATCTGCTTAGCGCGCTCGTATTGTTCGTTGATCATGCGCAGCACCTCGTCGTCCATAATCTTTGCAGTTGTCTCTGAGTAAGGCTTCTGGAACTGATACTCCGCATTGTTATAGTAGCACACATTGGGCAGCTTCTCGCTCATGCCGGCAAAGGCAATCATGCCGTATGCCTGTTTGGTAACACGTTCCAAATCGTTCATCGCACCTGTGGAGATATGGCCCACAAACAGTTCTTCTGCAGCACGGCCTCCCAAAAGCGAACACATCTCGTCGAGCATCGCCTCTTTTGTCTGCAGCACACGCTCCTCTGGCAGATACCAGGCAGCACCCAGGGCTTGACCGCGAGGCACGATTGATACCTTTACCAATGGATTTGCAAACTCCGTGAACCACGAGATGGTGGCGTGACCAGCCTCGTGGATGGCGATAGAACGCTTCTCGGCCTGTGTCATCACCTTGGTCTTCTTCTCCAGACCGCCGATGATACGGTCAACAGCGTCGAGGAAGTCCTGTTTCTTCACTGTCTGCGAGTTATGGCGTGCAGCGATCAGGGCTGCCTCGTTACAAACGTTGGCGATATCTGCACCAGAGAATCCTGGAGTCTGACGGGCGAGGAAGTCGATATCCACGCTGTCGTCTGTCTTCACTGGTTTCAGGTGCACCTTAAACACTTCTTTGCGCTCATTAAGGTCAGGCAGATCGACATGAATCTGACGGTCGAAGCGTCCTGCACGCAACAGTGCTGAGTCGAGCATGTCTGCACGGTTGGTGGCTGCAAGGATAATCACGCCTGAGTTCGTGCCAAAGCCGTCCATCTCTGTAAGCAGGGCGTTTAGCGTGTTCTCGCGCTCATCGTTACCTCCCATCGCAGGATTCTTAGAACGGGCACGTCCTACAGCATCGATCTCATCGATGAAGATGATACATGGCGACTTCTGCTTGGCCTGCTGGAACAGGTCGCGCACACGAGAGGCACCCACGCCGACGAACATCTCGACAAAGTCGGAACCTGACATCGAGAAGAATGGCACACCAGCTTCTCCCGCTACTGCCTTTGCCAAGAGCGTCTTACCTGTTCCCGGAGGACCTACGAGCAGCGCTCCCTTGGGGATCTTACCTCCCAGTTCAGTATATTTCTCTGGGTTTTTCAGGAAATCTACAATCTCCTGAATCTCCTGCTTGGCACCAGCCTGTCCTGCCACGTCCTTAAACGTGATGCCCAGGTCGCCACCTTTCTCATACATCTTGGCTTTCGACTTGCCCACGCTGAATACGCTGCCGCCGACACCACCGCCTCCGCCGCCCATACGGCGCATGAAGAACATCCATAGACCGATGATGACGAAGATGGGCAACAGGTTGTAGAAGAGCATGTTGAACATCTCGTTCTCCTTGCGGTTCTCATAAGTGAAATCACCCGTGAACACCTTGTCCTCCTTGGCTTTGTTCAGGAACTCCTCCACTTGGTCGATCGAGCCAAACTCCACCTCTACGTAGGGTTCGTTGCCTGTCTGCTGGGCACTTTGATGGAATACGTCTCGGATATGTTCTGGCTTGACGTACATCTTAATAGAGCTTTGGCTCTTGTTGATGACAATTTTCGAGGCATAACCTTGCGCAACCATCGTCTTGAAATCAGAGTAGGTCGCTGTCTTGGCAACGCTGCTGTTCGACGGACCTCCACTTGAGAAATAGAGCAATCCGAGCGCAATGATAGCAATGATGTATATCCAGTTCATATTGAACTTGGGCATATTCATCTTTGGGCCATTTCCTTCTTTATTGGGTATATTGTTCTTATCCATTTTCAATCATCAATGTGTTAAATTAGTCCAAGTCTGGTATTCTTGTCAGCGGTGCATCTTCCCAGAGGTGCTCCAGATCGTAATATTCCCTGACGTCGGGCAGGAAGATATGTACGAGCACATCACCATAATCCATCGCTACCCACTGGGCATTCTCCAGTCCTACCACGTGTGCGGGCTTTTCTTTCAGCCGCTCACGGGCCATGTCGCCTATGGATTCTGTAATAGCCTCCACTTGCGAGGGGGAATTCCCCTGACAGATGATGAAATATTGGCTGATGGTGCCTTCTATCTTACTCAGGTCTGCAATCACAATGTTGCTCCCTTTCTTTTCTTGAATTGCTTCTGTAATCGTTTGAACCAGTTCTTTCATTAAATATAAATATGTGTTTAGGGGTACAAAGGTACTGCAAATTGCGCGAAAATCAAAATAAAAGAGGAAAATTTGCGCTTTTTTTAAAAAAAATGCAGAAAAATTTTGGAGTTTCCAGAAAAAACAGTACCTTTGCACTCGCATTTCGAGAAATGCTTCAGAAAAGTGCAGGTTGCACACTGAATATTGGGGTATGGTGTAATGGTAACACTACAGATTCTGGTCCTGTCATTCTTGGTTCGAGTCCGAGTACCCCAACAGAAAAGAAAAAGGCTTCCATTTCGGAAGCCTTTCTTTTTTTTATTCTTTATTCTCAGCGTCGATCGCCTTGATTTTCTCACGGATGAGATTCATGTCATCCTTCAGTTTCTGCACCTTGCGGTTCATTTCGTCGATCAGGCTGTTGCCTTTCTTCGAACTGACATTCAGGAAACCGAGGTTGTTCTCATAGGTTTGTACCTCCTGCTTGATAGCTTCATACTGTCTGAAGAGACGGGCGCGTTCGTTGTCGAGAGCACTTTCGCCCCGCTCGGCCACCTGTTTCAGATTCTGCTTGAAATTGTTCAGTCGGCGTTTTGCCACAGAGATGTTCAGATCCTGATAGAGCTTGTCGAGCACGGCATGATATTCTTCAAACACCTTGTCTTTCTCCTTGAAGGGTACGTGGCCGATGGCATTATACTCCTCTACAAGTTGCTGTACCTTCTCTTGGATGTTGTCTCCAGCCTCCTCAGCAACAGCTTTCAGCTTCTCGATGACCTCACGCTTCTTGCTGAGGTTGGCGTGCTCTTCGCTGTGCTGACCCACGCCAGCAGCCTTACGTGCCTCGAAGAATTTGTTGCAAGCACCGAGGAACTCCTCCCACAACTGGTCGCCTAGTTTCTTAGGCACCATGCCGATGGTCTTCCATTCCTTCTGCAGTGCAATCAGCTTGTCACCTGTCGATTTCCACTCTGTAGAATCCTGCAAGGCCTTCGCTTTCTCGATGAGGGCACGCTTCTTGTCAGCATTTTCCTTGAAGGTGCCTTTCAGTCCCTTGAAGTATTCTGCCTTACGTCCAAAGAAGTCGTCGCATGCAGCACGGAAACGCTCAAAGATCTTGACGTTCATCTTCTGTGGAGCGAAACCGATGGTCTTCCACTCTGCCTGCAGTTCGATGATCTGCTTCGTATGACGTTCCCAGTCACCACTGCCTTTGTTCTCCTCAGCTGCAATAGCCTCGACCTTCTCACAAAGTTCTGTCTTCCGGGCAAGATTCTCCTCTTCCTTGGCGCGTACGCCTTCAAAATGTTGCTGGTGACGCTTGTTGATGATGGTAGAGGCGGCCTTGAAGCGGTTCCAGATCTCCTCACGCTGTTCCTTGGCTACAGGACCGATCTCACGGTATTCCTGATGCAGTTTCTGTAATTGGTGGAAGGCGCTGATGACATCCTCTTCGTTAGCGAGGTTCTCTGCAACCTCGCAGAGACGGGTCTTGGCTTCGAGATTCTTTTTGAAGTCCTCATCGCGGGCAATGCTGTTCAGACGCAGCATGTCATAGAATTGCTCGACGTATAGTTGGTAGTTGCGCCAGAGTTCATTGGCCTTGTCTGCAGGCACATTCTTGATCTCGCGCCATTGCTGCTGGAGCGATTTGAACTCCTGGTAACTCTTGTTGGCCTCTTCTGGAGTTGTAATGATGGCCTTGATTCTGTCGATAATGGCGAGCTTCTTGACTAAGTTCTCCTGTTTCTCTGCTTCCTGCTCCTTGAAGATTTTGGCACGCTTTTCCTTGATGATGCCCATTTCGGCCTTGAAGGCCTCCTCGGCTTCATCAGGAGTAATCTGATACTTCTCCGGATCGCCACCAGCGTCGATGTAGGCTTTTATGGCAGCCTCGCGCTCGGCGATGTGCAACTTGTAGAAAGCGGTCTTCAGATAGTCGATCTCGTCTTTCTGAGGTGCTTCGTCGCCATGGGCAATTTCACGTACTCGCTCCAGAATCTCTGCTTTGGTCTCATAGACCTTGCGCGGCTGTTCCTCCTGGATTACTTCTTCCTTCATCACTTCATTCTCTTGAGAGTCCATCATTTAACTTTTTTAGTTACTGATTATACACTTTTATGATGCCATGCACCATCACACTCATAGCCCAATAAGGTTTGGCTTATGGTCTATTTGGGGTCAAAAGTACAAAAAAAGTAAAAAATAAAGCCTAAAATAAAGTTAAAAGATGCTAAACGAGCCGTTTGTGACGGAAAATCCACCATGCAATGCCTGAAACGCCGATAGAAACAACCATTGCGAAGACGAATCCCCAGGGCTTACTCTCCATGCCGTTAACGAGGTTCATACCGAACATGGAGGTGACCAGGGTTGGAATCATCATCAGGATTGTCACAGAGGTCAGCGTACGCATCACGGTGTTCATGTTGTTGTTGATGATACTCTGATAGGTGTCCATCGTCGATTCGAGGATGTTAGAGTAGATGCTGGTCGTTTCGCGGGCCTGTGTCATCTCGATATTGACGTCTTCGATAAGGTCGGCATCGAGTTCGTCGATCTGGAGTTTGAATTTCAGTTTCGACAGCAGCGTCTCGTTACCTCGGATAGAGGTCTGGAAGTATGTCAGCGAGTCTTGCAGACGGCTGAGTCCGATCAGGCTCTCATTGTTCACCTCCTTGTCGAGGTTGCGCTTGGCCTTATCTACAAGCATCGAAATCTGCTTCAGGCGCTTCAGGTACCAAACGGCACTTGAGAGGAACAGGCGGAAGATCATGTCCACATGATCGGTAAAGCCCTCACCGCGTTTCTGTTGGAAACTGACGAAGTCGATCATCATGTTTGTTTCATAGAAACAGACGGTGATGGTCACATCGCGCTTGTGGATGATACCGAGTGGCACTGTGGTATAGGGCGTGCGGCTGCGAATCTCCTTGACATAGGGGATACGCAGGATGATCAGCATCCATCCGTCGTCGTACTCATAACGGGCACGCTCGTCGGTATCGCTGATGTCCGACATGAAATAATCGGGAATGTTGAACTTCTCTTCGAGTTCGTGCTGGTCGTCTTCAGTGGGGCAAGTCACCTGTATCCAGCAATTGGGCTGCCACTCTGAGAGTTGGGTCAGTCCGCCTTGGGTGTTCCAGAAAGTCTTCATTGTGCTAATCCTTTTTTCGTTTGTGAAATGGTTTTAGCGGCAAAGGGATTAGCAGCCTTGCTCGCCATCCCCCGCCATTACGAATTGTAATTGTCCGCCGGGTAATCGTCCATAATATTGTTAATGTTTGATTTTATCGTCTGCAAAGGTAAGGAAAAAAATCCGCAGTTACAAGTAATCTGCGGATTTTTTTTCTAATTTATTTCTCGGGAATGTCTTCGAGGGCCTTTTTCAGTAGTTGCCAGAAGGGCTCTACTGTGGCGATGAGGGCGCGCTCCGTCGTGGTGTGAGGCGACTTCATCGTAGGTCCAAAGCTGACGACATCGAGGTGGGGATACTTGCCCAGGATAATGGAGCACTCCAGTCCGGCATGGTCAACCTGGATAATACCGTCGGCATTGAAGAGCTCTTTGTACTCCTTCAATAAGAGGTGGAGGATAGGTGACTCAGGGTTAGGATCCCAACCGCCATACGAGCCGGCTGTCTCTACCTTCATGCCTGCCATGCTGAAGCAGCTCTCGAGCGTCTTGACGATATAGTCTTTCATGTCCTCACGGCTGCTGCGGGCCAGAATCTTGAGCATCGACTTTCCACCACCGATCTCAATGATGGCGAGGTTGGAGGAGGTCTCTACCACACTGGGGTAGCTGGGGATAAAGCGAACCACACCATCGTGACAGCCGTAGATGGCATTGATAAGGTTGTCCTGAATCTCTACGGGCACCTCCATCTTGGGAGTCTCTACATCCTCGCAGATCACCTCGATACCGCTTTCGATACCCTTGTATTCGTCAGTAAAGTCGTCGAGCCAGTCCTGTGCGAGTTCCTTGATGGCGGCTACGTTCTCCTTCGGGAGGGTGAGGATGGCTTCAGCCTTGAAGGGGATGGCGTTACGCATATTGCCACCTTGCCAGGAAGCCAGACGGGCATCACACTCCTCGATGGCTTCGCGCACCAGGCGCACCAGCAGTTTGTTGGCATTAGCACGTCCCTCGTGGATCTCCAGTCCTGAGTGTCCGCCACGCAGACCTTTCACTGTCACCTTGACGGCGGCATCGTCTGTATCGGTCTCCACCTCCTTGTAGTCGAGGGTTGCGGTGATGTTGATGCCACCAGCAGAACCGATGACGAACTTGCCCCAGTGCTCAGAATCGAGGTTTAGGAGGATATCGCCATTGAGTTCATCGGCAGGCAGGGCATTCGCACCAAACATGCCCGTCTCTTCGTCAGCGGTAATCAGGGCTTCGATCGGTCCGTGCTTCAAGGTCTTGTCTTCCATGATGGCCATGATGGCTGCCACACCAAGTCCGTTGTCTGCGCCTAAGGTGGTGTTCTTGGCCTTTACCCACTCGCCGTCAATCCATGGCTGGATGGGGTCTGTCTCAAAGTTGTGGGTGCTCTCTGGTGTCTTCTGAGGCACCATATCCATGTGGGCCTGTAGGATAACGCCTTTCTTCTTCTCCATGCCTGCTGAGGCTGGCTTGCGCATCACGATGTTGTCGGCTGGATCCTTGAAGGCTTCGACACCAGCCTGTTTGGCGAAGTCGAGCAGGAACTGCTGGATCTTCTCGAGATGTCCGCTGGGGCGCGGTACTTGTGTCAGTGCATAGAAATTCTTCCAGATGCACGTCGGGTTCAGATTTTTAATTTCACTCATAGTTTTATTTGTTAGGGTTTAATCGTTTCGTATATAATAGGGCCGCCCAGGCATAGATACCTAAGGCGACAACCAGCATGGTCTGTACAGTGTGTACGATGAGCACGAACCATAAGGCTTGCTGGTCGGCAACCCCATAGAGGATGAGCATCGTCTTGATGGCGAAATGCCAGGGGCCGGCTCCGTTGGGGGTAGGCACGATGACGGCGAAGTTGGCTACTACGAATGACACCAGTGCACACCCGATGCCCAGATGGGCTGTGAAGTCGAAACAGAAGAATGTCAGATAGTAGTGCAGGAAGTAGCACACCCAGATGCCGATCGAGAAAAAAAGGTAGAGGGGCAGGTTCTTCACTGCCTTGAGTGAGAGCACACCTTCCCAGATGCTGCCTAATGTCATCTTCACCTTATTATATATAGAGAAGTTCTTCAGCAGCAGGTGTAACAGGATAAGAACGGCAATCCCGCAGACAGCAGTCACCAGATAGCCTGTCGCAGAGAATTGGTTCAGGATGTGGTCGATACTGGTGCCGGTCTTCTCGAAGAAGGTGCCGAAGATACTCATCTCTATCAGTAGGATGATACCTGAATATCCCATGACTATCAGTGTATCGACAGCGCGCTCTGTCACCACAGTCCCCAAGGCCTTCGAGAAGGAGATCCCCTCGTAGCGCTTGAGTACGCCACAACGGGTAAACTCGCCTATGCGCGGGATGATCAGACTGACTGCATAGCTTAGAAAGATCGAGTAGATACAGGTGGAAGTCCTGATTTTAGCGGATGGGTTCTCCTGATCAGAAAAAGGCACCAGTGTCTGTTTCCATCGCCAGCCTCGGAACATCTGGGCCAGAATTCCAAAAGGGAACGACAGCAACATCCACGTCCAGTTCATCTCCTGAGTCATCACGTGCATGAATTGACCAAAATCCTCCCCTCGGTACATCCAATAGAGAATAGCCCCACCAAGCAGGATGGGGAACACGATTTTCGCTATATTGGTAAGGATGGTCTTTGCTTCCATGGGTGCAAAGGTACGAATAAGTGAGGGAAAATCCAAATTAAACACAAAAAAAAGCGGGTAGAACTCTTATTCTATCCGCTTCTTTATGCTTTCTTCAATGCTCATTCAAGTCAAGTTACTTAACTCCCAGATTCATGTCGTTATTGACCCCGAAGGCCTCAGAGGCACATACGGCAATAACTAATGTTATCATAAATAATAAAGTCATAATCTATTTTATTTGTTATCCAATTATTATTTTTTCAATGCAAAATTACAACTGTTTGCGCACACAGACAAAATTTTTCTGACAAAACGGGCGGAATTGTGCAAATTTCTTGATATAGATCAAATATATCGGGATTCTTTTTCGTAAAGTCGAATTTTTACACTACCTTTGTCGCCATGAAGCAAGTTAAACCCAAGAAGAACTTAGGCCAGCACTTCCTGACCGACCTGAATATCGCCAAGGCGATAGCCGATACCGTAGATGCCTGTCCCGACCTTCCTGTGCTCGAAGTAGGTCCAGGCATGGGTGTTATGACTCAGTATCTTGTTGAGAAACCTCGCCCATTTAAGGTTGTCGAGATCGACCGTGAGTCGGTGGCATATCTTCAGGAGCATTTCCCGCGCCTATATAATAATATAATAGGTGGCGATTTTCTCAGGATGGATCTCAACGAGGTGTTCGATGGCCAGCAGTTCGTCTTGACGGGTAACTATCCCTACGATATTTCATCGCAGATCTTTTTTAAGATGCTCGACAATAAAGACCTCATACCCTGCTGCACAGGTATGATCCAGCATGAGGTAGCCCTGCGTATGGCCTCTCAGCCTGGCAATAAGCAGTATGGCATCCTCTCCGTGCTGATTCAGGCTTGGTATCATGTCGAATATCTTTTCACCGTCGAACCCGGTGTCTTCAATCCGCCTCCCAAGGTTCAGAGTGCCGTCATCCGTATGACGCGTAATGAGGTCACCGACCTTGGTTGCGACGAGCAACTGTTCCGTCGTGTCGTCAAGACGGTCTTCAATCAGCGCCGTAAGATGCTGCGAGTCTCCCTCCGTCAGATCTTCAATGGCGACCATCCAGCCTCCTCGGAATTCTTCGAGGATGAGATGATGACGCGCCGACCAGAGCAACTTTCTATCCCAGAGTTCGTAGAGTTGACGAATAAGGTGTCAAAAGAGCTGTTATCGAACACAAATTGATTGTGTTCGCACACAACGGCTTGATATACATCAAAAGAAGGGCACTTTTTTCACAAAAACAGGGTGCAATCCATTGCGGGTTGCAAAAATCGTCGTACCTTTGCATCGTCAAAAGGAAACAATGACATCTTCAATAGAAATTACACAGACACAATACAGAGGTATTAGTTAAGGTAAATGTTAAAGATTGATTTAGGTTTAGTTAGAGTTAATAGTTAGTTAGAATTTTGGTTTTAGGTTTTTATTAAGATTGATTGGCAATAGGTATTCTAAGGTGTTAGAAAAAAGATTTGCCAGTAGGGATAACAGACGCAGTGGTGACACTCCGTTTCTTCTCAGAAAAGGTTTTTAGTTATTCATAGATTGTTGGCGCCGCCCTTGAGTCGTTGATGACCCTTGAGCGGCTTTTTTGTGTAGGTAGTCATGTCTTCGCGCATACGCAGAGCCTTCCACTTCATCTTTCCATCCTGGATGCTCTCAATCTCCCACCACTCACGAAGTTCTTCGCTGTCGGCAGTCTTCTTCCAACGGGTGCACAGCAGTGTACCATCAACAAAATAGTCAGAAAGGTTGTCGGTACCTGCTTTCCAGTTGCCGTCCACCTTGCTGTAATATACATAAGTGCCGTCCGACTTGTACTCCCAGCGGTGCAGTTCACCGTCGGTGTGGTCGTCTTCAGCACTGGTCACCTTGCCTTCCCATGTGCCGATGATGTCTTTTTCATAGTCTTTGGTGATGCGCTCGTAGTGTTCATTATCATAGGCCTCATGAATGATTTCCTTACCATCCTCATAGACTCTCCAATCAGAGCTCAGCCACATGTCTGTGCCCGTGATGCTTGAAATGTCCACATTCGTTACGTGTTTGATATGTTCGTTCTCATTCGCTGTGAGCGACACTTTGGTGCCGTCGATGACAACGGTGGCTGAGGCATGACTGTTCCACGATTCACTATAGAAATCCGAGAGACTACCGTATGCTTCCGTGGCCGACAAGAACGTGATGACGGCTTTCAGGTTGGTGGGACAAGGCTGATTCTCCAGTTCTGATATCATCCACTTGCCGAGGAGCTTCTGAGAGAGGGGCTCTTCGGGTACAGGGTTGTCGTCGCTGGAATTACATGCAGTGAATACGCTTGCGCCGCATAAAACCATGGTGAATACCAGTGTACGGGTGGCGGCGATCACCCAATTCTTTGTCTGTTTCATGTTCTTTTTTTGTTTATTATAAGTTTTTGGCAAAGGTAAGCAAAAATCTGAGAAAACCACCGCTTTTGGCGGAATATTTTTCATTTTGTACATCGCGACACGATTCAGCCGCTTCTTCGCCACATTGTCGCAGATCCCTGATGGTGTCGCCACAACCTCTTGCAAAAGTCTGCCAAATATTTGTCCATCTCCCAAAACCGCCGTACCTTTGCATCGTCAAAAGGACAATTAATCAACAGTATAAACATTAAAATTATAAGAATTATGACACAGAAGAATTTTACGAGCGCACGCGCTCTGACAATCGAAGAGATGGAGAATGTAAACGGTGGTTACCCTATAGCGTTCATTGACGAACTCATAGGACGAGGTAAGTGTCAACTTGCAAAACGTAAGCACCCATAAATAAGGTAACCCCACAAAATTAAGCCAAAGCGTTCTGGAAATCAAATTCCAGAACGCTTTTCTCGTCTAATACCCCACGCAAGAGGTCGCACTCAAGGCCGTCACGATGGCCGTCGCCACAGATGCAATGATCTGCACAATCCACT
>OMXO01000124.1 GCA_900315035.1 uncultured Prevotella sp.
AGTCTTACAGCCGAGTTTCTCCATCAGGCTGTTCGTACATGCGATGGCTTGCTCCGTACTTCTCGTCTGGGCGGGAGCGCCACTTTGTGCGATGACACGTTTGAAATACTGATGCGAGCCCTTGATTAGCGGAAGCAGCGTACAGCTTCCAGCACCGGCAGATTCACCCCAGATGGTCACATTGTCGGGGTCGCCGCCGAAAGCTGCAATATTCTCGTGAACCCACTTCAGCGCCTTGATCTGATCCAGAAGTCCCAGGTTCTGAGCATCAGGATAGTCCTTGCCGTCAGACAGGTGCGACAGGTGGAAGAATCCGAAGACATTGATTCTGTAATTAAACGTCACGACAATGACATCAGGATTTTCGTTCAGGAAATTGGTCATATCGTACATCGGGTCAGTCGCTCCACCTACATCATAAGCACCACCGTAAATCCATACAATCACCGGCTTCTTTGCAGACGCCTCGTCAGCCTTGCCCTCCGGGCGAGCCTGCTCACGCTCGGCAGGGTTCAAGCAAGCTTGGCTCTGCTCTTGCTCACTCACAGCCTTCCAGACGTTCAGGTACAGGCAATCCTCGCTCGTACCGACTCTGGTAGAGGGGTCGCCCGGCTCCTGGATGGGAGCCATCCCATAGTAATAGGCCTCATAGACACCATCGTCAGCCGTTACATCTACTGGGGCTTTCCAGCGCAGGTTGCCGACTGGCTGCTGACCTACAAACGGAATGCCTTTATAGGAAATGATATTATCTGCCTTCTTGCCAACGAAAGTACCGTTAATACACTTGACGGCCATGGACTTGTCGTAATTACCGTCGGTTATCTTCTGATTTTTACCGTTTTGTGCCATAATATATTTCATTTCGTCATTTAAAGTCTCTTTTCGTTTGGAGGTTGAAGGTTTACATGGAGTAAACCTTCTTACCCTCGAAGTAGGTCGCAGCGGGCTTGGCTTCGTGAATCTCTGCCGCCGGGCAGGTCAGCACATCCTTGTTGACGAGGAGGAAGTCGGCATATTTGCCCTCGCTGATGCTGCCTCGCTCGTTCTCAATGAGCATCTGCTTAGCGACGTTGATGGTCAGTGATACGATGGCCTGCTCGCGGGTAAGGAGCTCTTCCGGCCACCAAGGTTCACCATTCTCACCAGTCAGTACGCCTGTCACAGCCAGCTCCATAACACCGAACGGATCGTCGGGACTGCCGCTCAATGCAGGGAAGTCGGTATGGGAGGTCACGTGGATGCCCTTGTCGAAATACGACTTCATCGGATAAGACTTGCCCTCCTGGCCAGCAGGCGCCAGAGCATGCTCGCGGATAAAGTCTGCTGCCCATGTGGGACAATGGTGCCAGAGCATACCTGCGGTGATATACATGTTATGATCGGCCATGCGCTTGTAATCCTCTTCATTGACGTTACGCACGTGTACCAGTGTGTTGCGCAGCTCATCCTTGCCGCCATTGGCGTATGCACTGACCACATAGTTGACGGCCTTGTTACCCATGGTGTGGATATGCATGGTGATGCCCAGGGCATTCGTCTTGCGGGTAATGTCGGTCAGTTCCTCCTCGGTCCAGTTGGCGAGGCCCTGATGGCCATCGGGATACAACGGATCCACAAAGCCTGTCCGACCTTCTACCGTGCCGTCCATGAAGAGTTTGAGCCAGTTGGTCTTGACATGTGCAGTAGCGTATTTCTGCACGTCAGCAGCCTTCTTCAGATGCTCTTCCACATTCATCCAACTTTCAATTTCGTAGGTCAAGCCCAGCATGAAGTTCATATTGCCGGCCTGATCCATCTGCTGGGCAGCCTTGAAGAAATTGTCGTTGAAGAAATAGTTGCCCCAACCATCGATATACATGGTGTAGCCCTCTGCCAAGAGATGCTCCTGGGTCTTTTGGATGACTACTTTTGCGATGTCAACGGGATAGAGCTTCTCGGTGTCGATGAAGGAACGGGTGTAGGTACCTGCCTGTTCTTTCAGGAAGCCAGTAGGCGTACCGTCTTCACCCATCACGATCTCGCCGCCACGGATGTCCCCACCCTTTTTCAGTACAGTGCCGTCTTCCTTCATGATGCCAGCCTTGACCAGCATCAGGGTATTCGCCAGGCCCTTGTGACCTTCATCATCGGCAAAGTAAATGGGAATATCACTGCAAATGGCATCCAACTGCTGGCGAGTTGGGATTTTTCCCATGTAGTTGATATAGTTCCAGCCGAAACCGAAGATGCATGTGGCACCTGTCTCCCGAGCCTTCTTGACGGCAGCGGGAACAATCTCGTTCAAAAACGCTTCCGGATCTTTTCCAATGGCTACCGCTCCAACGATCGGCAAGGCAACACCTATCGAGTAATGGGCGTGGCCGTTACCGCAGCTGGGCATCACAAGACCCTTGCCGGTATAATCGACCACTTCGGTCTTACCTGCCTCAATATAGGCCTCTGCACCTTTCTTATCGCCTACATAGATGTACTTGCCGTCTTTCACCGCAAAGGCTTCAACGATCTGATTGTTTTCGGAAGTGAAAATCTTGCCATAGACCACGAGGTCGGCACTTTTATTTATAATTTCTTGGTTCATAATTCTATTAGTCAATTAGTTATTGTGCAATATTATACTTTGATAGCAACTCCCTGAAAGCCTGTGCTTCAGCAGACTCTTCCACATCCTTTTCTGCTCCAAGCATCCGTGCCGTCGCATGGTCTCTCAGTTCAAAAAACCTATGCGCCTGAGGCGTCCACACCAAGTACTCATAGGCATGAGGAACTCCGGGTTCTACATAGAGCTCTGTGAAAACACCGGCCTCCATCAGTTTCTGGGCATATGAAATGTCTTCATCGCAGAAAAGATCAAGGCTGCCGACAATCACGAAAGTCTCAGGCAATCCCTTCAACTGCTCAACGGTTGCCACTGCCGGTGAGAAATATATCATCTCCTCATCGGTAAGTTGCTTGTCCTGACCTTCAATCAGTTTTCCCCATCCAAAGACGTTATTCTCCTTGGTCCAGATACAATACCCAGCATATTCATTCTTGTAAATATCCTTTTCGCCACCAGTACGGTAGTCAAGCATGGGATAGATCAATACCTGGCCCTTCAGAGGAACCTTTCCTTTGTCCTTGTTATAAAGAGCCAGACGAGCGGTCAGTCCACCACCGGCGCTTTCTCCCTCAATGACAATATTATCCGCATCAATATTTAATTCGTCAGCATGCTCATAAGCATAAAGGAGTCCGGCATATACCTGTTCAAGTTCCATGGGATATTTGTAAGAGGGATCCAACGAAAGGGTATAGTCGGGAGCAATAACCGTGGCACTACAGCCATCTGCCACACCCTGTATTTTTTCCTCATCCATGCTCACATTGCCAAAATGATAGCCACCGCCGTGAATGAAATAGACAAGCGGTGTTTTCTCACCCTCCTTGTAATTCGACGGACGGAAAACAAACATATTTATCTTCTCATTGCCTACAGCAATAGTCAGTTTCTTAGCGTTTTGAGGCTCTTTCCCCTCTACGCTCAAGTCTATGTTTGATGTTCCCACAGGTACGGTGATACCATCAATCAGTTCATATCCTTTTGCAAGGAGATTTGCGCTTTTCGTTTTCATCTTCTCTTTTCTTCCTTAATTCATTTTCTTTCCGCCAAAATACACCTCACTCGGATTGTTGTTGCTGAGACCGGAGTGCTCTGCGGTCAGCAAGTCGTTGTCGAACACCAAGAAATCAGCATCCTTGCCGACCTCGATAGAGCCTTTGGAAGCCTCGATACCTAACTGCTTGGCGCCGTTGATGGTGTATCCCAAGATCATTTCCTCAATGTTCATTTTCTCAATGGGAGAAGGAAACTCAGCCAAGACTCTGGTTATTTCTGGGGCTTTGGTCTTTTCGTTGATATAACGCGTCATGCCGATTTCCATACCGAGGAATGGGTTCCACGTCGTAAAATCACCATAGAGGATATTATCACTTGAGAAGGTCACATTGGCACCGGTGTTCCACATCGTCTTACAGCGGTACATCTTGTTGGCACGCTCCGCGCCCAACAGACTGCACCATATATCCCAAGGCTTGCCGCCTGTACATCCGGAATGCCACCATGGTGTGTAATTGGCTGTAACACCCAACTTGGCAAAGC
>OMXO01000061.1 GCA_900315035.1 uncultured Prevotella sp.
GCAGAAGCTGGCGATGCTGCAGCTGCTGGAGGTGCTGCATCGGAAATATCCGAAGGCCCTGATCGTAGGTCACCACGACCTGAACCCGCATAAGGACTGCCCCTGTTTCGATGCCGTGAAGGAGTATGCAGCTCTACAGCTCTGAGATGCCTATTTCCTTAACATTACGTTCAAAGTCGTCGCGGTTGCCGACGGCTTTGTTCTTTATTCGGGCACGATAATTGGTAAATCAAAAATCACCATCAACTATCAAAGAATATACAATAAACTGAATAAGAAATCGTTATATGAAAGTAATAATAACCCTAACGTCGATTAAACTAGAGTCATATGTCTGTAAGATACATTCTTCTTTGCTTGTTCGGACTCCTTTTCAGTGAGTCTAATGCCCAGTTCAAGACCCTTAACGATGGCTGGACATTCGAGGGGCAACCTGTAAACCTGCCTCATACCTGGAATGCCGATTCTTATACCGTCAAGGACTACCGAAAGGGATGTTTTACCTACGAGCGACAACTGATGTGGGAAAAGAGTGCACTCGAGACGTGGCTAAAAATCGATGCAGCCTTTAAACGGGCCGAAGTGTTGGTCAACGGGGTATCTGTCGGACAGCATATTGGCGGTTATACTGCCTTTGCCTTCAATCTTACGCCCTATCTGCAGGAAGGGAACAATAGGCTGCAGGTAAAAGTGTCGAATCTCGACGAGACCATAGCCCCTATTTCGGCCGATTTCACCTTTATGGGTGGCATCTATCGTGATGTATGGCTGATCGAGAAAGCCCCGAAGCACTTTGAGGTAGTGGACGGAGTAAATGTGACAGCCGACACTTGCCAAGTGACTATCAGTTGCAAGGTGTCAGAGGCTAAGGGCTGTATGGTAAAATATCAGTTGATGGATGCCGAAGGCCATGTCCTGGCGCAAGCTCGTCATAAGGCCACAGACAATATCAGGACAACGTTGCCCTTGCCCAAGCATCCTCGTTTATGGTCGCCAGAGTCACCTTATTTATATAAAGTCATAGCAACCTTGCAGAGCAAAGACGGCAAGACCATATACGACACGGCAGAACGCAACGTGGGGGTTCGCTGGTATGACTTCGATGCCGACAAGGGGTTCCTGCTGAATGGCAAGCCCTATAAACTTCATGGTGTCTGTATCCATCAGGACGAGAAGCCATTTGGTATCGCTCTTGATGACGATCAACACCGACGCGACTTCCGTCTGATGAAAGAAATGGGAGTGAACTTTGTGCGTCTGGCGCATTATCCGCAGGACGATGCCCTGCTCGAGATGTGCGATCGCGAGGGTATGCTGGTCTGGGAGGAGACCCCTGTCGTGGATATGGTGCCAGAAGGTGAAACATTTGCCCAAAACTGCGAGACACAGTTGCGCGAGATGATTCGCCAGCACAAGAGCCATACATCAGTTATACTCTGGGGGTATATGAACGAGATTCTGCTGCAGACGCAGCGGCGTTTCAAAGGTGCCCAACTTGATTCCACCATTCAACGTACGCTCGACTTAGCGCATCGTCTGGAACGTATTGTACATGAAGAAGCCCCCACCCGTACGAGCGTCATGGCCTTTCACGGCAGTAACGATTATAACAAGTTGGGCTTGAGCGAAATCCCGCAAGTCGTAGGTTGGAACCTGTATCAAGGTTGGTACGGCTCTGATATGACAGACTTTGAGCGCTATCTTGAACAACAGCATCGTGAGCAGCCTACGCATCCCATCATCGTTAGCGAGTACGGTGCCGGCAGTGACCTCCGACTGCATAACCCCAACAACTCTGCTGCCTTCGACTTCTCGATGGATTATCAGCAGCGTTACGCAGAACATTATCTGCCAGTCATTGAGAACACACCTTATGTCTGTGGTGCAGCCTATTGGAATTTCATCGACTTTGCCTCAGCCAATAGAGATGAGTCGATGCCACGTATCAACAACAAGGGACTGATTACCAACAACCGCCAGCCGAAGGATGTCTATTACTACTTCCAAGCCAGCTGGACTAAGAAACCCGTTGTACATATCGCTGTTGACGACTGGCAGGCTCGTGTAGCACAAGAACGCACGATGCCGATAAAAGTCTATTCCAACCGTCCTTGGATAGAACTGACGCATAACGGTGTGTCGCTGGGCAAAAAAGAAGTAAAAGACTATCAGGCTCAGTTTGAGGTTTCTTTCACAGATGGTGCCAACCTTTTCCGGGCTATCGCAGATAATGGGGAAGACGCTGCAAGCGTCAGCTATCGGCAACCTAAGGGTGAGATAGCCGTTAACGTCGGCAGCAAATGCTACTTCCAATCAAGCAAATCGGAACTTACGTGGCTCCCTGATCAGCCATATCGTGAAGGCAGCTGGGGACATATCGGCGGAAACGCCATCCAGACACAGACAGAGATACATCTTACAGCCGACGGTCCCTTGTATCAGACTGCACGAGACGGAATGGAAGGCTATCGCTTTGACGTTCCCAATGGCAAATACGAGGTAGAATTACTCTTCTGCACGACCCAATCATCAGGCACATCGAGTGCCTACCTGCTTGGCCGTAAAGATCAGTCATCAGCTCATGCCGCCAGTTTCTCAGTAAATATCAACGGACAAGTCATAGAGTCAGAGTTGTCGGCTCCACAGCCTTTTACCGCCATCCGACGTCGATACATCACAGACAACAATCAGCAGCACATATTGGTTACGTTTAATCCTGCCGGATGCCTGTCTGGCATAAAAATCAGACGATTATAGCATAAGCAGCGACTCTATACCATCTATATTTTTTAGTCCGCTTTTAAACTTAACTCTCTGATAATCAGCATAGTCGTATTTTTTTATCTATATTTTTACCATACTAGCTTGCAAGATTGACAGGAAATGAGTAATTTTGCACAAAAATGAATACAGTCTATCAACTCAGGTCAAAACTCTATTTACAACGGTAACAACTAATAATTCAAAAAAAATGACGAACTATAATGTTAAGACTAAAGTGGTCGGCG
This sequence comes from uncultured Prevotella sp., assembly GCA_900315035.1. Classification (GTDB taxonomy): domain Bacteria; phylum Bacteroidota; class Bacteroidia; order Bacteroidales; family Bacteroidaceae; genus Prevotella. The sequence goes on from OMXO01000061.1 coordinate 3,009, forward strand.
TTGACATCAGCAATGAGATCACGACTTATGCCATCGTTGACATACGAGGCAACATCATTGTTAAAGACAGTTTCCCTACACAAGACTATTTGGATGCCAGTCAGTTTGTGAACAAGCTGGCCGACAGTATTGTGGAGATGGCAGAGACCAATGGTGGCTTTGATACCATTCGCAGCATCGGTATCAGTTCACCAAGTGCCAACTATATTACCGGTTGTATAGAAAATGCGGCAAACCTGCCCTGGAAAGGAATAGTTCCTCTGGCAGCAATGCTGCGCGACAGTGTAGGCTTAGCTGTTGCCTTAGGCAACGATGCCCACACAACGGCTATCGGCGAAAAGATCTATGGATCGGCTCACGGCATGAAAGACTTTATCGTCATCAATCTCGGTGTTGGTCTGGGCAGCTGTTTCTTCTCTAGCGGACATGAGCATCAAGGTTTTGGCGGCTATGCAGGCGAGATCGGTCATACATGTATTGTTGACCATGGCCGCAAATGCACATGTGGCCAAGAAGGCTGTCTGGAGGAGTACACTGCAGCACGCGGCATCGTACAGACAGCGAAGGAACTGTTGGCAGAAAGCGACAAGCCCTCGTTGATGAGAGACGTCAAAGACCTGTCGCCCCGTACTATTACAGAGTTCTGCGAACAAGGCGACGAATTGGCCATTGAGGTCTATCGCCGCACAGGCTATTGGTTAGGTATGGGGCTTGCCACCTATGCCATGATTGTAAACCCTGAGGCCATCATCTTGACTGGCGGTGTCTCACATGCCGGCCACTGGTTGATGGATCCGACAGAAGACTCGTTCGAGGATCATGTCTTCCGTAATGTGAAAGGCCGGGTAAAACTACTATTGTCGAAACTCGATGACCGAGAGCGCGACGTGCTTGGCGCCAGTGCACTGGCTTGGGAGGTTCCAGAATACTCATTGTTCAAATAACGTAGATAAATATGCCAAACCAACACATTTTTGCTCCATATTGCCTCTGCCCTTTAGGGGCTCATCTGGACCACCAGAATGGTCCTGTCACAGGTTTTGCACTCGACAAAGGCATCGATATTAGCTATACACCGACGGATGACGGAACCGTAGAGCTACACTCTTTATCCTTTAGCACTGTCGTTACATTCAACATACGTCAGCCCATTGGCGAGAAACAGAACGATTGGGGCGACTATCTCAGAGGCGTCGCCTGGGTGATGGCAAAGAGTTACAAGTTAGAGAGAGGTGTTACCGGTACGGTCAATGGCTCCATGCCTTCAGGCGGTATCGGATCTTCTGCCGCACTTCTATGCGCCTTTGTGGGTATCTTGGCACAAGTGAACGATCTCTCACTTACTGATCAGCAGATCATCGATATCACCTCCAAAGCAGAACGGCTATATATCGGTCTTAGCAATGGTATTCTGGATCAGTCATGCGTCACCTATTGCAAAAGGAATCATCTGATGTTTCTCGACACACTAACTGGTGAGCAACGATTGATTCCATTTGGAGGTAACCCCGACAAAGAGGTTCCTTTTAAGATTGCTGTTTTTTACAGCGGCGTGACTCGTTCATTGGTAAATACCGACTATAACCTGCGCGTTGAAGAGTGCCGTGCTGCCGCCTGGATGCTGCAAGCCTATGAGAATCGTCGTTTGAACCGTCTGGAACTGGCTAATCTCCGACAGGTCAATGAAAGTACCTTCGAGAAATTCGGCAAGATGATGCCTGCACGCTTTGCCAGTCGTGCACGCCATTTCTATACTGAGTGTGAACGCGTAGCAGAAGGCATCAACGCATGGGAGGAAGGCGATATCGAGCACTTCGGAGAACTGATGTTCGAGAGTTGCGAGAGCAGCATCTTGAACTATGAATGCGGATCGGCAGAATTAAAGACAATCTATATGAGTCTGCGCAACTGCGACGGTGTTTATGGTGCCCGTTTCTGCGGTTCCGGTTTTATCGGCTCCTGTTTCGCACTCATTGATCCTGAGAAAGAAGGGCAGATCCATCAGCAGGTAACCAGAGACTTCCTGGTAAAGTTCCCGCTTTACAGAGATGCCTGCCGCAGTTTCCTCTGTTGCTCTTATGGCGGCATTAGGTTTCTTTAGGAATTGAAATAACCAAGTTGATAATATAGTTGATAATTAGCATGAGAAAATTACTATGGATGGTATGGCTGCTGCTTGGCACCATACCGGTATTATCCCAAGAGGAGAAGGATGTCGATCTGGAAGCCCTTTACAAACAGATAGACAAGGCTATCGAAGAATCGCCCCTTTATGTACAGGCAAAGGAAGAGGAGATTAAAGAGACCTACGATTTATTCATGAAGGCGAAAAATGCAGAAAACCGGTTAGAAATTGCCGAACAGCTCTTCTGGCTCTATAAGCCATTTAAGAACGACTCTGCCATTCACTACGCCCAATTGATTGTCGATCTCGCCAAGGAGGTTAATCGGCTGGCTGTCTCCAATCGTTATCGCGCCCTATTGGCACGCCAATGCTCAAATGCAGGCATGTATGTTGAAGCCAGCGGCATCCTGCAGAAAACAGACAAGACAGCACTCGACCGCCAGGGACTGACAGACTACTTCGATGCATGTATGCACGTCTGTGGTGAGGTTGCAGCCTATACCCTCATACCCCAGATTCGCGACTATTATTATGCAGAACAAGACCATTATCGCGACTCTCTGTTGACAGTTGTCGATCCCGCGAGCGACAATTACCTACATCTTCAGATGTCGGTACTTTGCGCCAGACAGCAATACCAGGAAGCCCTGAAAGTGAGCGACAAATGGCTCAACAAGACTGTGTCAGGCACCCATGAGGATGCTTATGCCGCCTACTATCGGCACATTGTCTATGCCAACATTGGCAATGAGAAGATGGTACGTTACTGGTTAGGCAAATCGGCCTTCGATGACGTCAGTTGTGCTGTCATGGACCAAGCCGCCCTTATCAACTTAGCACAATTGCTCAATATTGACGGTGACTTGGAACGCTCTTATAGGTATATCCGATTCACATGGCAATGCAACAACTTCTTTAACACCCGTATGAGGGCCAATCAGATATCCCCCGTGCTGAATGTCATCGAGAAAAATTACCAAGATGCCATCGACCGCAACACGAAACTATTATATATCATCGCCACTATCGGTACAATATTAGCCATTGTATTCTTCTCATTCCTTACTATTCTTCTCAAACAGAAAAAGAAACTGGCCTTAGCACAGCAAGAGGTCAAGAAGAAGAATGAAGAACTTGAAGCATCTAACCATAAACTCAAATGGATGAATGAACGGGTGATGAAAAACAACAAGCAACTCTTCGAAATCAATGCCCGCCTACAAGAAGAAAAGAATGGCATTTTAGATAATTCTATCCCGGATCAGTCTTAGATCCGGGATTTTTTGATGCTTATCGGCACCTTGATTCTTCCATATTAACCTCCATATCAAGAAAACGCAACCAACTGATTATCTGGTACATACCATCCACACACGTCCATATTCATCCATATTATCATCTATACAATCTTGATTTCTATTGTTTTCCGTCATAACTTTGCACTGTCAAAAGTTGACAACAGCAAACAATCGCAAATAACATATTTAATAACATAAAATAAAATGAAAATGAACGTAAAGAATCTATTGATGGTAATCACAGCAGGCGTGATGACAGCCTGCACAAGTAAGAATGACTTGTTTGACAACAGCAAAGTCGAAAACAATACCAAGCAGACCTATGCCCAGAACTTTATGAAGAAGTATCCCAATGTAGATATGAACCAGAACTGGGACTTCAGCACCAAGCAGAGCGACTATCGCCTTGGTAGTAAAAATAAGGCTCGCACTCGTGCCAATGAGGGCGGTATCACCACTGGTAGTTGGTATGAGGTCGATAACAATACACTGGCTTGGATGCACGAGCAACTGGTGGAAGGTGAGGACAACCGTCGTCTGGGCAATCCTTTCTATATGACCGTTCCTGGCAACGACTTCACCATTATCCCCATCTATCAAGGTCAGGCAGGAGCCATGTGGAACCTCCACGTCGTGGTGGATGGCGTCGATTACCTGGTGTGGGAGAAGATCAACAAGGCCAGTCTGGGAGGTTCTGACGAGAATCAGCAGGATGAAACCAAGACAGGTACCATCCAGATAAAGGATCTGGACAATGACGAATGGCATAACCTGCATGGTCAGTGGTATGACTGGGGCTATGGTCATTGGAACAGCCTCTACAATACAGACGGTACTGACCGCTGGACTCCCGACTGGAGCGCAAAGAACCAGGTGACGGCCGTGCGTTCTACCCCTTACACTTTCCACGATTTCCCCGTGGGTGCTGAGATGTACTTTTATCTGGATGTCACGGTATCAGGTAGCGGTGACTGGGATGGTAAATATCACGAGATTAATAATGTAGGTGCCCATGAGTCATCGCTGAAGGGCCAGATGCTCGCCCTGCAGAACGTGCCTCGTCCCGCCAATATCGCTGAGGACAACGAGGTGATGATTATCGGCTGTGAGGATGCTGATCTGAAGGATTCTGACTGGGACTGCAATGACGTGGTGTTCCTGGTGTATGGCAAGACTGTTCCGAAGCCCATCAAGATCGAGGAGGGCGACGACATCGAAGAGGTGAAGACCGTGCGCTATATGATTGAGGACCTGGGTTCTACCGATGACTTCGACTTCAACGATATCGTTGTCGATGTGACTGAGATTCGAACCATTAGTCCTACCTATACTAACGGTGTGGTGACTAAATGGAATGAGAAGGGTAAGCGTCAGGAGGCCGTGATCCGTCACCTTGGAGGAACACTCCCATTTGTCTTGAAGATTGGCAATAAGGAATATGCTGCCGGTGGTCAGGATACCTTCCAGACAAGCCCGGATTTGAAACTCGACGACGTAACGGGTTGGACAGGTCTCAATGGTGTTCATAACGTGAGCATTGAGGTGGAACAGAAGAACAATGAGGGTGTGTTCAAGGTTCAGTTCCCAAAAGCAGGTGAGGCTCCGATGATCATCGCTGTCGATCCATCACAGGACTGGATGACTGAGCGCCAGAGTGTACCCGCTGACTGGTTCTACATCCCTGAGTAATTGCTCCAATGATTTGACATGATAGCATAATTATCATCAAATACATAAGTTCATTAAAGAAGGGAGTGTGCACGTGAGTGTACACTCCTTTTTTGTTTTCTGAATCCGATTCGCTGAAGAATCAGACTGGTTCGTTGAAAGTTTTTGGCCGGCAAGTCCTTTCTGCCTATCTTTGCACCATCGAAACGCATGATGAATAATTAAACAATTAAAACAAAATGAAGACAAAAGCAAAGATGATGATGCTCGCTGCCGTGGTGGCAGCATTGATAGCCTGCTCAACAGATGACCCTTTCGACAGTTTTTACGGGAATGGCAACTCCGTTTCAGAAAGGACTGCCCCCAGTGGCGGCGACATGATGAACGGCGGCTCTGGCAGCAGTACCGCTGGCTCTGGCGAGCTGCTGTCCTACCAAGTAACTATCGACAAAACTTCTTCCGAACCTACTGGCAACACCTCAGCCTACTATCCGGAGAGTACAGACGATATCAGCAAGCAGACATTCTCCAAGCAAGTGACCATCGATATGGCTAATCCCGTAGCCAAGACGGAAAACGGTGTAGAGATAACGGTGGAAGACGGCCATATTACAGCCAACCACGGGTCAAACGAAGGAATATGCTATGTGGTCAGTGGCACTACTGCCAATGGTTCGTTAACCATCGATGGCAAAACAGATTTTGAGGTCAATCTGAATAATGCAGACATTACCAATCCCTCATCGACTGCCCTTGACATTGAGAGTAAGATGGCTGCCTACCTGGTGCTCACCGGCTCTAACAAATTGACTGACGGTACCGCCACCGACCATAAGGGAACGCTCTATAGCAAAGGTAAACTACTCGTCAGCGGCACGGGCGCCCTCGATGTCTATGGCACCTATAACAATGGGATCCACAGCAAGAGCTACGTGGTTATCGACAAGGGGGTGAATCTCTATGTCAATACCACCGTCAATCATGGTATCAAAGCCAGTGATCTGGTGGTCATCAACGGGGGCATCATCAATATCGAGTCTTCGGGTGCAGGAGCCAAGGGCATCAACTGCGAGAAGGACATCGTCATCAACGGTGGACGCACCAATGTCATCTGCACAGGAAATGGCACATGGGACACCGAAGACCTGGAGACCAAGGCGGCTACCTGCATCAAGTGCGACAGTATCATGACTATCAAGGGTGGCGAGGTCAACGTCATGGCTACCGGTAGTGGCGGTAAGGGCCTGAAGGCCGATTGGGAGGCCTACATCAGCGGCGGCAAGATCCGCGTGATTACCACGGGAAACTTATACTATAGCAACGGCTCTTCTGAAAGCCATAACTATACCGGGAATACAGACAACCTTGATGATGCCTATACCTCATCGCCCAAAGGCATCAAGATCGGAACAAAGAATGTACACGGTGTATTGAACATCTCTGGTGGCGATCTCATGGTTCGCACCACGGGAAACAACGGTGAAGGCATAGAAAGCAAAGGAACTCTTGACATCACGGATGGCACCGTCATGGTGTCAGCCCACGACGATGCTATCAATTCCTCAGGCGATCTAACTATCAGTGGTGGTACGGTGGTCGCTGTAGGCACAAATAATGATGGAATAGATGCTAACGGCAACATGTATCTGAAAGGCGGTACATTGATTGCCATGGGTGCCGGCGGTGCCGAGGCAGGCATCGACATCAACGAGCAGAAGAAGCTCTACATCTCGGGAACCAAGATATTCGGCATCGGCGGTCGTATGGATGGTTCACTGGGCTCCACCACACAGGGCATCGCCACAACCAGCGGGTCTGTCAGCGCCAATAGTACTGTGACCGTCTCCAATGGCTCCACCACGCTGGCATCGTTCACCATGCCCCCCTACTCTTACACTAACGGTACCATTATCGTCAGTGCACCCGGCATGGAGAGTGGCTCCAACTACACACTCTCTTTGGGTTCTGCTACCCAGTCGGTCACAGCCTTAAGCTCCATCAGCAGTGGCATGGGCGGTGGGTTTCCCGGCGGTGGAAACCGACCTGGTGGATGGTAACACAATAAATCATTGAAAGATACGTTTCTATATGTGGATGCAGAAACAGTCGAAATATGAAAATATGGCTTATGTGGCGCTGTGGGGATTACTCTTGGCAGCGCCACTGCTAAGCCTTTATGCGCGTATGGCCAGCAACGACGATCAGTCGTTCGATTGGCAAGAAATCTTCATGGTATGGCGCCATCTGGCGCTTTTCCTGGCATACTTCCTTGTCCATAACTTTATTCTGGCTCCTCTTCTCATCTATCGCCACAAGCGATGGCTCTACGGTCTGTCTATGCTTTGTATGATTGGGCTGTTCGCGTTCTTTCAGTTCAACCAGCGCCCGCATGAATTCCGCCACCAGCACCGTCCTATGCATCGGATGGAGATGCACAATCCTCCCCCCCACGAACACGAGCCCGATTTTCATAAGCCACGCCATAACAGGCCACCAGGCTATATGAGCGAACGCGACATTGCCTTTATTGTCATGCTCATCCTCATGTGCGGCATCAACCTGAGTGCGAAGTACTATTTCAAGACGCGCAATGACCAGAAGAAGTTGCTCCGTCTGGAAAAAGAGAATCTTGAACAACAGTTGGAGTATCTGAAATATCAGATCAATCCCCACTTCTTCATGAACACCCTCAACAATATCCATGCCCTGGTAGATATTGATACCGAGAAGGCCAAATCTACCATTCTGGAACTGTCGAAGATGATGCGCTTCGTGCTATATGAAGGCAACAAGAAGGGCGTTCCTTTGACGCGGGAGTTCGACTTCATACGCAACTATATCACGCTCATGCGCTTGCGATATACCGACAAGGTGAAAATACAGATTAACCTGCCGCAGCAAGCCCCCGACCTGATGATACCTCCTCTCATGCTGATCACCTTCATCGAGAATGCTTTTAAGCATGGCATCAGCTATCAGCACGACTCATTCATCGATGTGAAGGTTGAAATAGCGGGTACGGAACTCCGATTCTCATGCCGCAACTCAAAAGCAGAGAAGAGCAATGAGGAAAGGCAACGGATAGGCGACGGCACGTCGGAAATGAAGGGCGGCGTAGGGCTGGCCAATGTGCGCCAGCGTCTGAAACTCCTCTACGATAACCGATTCACACTTAAGATACAAGACAATCCCGATTATTATAGTGTACAACTAAACATTCCACTCTCATGATCAGATGCATGGCCATTGATGACGAGCCATTGGCGCTCCAACAGATAGTTGCCTACATTGGCAAAGTACCGTTTCTCGAACTGGCAGCCCAGTGCCAAAGTGCACTCGAAGCTCATCAGTACTTGTCGAACGACACGGTCGATGTCATATTCTGCGACATCAACATGCCCGACCTCAACGGTATGGATTTCATTAAGACACTGGTCGCACCACCGCTAGTGGTCTTTACCACTGCCTATGCAGAATATGCCATAGAGGGCTTTAAGGTCAATGCCGTTGACTACCTGCTGAAACCCTTTGGCCTACAGGATTTCATGCGGGCGGCCAACCGCGTCCGTGAGCGTCTGGAGCCAGCAGCAAACACAGAACCTGCTATCAAGGCCTCCGATGACGTCATTTTTCTCAAGACAGACTATCGCATCGTAAAGGTCAGCATCAGCGACATCCGTTATGTTGAAGCCATGAGCGAGTACCTGAAAGTCTGGATTGAGAACGATCCGAAACCTATCATCACCCTACTCTCCATGAAGAAGATAGAAGAGCATCTGCCCGACTATTTCATGCGAATCCATCGGTCATACATCATCAATCTCAACAAAATCCAAGAAGTCAACAAGAGCCGGGTCATTCTGGATTCCGACACCAATCTTCCGATTGGCGACCTCTATAAAGACGCTTTCCAGCACTATCTCGACACCAAATTCCTCGGGAAATAGCCTTATAACATGAGGAAGCTGAAACTGGGTATTGGATTTGTGATTGTCATCGTGTTGGGCTGCTGGATAGCATCACGCTGGCACACATGGTTCGTTGAGGATGACGAAGAGACTTACGTGCCGTCACTGAAGCCTGCTCACGTGTTGCTTACCTTTGGAGATGACCAGCCGTTCTCGCGTAATATCAGTTGGCAAGCTGATACGGTAGTTCATCCCTCATGGTTGGAGTTAGTCTGTCTCACTGACAGTGATACAATCCGCGTGGAGGCTCCAGGCGAGGTGTTCCACTCCCGCGGTGGGCAAGCAGCCTACTGTGTGGCTCGTCTGCGCTCCCTCAAGGCAGCTACGGTCTATTCCTATCGGGCGGTCACCAACGGAAAGGCCTCTCCTTGGTATCAGTTTCAAACGCAGCATACTGACACCAACAAAGTGTCATTCCTCTATGTGGGCGATATACAGGATTCCATTGGTGGCGAGACGAACCGTTTCCTACGTGAAGCACTGAACCGTCATCCGCAACGTGAATTCCTCGTCTGTGGTGGTGACTTTGTAGATGGGCCTATGCATCGTTGGTGGGAAGAGGGTTTCCGCAACATCGACAGTGTGGCGCAGGCCATGCCTATATTGGCTGTAACGGGCAATCATGATTATCGGAAAGGCGTCATCCAGCACTTAGAGCGCCGTTTCTCTTTGACCTTCTCCTACTTCCTCGATTCCATGATTGGCGACAATCAGGTATATACGCTTTGCTATGGTCCCGTGCAGTTTTTCCTCCTCGACAGCAATCGCGAACTGCCCTACCTGCTTACACAGCGTGACTGGCTCAAGACACAGCTGCAGCAGAGTCGTGCCCGCTGGAAGATTGTCGTGCTCCACCATCCGCTGTTTTCCATCAGGAGTGCCTCACGTAATCTCATCCAGCGATGGGTCTTTAATGGACTGATAGAAGACTATGGCGTGGATCTCGTCTTGCAGGCTCATGAACACAACTATGCCCGTATGACGGCTCATGACAATGGAGTGGCTACGACACCTGTCTATACAGTGAGTCACTGCTCACCCAAGAACTATGATCTCTATCAGAACGAGCGTTATGACAGGTTTGGCACAGATAGTCGTTACTACCAGACGATTGACATCATAGGCGATACGCTCACGATGGCAGCATACGAAGTCTATCACCACACACTCTACGACTCCCTGAAAATTGTAAAGGGCAATTCGCAAGGACAGTGTGTGGTAATAGAAGATTTCTTTCCGAAGAAATAACTCAGAAACGCATGCCGAGGAATGCGCGGGCTCGCCACTTGTTCTGGTTGACGACCACATTCTTGTCATCGAAGACAGAATTGTTCATGACAAGAGTGGCACCAGCGAAGAAGCGCTGAGAGAAATTATAAACGACAGCCAGCCGTTCATTAAAAATCATGTTGAAGCGAACATGTTCAGCCTCTTTTTCTTCACCATTCACGATCATCTTATTGCGATTATAGACCACAACGGTAGGCAGGATAGAGGCATGGAGCAGCCATTTACGGCCCAGCACAAGGTTGTAGCCGTAACCACCGCCAATACCCACATGCCCGAACTCGATAGTTGTCACTGGAGCATCGGGAGCTCTCTTTATTAGCTCATCGTTGGTTTTGATACTACCGCCCTGATAACTGATTCCAATTAGCCACGAGCCTGCTGAGCGACGCTGAATATAGCTCTGCGTAAAAGCAGCAGGATAAGAGAAACGGCGATGATTGAAGGTGTAGTAGCCTACAAAATTCAGCACTTTCAGCGTCGCTTCGCCTGACTCAAGCCTTTTGTCCCCTCTATCACCATGAAAATCACCCGACAGCGATTCTGACCGTTGATAACTCAAATCGAGACTGAAGCGGCTGCCATAATAGTTGAGATTAAACTCATAGTCCTTATAGACACCACTCCACTTGGCGGGATTGATGGCAATGGCAGCTCCTATGCCTCGATAGGTGGCAGCCAGAGAGAACGTGGTTTTATGACTGGTGCTGAGATCCGATTTCGAGTAGATGCCATCGACTGTTCCCTTGGCATGGAACGTATTACCCGTCTGGTTCATCCTTACCTTCAGCGTCAAGCCTTTGCCTTCTGGGCGCACCACATAGGCAGAGTCGTGTTTTGATTTATAGTAACGCGCTCCTAGTTTGTCGGATACACGCTTCCATATACTCTCTTTCTGAATGACAGTATCGCCAGAAGCAACAGCCTGTGCAACACTATCAGGCAGCAGTTGGGGACAGATGTCTGTGTCTGCCCCAACTGTTGCCGACCCAACCATAATGGCTGAAAAGAAAATGATAAGTCTCCGATACATCTTAATTAGTATAGAACTTTGCACCTATGGAGAGTCCGATGATATCTTTCAGCTTCACATCGCTACTCTGGAACATGGAACGGACATAGAGATCACACGTACTGAACTCATAGAACAGTGCGACACGGCTATGTCTTTTGCGTTTGCTCTCAGGAATCTTGAACTCGATGCGCTCGCCTAGGGCAATATTCAGACGGAACTTGGTTGACATAAACTGATAATAGTCATCGGGATAGCGACCTGGCTGGCTCTTCCAGAACTCATGTCCATAAACAGTGTTGATATAGAGGCTGGCTGTCAGTGGGCAGAACCTCCAGCGATCATCGGGTATCTTTCCTGAGATCTTCGAAAGATCGATTTTCCAGGGGATATAGTTGGCCTTAAAGGTCGTTGTCAACTTGGGGCGTGAGGAATCATGCTTAGGAATGAAGCCTAACATCAGTTCCGTCTCCCACTTCCTGTTCTTACCATAGCTCCAACCTATACCAGCCGACAGCGTACCCATATTACCGGCATTCTGGATGACGAAATGGGTAGGAATCAACGACAACCAGGCATTCTGCTTGCGCTCAAGCCGCCGTTCAAACTTACTCTGCTGTATATCGAGGCTATCGCCAGCCATGACATGCAATGTACATGTCAGTAGATGTCGGAGACCGTGTCGTTGTGGTCATGACCGTAGATGCAGCACATCAGTCCTGGGGCAAAATCCAGATAGCGGCGGAAAGCCTTGCATACGTTGTTGTTAAACTGGTCACTGTAAGGTGCAGCATGCATCACGATGACAGTACGATCGAACTTGTCAGTATCCTTTGTAAACTGCTCCTCCAGGAAGTCGAAGTTAGGTACTGAAGCCAAGTAGTCGTACTCCACAGCATTGGTGTTCAGGCAAATGAACTTGACGCGACCTGCAATAAACGAGAAGTCGCAATCGCCATACATCACCTCATAAGTCTGGTTACCAGTTCCGAGGAAGTCGTGATTGCCAATCAATGCCACAAACGGACAGTTCAGCCCCATCAGCACATCACGCGACCATTCGTATTCCTTCTCCGTAGCGGTATCTGTCAGATCGCCACAGTGCACCACGAAGTCGACCTTTCTGCGGTTCACATCTTCCACTTGATCACGTGCATCACCAATCCAGAGGTGGGTGTCGCTGATAAACGCGATGCGAAGTTCTTCCTTGTTGGCAAACTCTTTCTCAATGATTGCCATCTGCTTGGCATTGATACCTTTCTCCCCCTTGATGTTCACATCGTAGGGATGTGTCTCGAAACCGCTACACGACGAGATAAGGACAGTCAATACAGCAGGTAGAATTGTTTTAAAAAATACCTTTTTCATATATTACTGTTACTATTAGATGGTTTTATTGCAAGTTTAAAAGCAAGCATGGT
>OMXO01000168.1 GCA_900315035.1 uncultured Prevotella sp.
ATAAGTTTTCTCTACAGAAGACTTGTCTGTAATCTTGGTCATCTTCTCAGTGACCAGGGGTTTAATGATAAATGCCATATCTGATGTCTCCTTTTACTTGTTTAAGATAGCGTCGATTGTCTCCAGAGACTTCTCAGAGATCACAAGCACATCAGCATTCAAAACCTTGTAGGTATTGAGTGTTGAAGCCTCCATCACCTCTGCACCCTGCAGATTGCGAGCCGACAAATATACATTATTATTAGTGCCTGACAAAACAAAGAGAGACTTCTTGCTATCTACTTTGAGATTTTTAGCAATATTTACGAATTCTTTAGTCTTGGGGGCCTCCATGTCGAAGTCCTCAACAACTACGATCGCATTCTCCTGAGCCTTGTAAGACAGAGCAGACTTACGAGCAAGAGCCTTCACTTTCTTGTTCAGTTTGAAGCCATAGTCACGGGGTGTGGGACCGAATACGCGACCACCACCACGGAGCAGCGGAGAGTTGATATCACCATGACGCGCACCGCCGCCGCCCTTCTGACGACCAAGCTTGCGAGTAGAACCAGAGATCTCGCTTCTCTCCTTTGACTTAGCGGTACCCTGACGCTGGTTGGCCAGATACTGCTTTACATCCAGATAAAGAACGTGGTCATTAGGTTCAATGCCGAAGATAGCCTCGTTCAGAGTTACCTTTCTTCCGGTCTCCTGACCTTTGATATTTAATACGCTAACTTCCATCTTTACTTGTTGATTATTACAGTTGAACCATTGTAACCAGCGCAACTACCCTTGATGAGGATCAGGTTGTGCTCCGGTATTACCTTTAACACTTTGAGGTTCTGAGTTGTCACTCTGTCGCCTCCCATCTGGCCGCCCATACGCATTCCCTTGAACACCTTAGCGGGATAAGAACAAGCACCGATAGAACCGGGCTTACGCAGACGGTCGTCCTGACCGTGTGTGCTCTGGCCTACACCACCGAAACCATGGCGTTTCACGACGCCCTGGAATCCCTTACCTTTTGATGTACCGACAACGTCAACGAACTCTGCACCTTCGAAGATGTCAACCGTGACGGTGTCACCGAGATTCAACTCGGTATCAAACTTGAACTCGGCCAAGTGGGCCTTTGGTGTTGTGTTAGCCTTCTTGAAGATACCCATCATTGCCTTGGTGGTATTCTTCTCCTTCTTCTCTCCGAAGGCGAGCTGAACAGCCTGATAGCCATCCTTCTCTACAGACTTAACCTGAGTAACAACACAAGGACCAGCTTCGATGACAGTGCACGGTACATTCTTACCGTCGGCACTGAAAACGGATGTCATTCCGATTTTTCTAAGTTGCTCTTTATCAGGGTATTGATAGCTATCGAGCCAGCGCAATACGCACTTTTGCGGGTGCAAAGGTACATATATTAGGTGAAATACACAACACTTACAACCCCGCAGGTAGTGACTTTTAGTATTTTTTAACCTGCAATATACTACTCGCAAGGAATATTTGCACTTTTTAAGTTTATATTAGCCCACATATTACGACAATAAGAATATCTACATATTATATTAAATAGTCTTTGAAAACTTTGCTAATTCAAAATAAATGTGTATTTTCGCATCCGCAAACAATAAATAATTAAGACGCATAAAATGAACCACCACATCACCGAGGGCTATATGCCATTTATGGGTTACAAGACCTACTACCGCATCGTAGGCGAACCTTCCGAGAAAGCTCCTTTACTGCTGCTCCACGGAGGACCAGGAAGTACACACAACTATTTCGAGGTACTCGACTGCATTGCAGATACCGGACGGCAAGTCATATCATACGACCAGATAGGCTGCGGCAACTCCTATCTCGACGGGCATCCTGAACTATGGACGTTGAAGACGTGGATCGACGAACTCATCGCCATCCGCCAACATCTCCATCTGGACGAGGTTCACATTCTCGGTCAGTCGTGGGGTCAGTCGTGGGGTGCTATGCAGGCGATAGCGTATGCCATCGACGAGAAGCCCGCAGGCGTCAAGTCACTGATCCTCTCATCAGGTCATGCCTCCAGTTCACTGTGGGCCAGCGAACAGCACCGACTCATCAAATACATGCCGGCAGAAGACCAGGAGGCGATCAGGCAAGCAGAAGCTACCGGAAAATGGGATGCCCCAGGCTACCTTCGCGCCAACGAGCACTACTTCGAGCTTTATGTGACCAACATCGACGAGAACTCGCCTGAGTGCCTAAAGCGCCCGAAGCGTGCTGGAACAGAGGCTTACCTGTATGGCTGGGGTCCCAATGAGTATCAGCCTTTAGGCAGTCTGAAGGACTTTGAATACACAGACAAGCTGAGCCAGATATCCCTGCCGACACTGATCTGTAGTGGTACGCAAGACATCTGCACCCCAGTTGTTGCCGCCTCTCTTTACGAGAACATTCCTAATAGCCGATGGCATCTGTTCCGCCATTCCCGTCACATGTGCTTCGTAGATGCCCACAAAGAGTATTGCGAGGTGCTTACTGACTGGTTGAAGCAGCATGACTGAGGAATCAGCGTGCACCTTTTTTAAAAGAAGATATACAAAAGAGTTCTTATTTCGTCTTGAGCTTTTTCTTTGCATCTT
>OMXO01000023.1 GCA_900315035.1 uncultured Prevotella sp.
TTTTCTTGTTGATCATTCTATGAAGCGTTTAAAAACAAAACGCCGCAAAGATAATCATTATATATATGGTACGCAATACGGTCTAAAATGACCGCTTACCAAAAAAATGTCCCAGGCCCTGGGACAAAAAAATAGAGGTGAACCGAACAGTCCACCTCTATCATAGAGAAATGTTTGATTAATACCAACGAGGATCACCTGCCTTCTTGTCCTTCACGTTGTCGTTACCGATTGTGAAGTCTCCATTGGCAGCATCCTTGAACTGAGGATCAAGCACTGTTCCTGCGGTGTCAAACCAAGTGATGGTTGCATCAGCAGAAGCACCTGCAGAAATCAGGTTCTCAGTGTTAAAGTATACGTTGTTGTCCAATGTAGGAGCAGCATCTGTATTCTTCTGATTGGCGAATCCGCGCTTGTAGTTAGTACCTACAACCAGATTGTTGGTGAAGGTGATCTTGTTACCAGCGAAACGTACATAGAAGATACGATAGTTAGCACCACCACTACCAACATTATAGAATGTATTGTGGTCGAATACGATAACAGGAGAAGCACTGATGGTCTTTGAAGCATCGTCCATACGAACGACATCACGTTCCTTAACACTCTCGAATACGGTGTTGTTCTTGAATGTCAGTGAATTGAATCCACCCTTACGGCTGTCAAGGAAGTCGCCACCCGAGCACTCAATGTAGCTGATGGTGTTACCTTCGATAGTAATCTTATTAATAAGGGTAGCCTTATTGAGATAGAAGAATCCCTTTGTAAAGTTCTTAACCTCACTGTTGGTTACAGAGAAACTTTCAATATTGCCATCTGCAGTGAAGTCGAAAGCTTGACCGCCATCAGTACCCTTACCGTCGAGTGTTACCTGATCCATCGCAAACTCAGCCTCTACCTTGAAGCGACCTTTGATAACCGGGTGATCACCCTGCTTCAGTCCTTTGATCGTGAGTTTCTTGCTGATGGTAACAGATCCACCAAATGCAGCAGCATCTGTAGCAATACCATACTCACCTGGCTCTACAATCAGACGATAGCCCTCTGGAGCGTTGTTAATAACCTCTGCGATATCAGCACCAGCCTTAACAAGGATGTCTGTATCAGCAAGGTCGATACTGGTCTTAAACGAAATCGTACCACGAGTCTTTCCATTGGCACGGGCCAGAACGGCTGTGTATTCGGTTTCAGGCTGCAGGCCTGTTACGTTTGCAGCACCAGCCTTGATATCGTCGGCAGTAACATTATAGACAATGTTGCCAGGAGTCAATGTAATGGTAGCAGCCTCCTCACCGGCAGTCCAGCGAAGGATCACTGATGTTCCCTTGATATCTTCTTCCTTTACAGTTTTGAAGATCTGCTCAGCATCGGTCTTAACCCATGCTGTGCTCCACTTTGAGTCGCGGCTGGTGTTGCCATCAGTAGCCTGAACGCGGAACGAGTAGTCTGTCTCACCATCAAGACCTGTAATAGTAACAGGCACTTCATCTGGGTTTACAGAGAGAGTCTTCATTGGAGAACCTGCAAATGTAAGTTTGTCGTTGGCATATACCTCGATGTTATATAAGGTTACGCCTTGAGCGATATTCCAATTCAGCTCAACATTGGTACGGTTGCGAACCTTTGCTTCAAGGCTGGTAGGTGAGAAATTGCGGCTGTATGTGATGCTCGTAATTTCATCTCCGGGCTGACTGCATGATGCCATGGCCAATGTTGCAAGCCCGAACACTATTGACTTTATAAATATCTTTTTCATATTTCAATCTTGTTTTTTATTAGTCTGACAACTGTCCATAGTTACCATCATTGTTCAGCTTATTGTTGCTGGCATCAATTACATATTGCCAAATCGGCCACAGGCAGTTCGTGCTTGGAGTGTTTACATAAAGACCATCGATGATGTCGCTTGTCAGTGATGGCTTATCGTCTGAGCCGAACCAGTTCTTTGACTCCCAACCGTCGAGGGTGTTGATGACATTAGGATCATCCTCACCCATGTTGAGACCATATACCTTAATGTCATTGGCATCCATAGTGTTGTTGATATACACCTTGTCAGGCAGACCGGCATATTCGCCTGTGCGGTTAGCCAGCCGGGTTAACTTTGCCTTTGCCTCAGCCATCTTGGTGTCGATGTTACCCCAGCGGACGAGGTCAGCCTTACGGAGAGCCTCACCAGCAAATTCAAGGGCACGCTGATCGTAGATAGCCTCGCGGAAAGCCTGCTGACTGGCTGTATATTTAGCCTTCAATTCTAAGACCTTAGCTGCGGGTAATGCACGATCAAGGATGGGTTGCATGAATTTCCATGCAGTTTCTGTGCTACCTAATTCGTTCTCTGCCTCTGCTGCCATCAGATAGACGTCGGCAAGACGCATGTACTGCCAGTTCACACCGTCATCGTTGGTAGATGTAACAATACGTTTCATCCACTCATAACGGAGCTTACCGAAGCACATCTTGTTCAGACCGCTGAGGGTTACGTAAGAATTGCCTGAAACCTGCTCCTTGCTCCACTCATAAGGAACAACGGTGATATCACGACGTACATCTTCTGGATCATAGTCGTAGTAGAGGGTAGAGACAGCGCGGTTCACACCACCCTGTGCCTGCTGGGTGTACTGGTCTTTTGCATTATGCTTGAGTCCCCATGTATAGAGTACACGACCACGACCTGCAGAGAATGGAATCTCCCAAAGGCTCTCACCACCTGCGGTAACATTGTCTTCACAGAGTTTGACGAAGTTTTCCTTAAATGATCCGAGTCTGCTTGAGCCGTGATCGATGACCTCTTCACACTCCTTCTTGGCAATCTCATACATTTTGGCAGGTGCCAGGTCAGGATCTTTTGACAAACGATAGCCGTCGCCACGCAGACCATAACCTCCGGCATAGAGAGCCAGACGTGCGCGGAGACCCTTCACGAAGTCCTTGCTGACGCGCTCTGTAGTCTTTGTAATGGCATTTTCGTTAGCCCAGTAGCAATAGCCCTCAGCCTCAAGAAGGTCAGCCAGCAACTGCTTGTAGATAACATCGCGATTGGTGCGAGGCAGGTACATATTGTCTGAGTTATTGGGCTCGAAACGTGCAGGTACATCACCCCAAGCCTTGATGAGGTCGTTGTAGATGACGGCACGCAGTGTCAGAGCCTCACCCAGCAGATGGCGCATGTTGGCATTTTCCTCAATCTTACCGTACTTGCGGATACCAGCAATAGCGAGGTTTGCACGCTCAATACCCTCGTAGAACTTGTCATATGCGTTAGGCGCTGTAGGGGTATTCATCTGACCATTACCAGGCAGTGTCGCATAGTTCCAAAGGCTCTGCTTGTCAGATACGCGATCTGCAAATGAAGGGGCGTTACCCCACTCAACATCAGTATTCACTCCGTAGTAAGGCAGGAAACGTCCACGGTAAGAGTTCTGCTCACCGAAAGATACATGGATGGACATCACCTCAGACTCAGCCAGAGAGTAAGTCGCGAAGACTGATGACTCGTCGAGCGTAGAGATACTGGGAGCATCCATATCGCAGGATGCAAAGGCAACCAACGACATTGACAGTATTGATAATTTAATATAGTTCTTCATTTTATGATCCTCCTTCATTTTAGAAATTCAAGTTCAAACCAACAACGAACTGACGGCTACGTGGATAACCAGAGTGGTCAACGTTTGGCGTCAGGGCTGTGCGACGATAACAGTCAGACTCTGGGTCGAAACCGCTATAGCCTGTGATAGTGAATACATTGTAAGCAGTAACGTAGAAACGCAGGCTGCTGATGCCGGCCTTCTTGGTCAGCGTAGCAGGAATGGTATAACCCAGTGAGAGGGTGTTCAGACGCAGGAATGATGCGTTCTCAAGAGCCCAGTCGGTAAGTACAAATCTTGCCATGTAAGGTGACCACATAGTGGTATTGGCATTTAGGGCAGCCAGACGAGTAGGATCATTGCTCAGCAGACCGGTCTCAGGATCAAGGTTGGTCCAGCGCTTGCCAGCTTCCATATCTGTTGCCATACCGCGGTACTGGTACTTAGATGTTGAGGTGTACTCAATCTTATTGGCATTGTATTCCTTGTTTCCAAGACTGAAGTTGAATGCTGCACTCAGGTCGAAGCCATAAGCATGACCAGACAGTGTAAATCCACCGAATGCAGAAGGATTCACATTACCTAGTACTTCAACATCTTTATCGTATGTTACGTATCCATCACCATCGAGGTCTTTCAGCTTCAGTGAACCTGGACGAATAGTTCCAACAACAGCAGTAGCATCTGCCACACCGTCTTTCAGGATCCAGCCGCTCTTCTCATCATAGCCTGCGAAGTCACTCACCTCATAGCGGCCATTGCCGTCGAGACGGTAACCGATAACCTGTCCGAGAGGATCGCCTACAGAAATCCAGTAGTCGTTACCGATTTCGGTAGAAGCCCAGTTGGTGTTCCAACCGAAGTCATCCATCACACCGAGACTCTTTACCTTGTTCTTGTTCAGACCAATGTTACCACTGAGATCGATACCCCAGTTCTTCTGGTTGATAGCATGCCAGGTGAAGTTGAACTCAATACCTTTGTTCTCTGTCTCACCCATATTACGATACTGGCTAGTGTAACCTGTTCCTGAAGTTGGGAACGATATCAGCAGATCCTTGGTAGTGTTCAAATAAGCCTCGATGGTTCCGTTCAGTTTACCACCAAAGAGGGTGAAGTCAAGACCGATGTTACGGGTAATCGTTGTTTCCCACTTCAGGTCGGGGTTAGCCATCGTTTTGTCTGGAGCCCAATATGAAGAAATTCCATTTACCCATGCAGTTGATTTTGGGCTATAGGTCTGTACGAGCTGTCCTACAGGGATGTTGTTATTACCTGCGGTACCATAGCTCACGCGGAGTTTCAAGTCGTCAAGCCATTTCTCTGTACCCTTCATGAAAGGCTCAGAAGAGATACGCCATGCGAGGGCTACTGAGGGGAAGTAACCCCAACGGTTCTCCTTAGAGAACTTTGAAGAAGCATCGGCACGGAATGTTGCACTCAGCAGGTAGCGGTCCTTGAAGTTGTAGTTCAGACGGCCGAAGAATGAGAGCAGCTTGTCGTCAGCACTGTATGCATCGTCGATAGCATAGGGCTTACCCTGAGAGGTCAGTTTCCATGCTGTCTCTGCGTCGAAGTCAACGGGGAATCCATGTACTTCGTCAGTGTTCACACGCTTCTTGGTAATCACGTACTCGTGACCCGCCATGATGTTCAGACTGTGATCCTCGCTGTTGAGAATCTTCTTGAAGTCGTAATTGATCGTGTTAGTATTGCGGAAACGGTGACGGCTGGTAGCAGTCAGGCGGATAGCCGGCATGTTCTGATTGTCAACCGCAGGTACGTTCTTAATATAATAGGTGGTCAAACCCCAAAAGCGCTGGTCGTAGTCGTTGTAGTCGTCATAACCAAACTCTGTGCGGAGTTTCAAGTCCTGATAGACTTCCCATCCGAAAGCACCAGCAATATTCAGGTTCTTACGCTCCTTCTTCTGGTCGTTGTCATACTGTGACTGAATCGGGTTGTAAAGGTTACCGATGTCATCATCGTCGGCGCCAGCTGTAGGATCGAGATTCTTCAGGGGGAATGGGGTGTAAATCACTGCATAGCGCAGACGACGGTCAGAGTCGTAAACACCAGTAGCATCCTGTGCACCACCACCATAGATGTCTGTATCTGAATAACGGGCCTGGAAGTCCAGAGTCGTGGTCTTGCTGGGCTTGGTGTTCAACTTCAGTGAGAAGTTGTCACGCTTGTAGCTTGAACCGATCTGGATAGCCTTATCGTTCATGTGGGCATAGCTGAAAGCATACT
Organism: uncultured Prevotella sp.; assembly: GCA_900315035.1. Lineage (GTDB taxonomy): Bacteria > Bacteroidota > Bacteroidia > Bacteroidales > Bacteroidaceae > Prevotella. Next base: position 5,844 of record OMXO01000023.1, read on the forward strand.
TGATAGCCTCTGAACCACCATTAATGTTGATGTTGTGGTTGAATGTATGACCTGTACGACCATAGACCAGATCCTGCCAGTCATTGGTGGCGATATTGTCATACATATCCAGATCCTGATAGTTGCCGAAATAGTCGGTGTAAGAAGAAATCTTCTCAGGATCGTTGTTGTTCTTCAGCAGAGCCAACTCGTACTGCCATGTGGCATAGTCCTTAGCACTGATAACGTCCTGTTTCTTGGCAATCTTCTTCCAACTGTAGAAAGCATTGTAGCTCACCTTGGTCTTACCTTCCTTACCACTCTTGGTGGTTACCAGGATAACACCATTAGCACCACGGCTACCATAGATAGCGGTAGAAGAAGCATCCTTCAGCACGGTGATGTCCTCGATGTCGTTGGCAGGGATGTCGCTGATTGACTCAACAGGGAAACCGTCAACGATGTAAAGCGGGTCGTTTGACTGGGTGATAGAACCACCACCACGCACGCGAATCTTCACTTCAGCGTCAGGAGAACCTTCTGTTGTTGTAATCTGTACACCAGGCATCTTACCTGTCAGTGCCTCAGAGGCGTTAGCAACAGGTACAGCCTGCAGCGTCTCACTGTTAACGGTAGAGACTGATCCTGTTAAATCCTTCTTGCGGACAGAGCCGTAACCGATCACGACGACGTCGTTCAGTGTGGTGGCATCATCCTCAAGTGTCACATTGACCTGGCTTTTTCCAGAAATGTTGACTTCCTTGGTCTTCATACCAATGTAAGAGACGACAATAACATGGCCGCTTCCCTTCAAATTGATAGTGAAATTACCGTCGAAATCGGTCACACCACCATTCTGGGTGCCTTTTTCGATCACACTCGCACCGATAAGCGGTTCGCCTGTGGCGTCCACAACCGTTACCTTAGTCTGCGCAGAAATACCCATAGCAAACAGTGCGAATGCCAGGGTCAGCACAAAGCGTAGTTTTTTGAAGTTTTTAGACATAAAATAATTAGTTATAAAGTTGGTTAAATATAATTCTATTTGTAGAATTTCCTTGCGATAGTTCTTCCTGTGGCGTCTTTCCCGACGCCGATACAGAGTCCACGCTCATGTTGCTGCATCTTAGTGCCAGCGAGCGTGTAGAATGTTGTGGGCGAATCGTCAGTGTTTGGGGAGTCGAGTCTTGTCGTGTATTTCTCGCCTTCCTCGATAGAGAGCGTCGCTCCTGCCTTTTCCTTCAGTTCTGCCTCCACCTGATCCTTGTCCATAGGTGTCAGATTGTATCCTGTGACAGTATAGGGGTTGAAGTATTCGATTGCCCCCGAATGGCTCTGTTCGTCTTTTGCTCCAATGCAGTCTGTCACAGTGATATTATAGTCGGTGTAGGTACCGCTTGTTGCATAGTTCTTCCAAGGGTTCTTCTGATTGACGAACACACATTTCTCAACGTAGGTGTTGCAGCGATAACCTGTTCCCACACAGTAGTTGGCCACACTGCTACTATAAAGACAATTCACGATATGTACTTGTCCGAAACGGATGCGAGGCATACGTTCGCGGCATCCTTCGTCCCACCAGCAACTTGCGTATGTGATGCGCAGATGACCTTCGTCTTCGTCGGCATTCTTATCATCACTGCCAATCAGGTTGGTATAGCGATGGTCTTTAGCACCTCCAGATCCTCCGCTCCATGGGGCTATCAGATAGCGGAACCTGCACCAGGAGATAGTGATAAAGTCGCTACCATGCTGGCAATCCAGGTTACCGTCAACTCCGTCCTGGAAATCGCAATGATCCACCCAGATACGCTGGCAGTTCTGGATGGTCAGGTTGTCGTTGCCGTCAATATCATAGGCACCTGCTCCTTTGAAAGTGAGGTTTCTCAGTATGATGTTCTGACAGTTCTTCAGCACCAGGATACCGCTCTTGGTCTTCTCGTCCGAATGGTTGGTGTTACTGAGCGAACTCTCAGGCAGTCCGTAGATGGTCTTGTCGCTGGCCTTACTGATGGCTATCTGTCCGTCGATATTGATAGTTCCTTTGATGTAGATGGTCTTCTTGCCTGATGACTTCATGGCAGATACCAGTTCGGTGGCAGTTGTCACCGTCACAGGATTCTCATCGCTGCCTCCTGTAGTCTGTCCGTCTGCAGATGCCCATCCGACGGGGCTTCCCTCATCGGTCTGAGAACCTGTGGCAGCAGCTGATACAGTCATACTCATCCAGCCTAAAGTTGCCGTTAAAAGTAGTTTGATGATATACATCATTTGTTTTAGTCTTATTCGTCAGTCAGAGCCGAAGCCCCTCGGATTTTAGATAATTTGCATGTTTCTGTTTGCAAAATTAAGAAAAAAAAGTGAAAATCAACACAAAAACCATAAAATTTTTAAGCAAACGTTTACGTTTTTCTATGTGCGCGCGTACATTTAAATATTTATTTCTATTGCATGCGTTGTAAGCCTTCCCAGCGTACATTCCACTGACCGTCTTTTGGGAATCCTGGGTTGAGAGGCTCTGTGCAGCCATCCCAGCCTGCACACATCATGGCAATAGCCGAGAGTAGGGCACCGTTTCCTGGAAGATAGATGCGTAAGCGGTCAGGGGTTTGGAAATTGTGTCCATTTGGCAGATAGGTGTTCTTCTGCGTGTCAATAAGTAGGGCATTGAGTGCTGTCTCTGGGTCGCCCAGACGGGCAGCAGCCATAGCAATCATACCATAGTCCCAGCCCCAAGTGGTCTGCCAGTTCCAATGCTTCATCACCCAGTCGAGAGTCTTTTTCATTTTGCCATCGTTAAATAATGAGGTTGGTGGTAGCATGCCACATGCACCAAGTACGGCGGGATGATCGTTACGGCACTTTTCTGCAAATGTCTCAACCTTCTTGTCTGGTTTGCCAAAGGGGTCGAAGGCTTCTGCTTCACTGAATTCCCCCTGAGGTATTCCTGCTGTATAGATGCCGTTTTGCTCTGGTAAAGGTGATAGACGATTGATGATGTCGTCCCAGAGAGTGATGCGGGCTTTCCCCTGACGCTTGCGCCATTGTTGTGCGATGTTCAGACCATATCGCCAATAGGCCAGCTCGAAGGGGTGGTTGTATGATATGTCCTTGGTCATACACTCCTGCATGGCTGTGGCACCTTTCAGGATGTAGCGATTCGTCTTGGCATCATCAGTGACGAAATCAGCCATGAATTCGGCAGTGGCTTCTACCTGTTCTCCGTATTGTCTGAGTGTTTCGGCCGTCGGGTTGGCACGATACATTTCTTCTGCAAGGTAGATGTAGTGGGGTTGTTGCCAGATAAGGAAAGAACCAGTGTTTGATGGTGCCTCGCCTGCCCAGGGGTCTGTCATCTTCATCCAGCGTACTCCCTTGAACCCTTGGCGCTGAGCAATCTGACGGGCTATGGGATAGGCTGTGTCGTTATACCATCTGAGTATCTGCTCCACCACCTCTGGACGATTCCATAAGGCGAAGTCGACAATGTGCCACCACGTCATCTCGAGATGCGGACGGCCGAACCATGTGTTATATGTAAGTCCTGATTCCTGTGGGGGCATATTATTGGCGCAATTGATTTGGGTGAGGTACTGCGACAGCACGACACGCCGTTCCAGTTCTTTGGCGCGCGGGTCTGTGCATTGGCTGAAATCAACGATGGCACCTTGGTTCCACCAACGGCTCCAGTGGCGGAGTGTGGCTTTGTGGTACTGGTCGTATTCATAGACTTCGCCAGTCAGTGCTGCTGTGTTCTGTGCATACTCGGCCGTAAATGTGAGCATATCGCTATTGGTCGATAGTTCGAAATAGTGGTGGTCGCATGCCTTGAGTGTGGCGGCACCTTCCCATTGAACACGTACATAATATTTGGTGCTGTCGAGTGTACGCTCAATCAGGGCGGTGTTGGCATCCTGCGAGATGATTCTCGACAAGTGGCGCTCTTCTTTTGTCCAGTCGTTGCCGTCGTCGGCATGCTTTCCTGTGGGGTACGAGAATCTGAGGGCTACTGTGGCGCGCTGGTCTTTCAGCAGTTTGGTCTTGATGCGTGCATAGAGGGCGTCTTTAGCGGGATGGACACCTGTGGTGACTTCTACGGGCTCGCCATCGGCTGTGAAACGGGATTCTATTTCTCCGTCCCATAGTATCTGCTCCTGTCGGATAGACGTCAGATCCTGGAGTGCAAGCTGGTTGCCCGACTTGTCCTTGAGGTCAAGGCCGATAGTCCCTAAATTCAGACGGTGAGGGTTCACGCGGAAGTAATCTGTAGCATCCTTGTGGCGACCGTCTTCGGCTTTCTTGTATTCTACTGCATAAATCTCTTCGTGCCCATGACCAAAGTCAAATGTCTTCTCACTTTCTGATGGTGTCAGTTGCTTGGTGTTTTCAAACTTGTGCCATCCCCAGTCTGACATGGCGTTCAGGGGCACACCTGCCCCATAGTCAAAAGGGAACGACTGCAGTCCTGTGATGTCAACGGTTGTGGCAAAGTGGCCGTTGCCAACAGTCAGAGATGCCAGGTTGTTGGCTTCTGTGATGATGGGGTTGTTCCTATTAACAACAGCGTGACGGTCGATAGCGGCCGTCACGTTATTAACATTGTATCCTAACTTCTCAATTTCGAGTGAGGCCCAGATGAACGGACCGACACCCTTCGCATCGTTGTCGCGGATGGGTTCCGACAGGTAGTATTGGTAACCTCCGTCGCGCCGTGTGTTCTCTTTGACGCTGCCCTTAGGATTGATCTTCTTCATGGCGGCGATAACCTGTGGTGTAGCGGCAGGACCGAGACCTGCCACCTCGCAGCATTGGGTCAGTGAGATGGTCTTGTCGGCATTCACACGGATAAAGTTCTTGATGATACCCTGATAGGCCTTGATGCCTGCATCGCGATACTTCGTGCCCAGATACCCCTTGTTGTAGGCTTTCAGCAGCACATAGGCGAACATCGAGGTACAAGTCGATTCCAAGTAGTTCCCTTCGCGGCCTGGTGCATCCATTACCTGATACCAGGTTCCTGTCGCTTTGTCCTGCCATTTGATGACGGCATCGAGGCCTTTCTGCAAGAGTTCGATGACTTCACCACGACGGCTGTAGTCTTCTGGCAGGGCGTCGAGCACCTCAATGAGAGCCATCGAGTACCAGCCCTGGGCTCGGCCCCAGCAGTGTTGCGAGAGTCCTGTCTCCTTGTCGCTCCAGAAGGCATCACGTGTCTCATCGTAGGCATGACGGTTCAGACCAGTCTTGGGATCAAAGGTGCGTTCGTAGGTGATCTTCAACTGGTTCACGGCATCATCGTAGATCTTGATGGCCTCTTTCGGCTTCAACTGCGTCGATGCTGTCAGACAGCGGAAGGGAAGGCCCATGAAGATGCCGTCGAGCCACACCTGATAGGCATAGATGGCTTTGTGCCAAAATACTTTATCTGCGATCGTGCGTGGCTGGTTCTGTAACTGCTTCATCATCGTGTTGATGGCCAGTTTGTTCTTGGGCTCTGGATAGAGGTTATACATACGAGTTACGAAATGGCCTGTTCGGATGTTGTCGAGGTTGTAGTCCAGGATGTCATAGCCGCGGATGTCGCCTTTGTCGTTGATCATCGTGTCTGTATATTCCTGACAGTACTTGCGGATATCCTCACCGCCATAAGTCAGATAGGTGTCGAGCATGCCTTCGAGTTCGATACCCATCACGTAACTCCATTTGGGCTTCTTCGAGAAGTCAAGCAGAAAACTCTTCGGAACGCGCTGCATCTCTGAGTAGGTGAGCCATTCGCTGTAATGCTTATAGGGAGCCTCCAACAGAGCGAGGCTGCCGTTGATGAAGAGATTGTCGAAGTTCACGTTGCGCGTCTTGCCGCTCATGAAGTTGCCGTCTTTCACGCCGTTGAACTTACAGTTTTTCACATTGATGTCATAGACGTATGTGTCTTCCTCGAGGCCGATGATCTGCACACCGTATTTCGATTTCTCGCTGGTCACATTCTCCATATACACGTTGCGAACGGTCGGATAGAAGCCTCGGCAGCATATCTCGTTGTGTTCGTAGTCAAGGTTGATCTTCAGGACTGATTCCTTGCAGACGCCAACCTTCACGTTACGCATATTGATGTTCTCGATGATACCGCCGCGACAAGAGTTGGTCTTGATACGCAGCACGCGCTCGAGTTCTGGAGAGTCCATCACGCAGTCGTGGGCATAGACATTCTGACAACCGCCAGAGATCTCTGAGCCGATCACCACACCGCCGTGGCCGTTCTTCATCTCACAGTTGCGGATGATGATGTTCTTCGATGGCATATTGCGTTCGCGCCCGTCACGGTTACGTCCGCTCTTGATGGCGATGCAGTCGTCGCCCGTGTTGAAGAAACAGTCTTCGATGAGTACGCGGTCGCAGCACTCTGGGTCGCATCCGTCGCCGTTAGGACCGTCGTTGATCATCTTCACACGTCTGACGGTGATGTCTGTAGAGTGAAGGGGATGAATCACCCAGAATGGAGAGCGCAGTAGGGTGATATCTTCTAACAGAATACCTTCGCACTTGTTGAAACTGACGAGTTGAGGACGAAGACCGTCTTTCGGACCAAAGACGCGCTCAGGCGAGCGTTCACCTTTTTCATTATACATGGGGATGCCGTCTTCACCATTCTTCAGCAGACGTGCACGCGAACCGCCACGCTGGCTGATCATCCCTTCCTTCCAGCCAAAACGGGCATTACCGTTCCAGGGCCACCAGGTGTCGTTTGAACCACCACCGTCGATAGTTCCCTTACCCGTGATGGCGATATCCTTAGCACCAAAAGCATAGATGCAGGGCGACAGGTTGAAACATTCCAGACCTTCCCATGAGGTCTCGACGATGGGGTAGAGTTCTGGCTCAAAGGCAAACTCCAGGATGGCACCTTCCTCTACATGAAGATTCACTCCGTTTTTCAAGGTGATGGCACCTGTGAGGAATTTCTGTCCAGCAGGCACTATCACGCGCCCTCCGCCTTTCTTCGAGCAGAGGTCGATGGCCTTCTGAATGGCTTTCTGGTTCTGGGCTGCTGTATTGGTCGTTTTAGCCCCATACTTGGTGATGACATAAGCCTTGTCTGCAAATTGCGGCACCCGAATGCTTTGTTCGATCTGCTTGTATTGGGCTTCGTCCCAATAACTGGTGGTTGGAGCACCAGCAGTAACACTCTGGGCGATGGCTGCAATCGGAAGCAGCAGGCACAGCATCATCATTTGGATTAGTCTTCTCATAATTTGTTATTTTGTGATAAAGTTTTAGTCCGTAGTCACGAATTTGCGACAAAGATACGCAAAAAATGTGAGACTACGGACTAATAACCGAAGAAAATGTAACGTAAACGTTATCTTTTGAGTGCGTCGAACAACTTGTCGAGAGCCTCGTCGGCATTGCTGCTTTCATTGAGCAATGTAACGAACTTACTGCCAATGATGGCGCCTGCTGCATTCTGCTGGGCTGCTTCGAGCGTCTGGCGGTTGCTGATGCCAAAGCCGATCATGCGAGGGTTACGCAGATTCATGCCGTTAATCCTGCGGAAGTACTCCTGCTTGGCCTCGTCGAACGATTTCTGGGCACCTGTGATGGCGGCCGAAGATACCATATAGATAAACCCATCTGTATTGTCGTCTATGAATCGGATGCGCTCCTCGCTAGTCTCAGGGGTGATCAGCATGATGATGCGCAAGTCATACTTGTCGGCCACGGGTTTCACGATATCCTGATAGTCCTTGAAAGGCAGGTCGGGGATGATGGCACCACTGATACCACTCTCTACACACGACTGGCAGAAGGCTTCGATGCCGTAATGGAGGATGGGGTTCAGATAGCCCATCAGTACGAGTGGGATTTGTACTTCGTCCTTGATGGCTTTCAACTGACTGAAGAGTTTCTTCAGACTCATGCCGTTCTTCAGTGCCTGGGTGGCTGCACTCTGTATCACGGGACCGTCGGCAAGCGGATCACTAAAAGGTATTCCCACCTCGATCATGTCGATGCCTCGTCGCTGCATGGTCTTGATCACGTCGCCTGTGCTCTCCAGTGTCGGACAACCTGCACAGAAGTATAGCGACAGGAGTTTGCGCTCCTTGTTATTTTCGAAAAGCTGATTAATCTTGTTCATAGTCTAATTTGTTTGATGAATGTTTGTAATTGGACGATATCTTTGAGCCCTGGGGCGCTCTCAAAACGAGAATTCAGGTCGATGCCGATGCATTTATGATGATGAAATTGTTTGACTTTTTGTACATCGTTAGGACCGATGCCACCACTCAGCAGGAATGGGGTTGAGCCTTCGTATGCCGTCAAGACGGTCCAGTCGAATTTCTCACCGTTGCCTCCTACGATTTTCCCTTTCGTGTCGAACAGGAAGTAGTCGGCAACACCTTCATAGGCCTTGGTCTTCTGAAGGTCTGAGGCGTCAGCGATGTTAAAGGCCTTGATCAGCGTGAGCGGCTTGAGGGCTTCAAGAAATGCAGGCGTTTCGTGACCGTGCAGTTGGATGATGTCCAGTTGGTAGTCGCTGACGTGTTGCCGGATGTCGTCCAGACTGGCATCTACGAAGACGCCCACCTTCTTCAACTGTTGGGGCAGACGGCCTGGCGGACTGCCGACATAACGCTTGCTGCCTGGCCAGAAGATCATGCCCACCCAGTCGATGTCGAGTTTCTCTAAGTCGCTGATGTTCTGCTCTTCACGCATCCCGCAGACTTTGATGATGAGCCGCGATGGTGACATCATATCTGGGCGATGAAGTTCTTGAGAGCCAGTCCTGGGTCGGCCTCCTTCATGAAAGTCTCGCCAATGAGGAATCCTTGGTAGCCGAGGGCTCTCAGCTGTCGGATGGTGGCTGGGTCTGAGATGCCGCTCTCGCTGACTTTGATCTTGTCGGCAGGCAGTCGTCCTATCAGATTGATAGAGTTGTTGATGTCTGTCTCGAAGGTGCCCAGATTACGATTGTTAATTCCATACATGTCGGGCTCGAGTTCCACATATTCAGTATCTTCCTCATTGTGCATCTCCAGTAGCACCTCCAGCTCCAACTCGTGTGCTTTCTGGATAAAGGCCTTGCACTCCTCCTTGGTCAGACAGGCGGCAATCAGCAGGATAGCAGAGGCTCCGCAGATCTTTGCTTGATAGATTTGATAGGTGTCGATAATGAAATTTTTATACAGTATCGGTAGGCTTACCTTCGTCATGCGGGCTTCTCTGACATACACGTTACTGCCTCCGAAGAAGTGCGAGTCTGTTAGAATACTGAGGGCGGTAGCACCGTTCAGCTCATAACTTCTGGGCACTTTCTTGGCTGTGGCTTCTTTGTTGATCCATCCCTTTGAGGGCGATTTACGCTTGAACTCAGCAATAATACCCGTGTCGGAATGCTTGAGCGTCTCGCTCATCGATGCCATACGGGCATTCTGAAGGATTTCTACACGACCTTCCAGATACACCTGGGAAATCTCTTTCTTGAAGTTTGCAATTTCCTGCTTTTTGTAAGCAATAATTTCATCTAAGATATCTGCCATAAGTTTTTTAACTATTTAGTTCTACGAATTTCTTGAATGTAGCGAGTGCCTGGCCGCTGTCGATACTCTCACGGGCTATCTCCACACACTCCTCTATGCTCTTCTCGCCTTTCTCGAGAACCTGAATACCAAAGGCTGCGTTTGCCAGCACGATGTTCTTCTGGGCGGGTAGGGCACGGTTCTCGAGTACACTGTCGAAGATCTGGGCTGCCTCTTCTTCTGTCGCACCTCCTACGAGTTCCTCGGGTTTGGCTATCTCGAAGCCCAGATCCTGTGGTTTGAAGATGCGCTCATACTGGCGGGTGGTCACCTTGAAGTCGCCCGTCAGCGAGATCTCGTCATAGCCGTCGATGCTGTTCACGATACCGTAGTCGATGCCAATCTTCTGATACACCTGGTTGTAGAGGCGCATCTGGTCGAGGTTGGCCACACCGAGCAATTGGCACTTCGGCTGACTGGGGTTCACCAGCGGACCCAGCAGGTTGAAGATCGTAGGGAACTGCAAGGCCTTGCGGATGGGACCTACGAACTTCATGGCCTTGGCGAAGAGTTGGGCGTGGAGATACACGATGCCGGCTTTGTCGAGCGAGCGGTTCAGACGGTCGATATCGTCAGTAAACTTGATGCCGTGATGCTGGATGACGTTCGAGGCGCCTGATACCGATGTGGCAGCATAGTTGCCGTGCTTGGCCACCTTATAGCCTGCACCTGCGATGACAAAGCAGCTCGTCGTCGAGATGTTAAACGTGTTCTTGCGGTCGCCGCCTGTGCCTACCACATCGATATAGCGGTCTGCATTCAGGATGGCGGGCACACCCGTCTCCAGAATACCGTCGCGGAAGCCGAGTAGTTCATCGACACTCACACCGCGCATCTGCAGCGCTGTCAGCAGGGCTGTTATCTGTTCTGTGGGATATTCACTTCTTGTGATTCCCAGCAGGATATTCTTCATTTCTTCACGAGTCAGTTCCTCGTGGTTCAGCATCCTGTTCAGGATGTCTTTCATTGTCTGCGCCATAAGTTTAGTCTTTTTACGTTTCCCAATTTTTACATTTTCTAATTTTTACATTTTTACATTGTTCACAAGAACATCCAGTTCTGCAGCATCTTGCGCCCATCGGGGGTCAGCACACTTTCCGGATGGAATTGGATACCGCGGATGTTCATCGTCTTGTGGCGTAGCGCCATGATCTGTCCCTCGTCGCTTTCGGCTGTAATCTCCAGACAGTCGGGGAACCCTTCCTTCGATACCACCCACGAGTGATAGCGTCCCATTGTGATGCGCTTGGGCAGTCCTGAGAAAATCTCGTCGTTGCCAAACTGTGTACCCTCTGTGGCTACTCCGTGGAACACGTCGCTGAGGTTCTCCAACTTCCCGCCAAACACCTCACCGATGGCCTGATGACCCAGACAGACGCCGAGGATGGGCTTCTTGCCTGCATAGGCGCGGATCACGTCGAGCAGCAGTCCTGCCTCCGACGGGATGCCTGGTCCTGGCGAGAGGATAATCTTCGAGAAGGCCTCTAACTGCGGGAGTTCGAACTGGTCGTTTCGATAGACCGTCACTTCGGCACCCAGCGTTTTTACCAAATGACTCAGATTATAAGTAAACGAGTCGTAATTGTCAATTATTGCTATTTTCATACTAAAATCGTGTTAATTGGTGCCATTTGTTACATCTTCTCTGCCATCAGGATCGCCCGTCTCAGAGCGCCCAGTTTGTTGTTCACCTCCTGCAACTCGTACTCCTCATTGCTCTTGGCCACGATGCCGCCGCCTGCCTGGAACCACAGTTCACCGTTACGACTGACGAATGTGCGGATGGTGATGGCCTGGTTCAGACTGCCGTCGAGCCCGATATAGCCGATACAGCCGCCGTAGGCACCACGATTGTGTGGCTCGTACTCGGAGATCAGTTGCATCGCCCTGACTTTGGGTGCACCAGAGAGTGTACCTGCTGGGAAGGTGTCGATAAAGGCCTTGATGGGGTCGGCACCCTCGTCGAGTTCACCACTGACGCGACTGACGAGATGGATCACGTGCGAATAGTATTGCAGGTCTTTATAGAAGTCCACTTTCACGTCGTGGCAGTTGCGCGACAGGTCGTTTCGTGCCAGGTCCACCAGCATCACATGCTCAGCATTCTCCTTGGGGTCGTTGCGCAGATACTCGGCTCCCTGACGGTCGGCCTCTGCGTCGCCCGTTCGTTTGGTAGTGCCTGCTATCGGGTCGATGTAGGCGCGATAAGTGGTGAGTGGTGAGTGGTGAGAGGTGAGTGGGGTGATGCGGCAGTGGGTCTCTGGTGATGAGCCGAAGATGCGGAACCCGCCGAAGTCGAAATAGAAGAGGTAGGGACTCGGGTTGATGCTGCGCAGGGCACGGTAGAGCTTGAAGTCGTCGCCCTCATACTTCTGGATGAAGCGGCGTGAGAGCACGATCTGGAACACATCGCCTCGCAGACAGTGCTGGATGCCCTTGCGGATGTTGGCTTTGTGCTCCTCGTCAGTCAGTGTGCTCGATACGTCGCCCACGGGGTGGAAGTCGTAGGCCTTCACGTTGGCCTTGTTCATCGACCTCAGAGCCGCGTCGATGATGGCCTCTCCGTTTTGCGATGTCTCCGATTCGAGCGTCACCACTGTCAGCTGATTATTGAAGTGGTCGAACACGATCACCACCTTATATAATAAATATAGCATGTCGGGGGCATCGTTCTTTGCCTGCGTCTCGTCCTTCACGTTGATATCCTCGAAGTAGCGTACGGCGTTGAACGAGGTGTAGCCGTAGAGTCCGCATACGTCGCTGTGTTCGCCCTCCACCTTGATGCGGTCTATGAGTGCGTGGATGGCCTTGTCCGTCTGGTAGGCCTTGTTCACCTCGTGGCTCTCTGTTGTGCCGTCTGGAAAACTGATGGTTGCCTGTCCGTGTCCGATGGCGACGCTGGCGATGGGGGCGATGCCGATAAACGAGCGCGAGTTGTTCGAGTCGTGATAGTCCGAGCTCTCCATCAGCGCACTTTGCGGGTAGATGTCCCTCAGTCGCATATACACGCCCACTGGGGTATAGAGGTCTGCCAGAATCGTCTTGCTGGTTGTTGTATAGTTGAATGTCTTCATCGTTTGTCTGTATTAATCCGTGTTAATCCGTGAAATCTGTACCAAAAAAATCAGAAATTCCCATATTCCTTGGCCATCGCCTTGTTGTTCAGATAGGTCTCCACGTCCTTGTCGCCACGCCCAGAGACCGTCAGCACGACCACGTCGTCGGGCTTGAATGTCAGCTTCTTCAGGGCAGCGATGGCGTGGGCACTCTCGATGGCGGGTATGATGCCCTCCATGCGTGTCAGTTCGTAGCCGCCATAGATGGCCTCGTCGTCGTTGATGCTCAATACCTGCGTACGCCCTTTCTTTGCCATGTTGCAGTGCATGGGACCCACGCCTGGGTAGTCGAGTCCGGCCGAGATGGTGAAGGCCTCCTGTATCTGTCCGTCCTCATTCTGCATCACGAGCATCTTCGCACCGTGCAGAATACCAGTCGTACCCTTGTGGATGGTGGCAGCCGTGTGGTCTGTCTCCCAGCCGTGTCCGCCAGCCTCTGCCAGCACGATCTTCACGCGCTCGTCGTTCACATAGTGGTAGATGGTGCCAGCTGCGTTAGAGCCACCGCCGATACAGGCGATGAGATAGTCGGGATAGTCGCGTCCGATCTTCTCCTCGAGTTGCCACTTGATCTCCTCCGAGATCACGCTCTGCATGCGGGCCACGAGGTCAGGGTAGGGGTGCGGTCCCATCGTCGAACCTACGATGTAGAAGGTGTCGGCAGGATGGCAGCACCAGTCGCGGATGGCCTCCGAACAGGCATCGGATAGTGTCATGTTACCTGTGCGCACGGGGTGCACCTCTGCGCCAAGCATCTTCATGCGCTCCACATTCGTGTGCTGGCGCTCCACGTCGGTAGCACCCATGAACACTTCGCACTTCATGTTCATCAGCGCACAGACCGTTGCTGTCGCCACACCGTGCTGACCTGCGCCCGTCTCAGCGATGATGCGCGTCTTGCCCATCTTCTTGGCCAGCAGTATCTGGCCGATCGTGTTGTTGATCTTGTGGGCTCCCGTGTGGTTCAGGTCCTCACGCTTCAGGTAGAGCTGGCAGCCGTATTTCTCACTCATGCGCTGGGCATAGTAGAGTGGTGAAGGCCTGCCTACATAGTCTTTCAGCAGCGCGTGGTAAGCCTGCTTGAACTCCGAGGATTCGATAATCGGCAGATAGGCGTCCTGCAGGTCGTGAACGCACTTGTAGAGTATCTCCGGCACGTAGGCACCGCCGAACTCTCCGTAAAACCCTCTCTCATCTACAAAATAGTTTTCTTTCATTTTTATATTCTTGTTTTTGTGTGATTAAACATCAAAAAAGAGGCTCGCCGCTGTCGCGACAAGCCTCTGGTATATCCTGATGATAACAGATACGGCAATCAGCCTCGCGACATTTCATATCTCGAGCACCACCACCACCAAATGTTAAACATCCTGTTGTCAAAGTTAGGCATAATTCTTCTTTCTTGCAAATTTTGAGGCGACTTTTTTGATAAATTGAAAGAAAAAGTGTATTTTTGCCGACGATTTATCAGTAAACGATGACTTTAAAAGACTTTTTAACACAGGGCGACCGTTTCGCAGCCGATAATGGTTGCATATTAAAAGAGGTACGCGAAGGCTATGCACGGGCAGAGATGCTCGTCACTGAACACCATCTTAACGCAGGGGGCGTCTGTCAGGGCGGTGCCTACTTCACGTTGGCAGATATCGCACTGGCTGCCGTGATGAACAGTCGTGGCATGCTCACCTTCGGACTGGAGAATAACATCGTGTTCCTCAAGAGCGCTCGAGTAGGCGATACCCTGATTGCTGAGGCCACAGAGGTGTATAACCATCACAAGATACCCTACGTCGATGTGCGTGTCACCAATCAGCATGGCGACCTCTGCTGTGTTGTCACAGGTCTGGCTTACCGCAAGAATGCCGATCTCCCCATTGACGCCCTCGAATAATCACCGCAATAATACTCTGTTTATCAGAAGAAGATGTCTTTTGTCGATCCTAACCTCGACACTCTGATGACGTGTCTCTTTTTTCTTAGATTGTTAAATAATACAAAATTGCTAGGTGCTTGGTTACATTTGTGACTTTTTTTTTCATAACTTTGCAGCGAAATATTAATCAATTGATAAACTTATAATAATTAATTTCTTGTGAATATGAAAAAGCATGTTATTCTGGGAGTATTGGGCTTAGCCGTTACTTCGGTTTTTACGAGTTGCTCAAAAGGATCTGACCTTTATGACGCAGGTACTATTGGTATAATATAAAAAGGAAACGCCCTTGAGAAACCTCCAGGGCGTTTTTTTTTGAATCGAATGAAAAGTAGTGTAGTACCTACTTTACCTTAACCAGCTCGTAATTGGCGGTATAGGTTGTGCCGTCGTCACGCAAACGCAGGGCCTTCCACTTCATAGCCCCGTTATTGACGGACTCAATCTCCCACCACTCGCGGTTTTCCTCTTTCCCAGTGCCATTGGCCTTCCAGCGGGTACACAGCAAGATGCCGTCAAGGATATAGTCATTCATGACGTCATCAGTGGCTTTCCATTCACCATCCACCTTATCATAGAAGGTGTAGGTGCCGTCAGCGCGGAACGCCCAACGGTGCTCCTTGCCATCGTCAAAGCCCGACTCGTCGTTCGACCTTTTTCCTTCCCACGTGCCAAGGATGTCTTTTTCATAGTCTGCGGTGACACGCTCCCAGCGGTCTTGGGTAACATCCTGGAAAACCATCTCTCCGTTGGCAAAGATACGCCAGTCATAGGCCATGAATATGTTTTTATCATCGATGGATTTGACCGTCATGTAAACCAGATGGTCTCTCTCTTCAGCATCCTTTGTCGTAAATGTCACCTTGTTTCATTGTTGCCATATCTATCTCTCTTTCTTTTTTTTATTGCAAAGGTAGAAAAAATACTGAATTATGCAAACTTTTTTGCAAATCTTTTTAGGAAAAATGAGGGATATTCGATATCCTCTTGAACCTCCCTTGCCGTCCCCCTAAACCGGACAACCTGTCGGGAAGTTATTCCACTTATAACTTATTCACTTTGGACATTTGTATTTCCAAATTTCAATTTTATAGATATAGATAATTATTATATATTATAATATATAATAATTTAATAATATATATATAATATAAACTTCTCTGGTAAGATTTCACTTTCCAAAACCCAAATGTCCAAAGTGAATAAGTTATAACTGGAATAACCTCTAATGGGAAAAGGGGTAAGGGAGAGCGAAAAACTCTCCCCTTGATCTTGGTCTTACTAGATTTCCCAACCGATGGCAGAAGCACCGAGGACGGCAGCGCTAGCGCCGTCGAGTCCGCTGACGAGGAACTGAGCCTTGCCCTTGAAGATCTTCAGGACGTGGGCTTCGTAGGACTCGCGGATAGGCTTCATGATCAGTTCTCCAGCCTTTACCATACCACCGAAGAAGATGAAGGCCTCGGGTGACGAGAAGGCTGCGAAGTCGGCACAAGCCTCACCAAGCATCTTACCCGTGAAGTCGTAGATCTCCTTGGCGAGTTCGTCGCCCTTACCAGCTGCAATCGACACATCGAGCGAGGTAATCTTCTCAGGATCCAACTCGCGCAGCAGGCTGGGACGGTCGGTCTTGAGGAGCAGTTCGCGAGCCGTGCGGGCCACACCAGTAGCCGAGCAGTAGCTTTCCAGACAGCCGGTACGTCCGCATCCGCAGAGACGACCTTCCTCACCGCGTACCATCGTGACGTGTCCGAGTTCTCCGGCAAAGCCGTCGTGTCCGTAAAGCAGCTGACCATTGACGACGATACCTGAACCTACGCCAGTGCCAAGGGTGATGACGATGAAGTTCTTCATGCCGCGAGCCACGCCATAGACCATCTCGCCGATAGCGGCTGCGTTAGCGTCGTTGGTGAGTGCAACGGGGATGTTGTTCAGTCTTTCACTGAAAAGTTTTGCCAGGGGAACGATGCCGTCGTGTGCCCAAGGCAGATTGGGTGCAAACTCGATGGTGCCATTGTAGTAGTTGCCGTTAGGTGCACCAATACCCATAGACTTGATCTTTTCGATACCGCCTACCTGGTCGATGATGACCTGCAGAGCCTCTACACAGGCATCTACATAGTCTTCTACCTTTTCGTAACCGCCAGTCTTGATGGCTGTTGTTGCTTTGATTTCACCACGGGCATCTACAATGCCGAAGACGGAGTTTGTTCCTCCTAAGTCCAAGCCTATAACGTAAGGCTTGATTCCTGCGTTCTGTTCGTTCATCATTATAGTTTTATGTTTGATTTTGCAAATTCGGCACAAATTTAGTAAAAAACCTCTATTTACCACCCTTTTTTACGGAAATTAACCATTCTTTCCGAATATTTTTTGTACCTTTGCACCCGTTATGCCATTTCATGTACCTATTAATATATTGGATTTCATCTTCAAGGGGATGATGATCGGGGTGATAGCCAGTGCTCCGATGGGGCCTGTCGGTATCCTTTGTGTACAGCGTACACTTAACAAGGGTCGCTGGTATGGTATGGCTACCGGTCTGGGGGCTGCAGTGAGTGATATCATCTATGCTGGCTTTGCAGGCTTCGGTATGTCGTTTGTCATGGATTTTATCACCAATACACAGAATCGTTTCTATCTGCAGCTGGTGGGTAGCGTGATGCTGCTCGGCTTTGGTCTCTATACCTACCGTTCCGACCCTACGCGTAAGATGCACCAGTCGGGCCAGCAGAAGGGAACCATCTGGTATAATGCGTGGACGGCCTTTCTGGTGACGTTCTCCAATCCGCTGATCATCTTCCTGTTCCTGGCGATGTATGCCCAGTTTGCGTTTGTGCTGCCTAACCATCCTTTCGAGATGCTGGTAGGTTTTGCCAGTATTGTGGGCGGTGCCTTGCTCTGGTGGTGGGGGCTGACCTGGCTGGTGGATAAGATCCGTACGAAGTTTGATACTAATGGTATCAAGATTATCAATCAGATCATCGGTGTGGCCGTGATAGTCGGATCGGTTATTATGTTGTTGGGCACAACAACCAATTTGCTGAGATTTTAGATTATGTTTGTAGCACAAGAGTTAAGAAAGAAGAATATTGCCGAATATCTGCTGTATATGTGGCAGATAGAGGACACGATACGTGCCTTCGACTGTTCGCTGTCGAGGATCAAGCGTGAGTATGTGGAGCGTTTCGATTTCTCGGAGGAGCAGAAGGAAGAGGAGACCGACTGGTTTGGCAACCTGATCAGGATGATGAATCAGGAAGGCTGCAGGGAGAAGGGACATCTGCAGATAAACAAGGTGACGATGCAGATGCTGATTGAACTGCACCAGCAGTTGCTGCAGTCGCCCAAGTTCCCCTTTTATAACACGGAGTACTATAAGGTGCTGCCGTTTATCGTGGAACTGCGTAATCGTGGGGCGAACAAGGAGGAAAACGAGATTGAGACCTGTTTTAACTCGTTGTATGGGGTGATGATGCTCCGTCTGCAGAAGAAGGATATCTCGCCCGACACGCAGCATGCCGTGAAGGAAATCAGTACCTTTATCGGTATGCTCTCTGACTATTACAAGAAGGATAAGGAGGAAGGATTGAAATTTGAATAATATGAATATATTGATAACGGGCTGCAATGGCCAATTAGGAAACGAGATGCAACTGCTGGAGAAGGAGAATCCCCAGCATACCTATTTTAATACGGATGTGGCTGAGCTCGACATCACCGACCAGGCTGCTGTGGAGACATTCGTGAGCGATCATGAGATCGACGGTATCGTGAACTGTGCCGCCTATACGGCTGTAGATAAGGCTGAGAGCAATAAGGAACTCTGCACGACGCTGAACACGGTGGCACCCGCCTATCTGGCTGCTGCCGTTGAGAAGCGTGGGGGATGGATGATCCAGATATCAACAGACTATGTGTTCAACGGCACGAAGCACACACCTTATGTGGAGACAGACACGCCTTGTCCTGACAGTGTGTATGGTTCGACGAAGCTGGCTGGTGAGTTGGGTGTGACGAAATTCTGCAAGCGCACGATGATTATCCGTACTGCCTGGCTCTATTCGACCTTCGGCAATAACTTTGTCAAGACGATGATACGTCTGGGGAAAGAGCGCCCTGAACTGGGTGTCATCTTCGACCAGATTGGTACGCCTACTTATGCGCGCGACTTGGCTGTGGCTATCTTTGAGGCTATCAAACAGGGTGTGGTTCCTGGTGTGTACCACTTTAGTAATGAGGGTGTTATCTCGTGGTATGACTTTACGAAGGCTATTCACCGTATTGCTGGTATCAAGGACTGCAGGGTGCGCCCCTTGCATACGGAGGAGTATCCTACGCCAGCCAATCGCCCTCACTACAGCGTGCTCGACAAGACGAAGATCAAGCAGACGTATGGCATCGAGATTCCATATTGGGAGGATAGTCTTGCTGAGTGCATTAAACTTTTAGGCAAAGATTAATCTTTTAGGCACGGATTAACAAAGATTGTTTATGAATCAGGAGATAGAAAGAAGACGAACATTTGCGATTATATCGCACCCGGATGCGGGTAAGACAACACTGACAGAGAAGTTCCTGCTGTTTGGTGGACAGATACAGGTGGCAGGTGCTGTCAAGAACAATAAGATCAAGAAGACTGCCACATCCGACTGGATGGACATCGAGAAGCAGCGCGGTATCTCGGTATCGACCTCTGTCATGGAGTTCGACTATACCCCCGACGGCTCCAATATAGAATACAAAGTAAACATTCTCGATACCCCAGGTCACCAGGACTTCGCAGAAGATACCTTCCGTACGCTCACAGCCGTTGACTCGGCTATTATCGTGGTAGATGGTGCCAAGGGTGTAGAGACGCAGACACGTAAACTGATGACCGTCTGTCGCATGAGAAAGACGCCCGTCATCATCTTCATCAATAAGATGGACCGCGAGGGCCGTGACCCCTTTGACCTGCTCGACGAACTGGAACAGGAACTCGAGATCAAGGTGCGCCCCCTGAGCTGGCCTATCAACCAAGGAGCAAAGTTTAAGGGCGTCTATAATATCTACGAACAGAAACTCGACCTCTTTACACCTGACAAACAGCGCGTTACAGACAAAGTGGAGGTAAATATTGACAGCGAGGAACTCGACCAGAGAGTAGGCGAGGACAATGCCGCCAAGTTGCGCGAAGACCTGGAACTCGTAGATGGCGTCTATCCGGAATTCGACGTGGAGACCTATCGCTCGGCAGAGGTGGCACCCGTATTCTTTGGCTCGGCCCTGAATAATTTCGGTGTCCAGGAACTGTTGAACTGCTTCGTGGAGATAGCCCCCAGTCCGCGTCCGACAAAGGCTGAGGAGCGCGAGGTGGAGCCCGAGGAGAAGAAATTTACAGGCTTTATCTTCAAGATTACAGCCAACATTGACCCCAACCATCGCTCGTGTATCGCCTTCTGTAAGGTATGTAGCGGACAGTTCCGCCGCAATCAGCCTTATCTGCATGTGCGTCAGGGTAAGACCATGCGTTTTACCTCGCCTACACAGTTTATGGCGCAGCGAAAATCGACCATCGACGAAGCCTGGCCAGGTGATATCGTAGGTCTGCCAGATACGGGTGGCGTCTTTAAGATCGGCGACACACTCACTGAGGGTGAACCTCTGCATTTCCGCGGACTGCCATCTTTCTCGCCAGAACTGTTCAAGTATATCGAGAACGACGACCCGATGAAAGCCAAGCAGTTGCAGAAGGGTATCGACCAGCTGATGGACGAGGGTGTGGCCCAGTTGTTCGTCAATCAGTTTAATAACCGTAAGATTATCGGCACCGTAGGTCAGCTGCAGTTCGAGGTGATACAGTATCGTCTGGAGAACGAATACAACGCCAAGTGCCGCTGGGAGCCCGTCCATCTCTACAAGGCTTGTTGGATAGAGAGTGATGACGACGCAGAACTGGAGAACTTCAAGAAGCGCAAGTACCAGTATATGGCCAAAGACAAGGAGGGACGCGATGTGTTCCTCGCCGACTCGGGCTATGTGTTGTCGATGGCTCAGGAAGACTTCAAGCATATCAAGTTCCATTTTACAAGTGAATTCTAATGACAAGAGAAGAAGATATACGTCAGGCCGTCGAGACGATGCGGAAGGGTGGGGTGATACTCTATCCTACGGATACCGTCTGGGGAATAGGCTGTGACGCTACGAATGCGGAGGCCGTTAAGCGGGTGTATGAAATCAAGCAGCGTGACGACTCCAAGGCGCTGATCTGTCTGGTGGACAGTGATGCCCGTCTGCAGCGCTATTTCAGGAATGTGCCTGATGTAGCCTGGCAGCTGATCGACAGTCTGAAGGAGGGAGATGCCAAACCGACGACTCTGATCCTCGACGGTGCCATCAACCTGGCAGAAAACCTGATTGCTGAAGACGGAAGCTTGGGTGTGCGCATCACAAACGAGCCTTTCTCGAAGGAACTCTGCTATCGCTTTCAGAAAGCCATCGTCTCGACATCGGCCAATATCAGCGGTGAGCCTGCTGCACAGAACTACTGTGACATCGACCAGCGCATCCTCGATGCTGTGGACTATGTGTGCTGGAGCCGTAGGCAGGAGCATAAGCCCCATACCCCGTCGAGCATTATCAAACTGAAGGAAAACGGCGAAGTAACGATTATCAGGAAATAACTCATGGAAGCAGCCATTTCGGAAAAACCGACGATGCTCCATCAACTGCACGAGTGGCAGAAGGAACATATCAGTGAGCGGATGTTCATGATCATCCTCGCACTGATAGTGGGTTTTTTTGCTGCTGTCGCTGCCTTTTTCCTGCACTGGATCATTAACCAGATCGTCATCCTGCTTACCAGCTCGTTTGACCGTACTGGTGCCAACTGGCTCTATCTGGTCTATCCTGTAGTGGGTATCTATCTGACATCGCTCTTTGTGAGATATGTCGTGAAGGATAATATCTCGCACGGAATCACGCGTATCCTGTATGCCATCTCGTCGAACAAGTCGAGACTGAAGTCGCATAACTGCTGGTCGTCAGTCATTGCCTCAGCCATCACCATCGGCTTTGGCGGTTCTGTGGGAGCCGAGGCGCCTATCGTATTGACGGGCTCTGCCATCGGTTCTAATCTGGGACAGATATTCCATCTGGACCGTAAGATGCTAATGACGCTGGTAGGCTGTGGTGCGGCGGGTGCCATTGCGGGTATCTTCAAGGCGCCGATTGCCGGACTGGTGTTTACACTGGAGGTCTTGATGATCGACATGACGATGTCGGCCTTGCTGCCCATCCTGGTGTCGTGCGTGACAGCCACCTGTTTTACCTATATCTTCAGCGGGGATGCCGCGCTCTTTACCTTCCATCTCGACAGCGAGTGGTCTGTGCAGCGTATCCCGGCTTGTGTCTTATTAGGCATTGTCTGTGGTCTCGTCTCTCTCTATTTTATTCGTATGATGGGTGTTTGTGAGGATGTGTTCGCACGTTTCAAGGATCATCCGCATATCAAGTTGGCGATTGGCGGAACGGTGCTCAGTCTGCTCATCTTCCTCTTTCCCGCCCTTTATGGTGAGGGCTATAGCAGCATCAACCTGCTGCTGAACGGACGGACAGAAGCCGACTGGAACCAGATTCTGAACAACTCTCTCTTCTCTGGTCTCGGCTATATGCTGATACCCTATATCGCTCTGGTGCTGTTTACGAAAGTGATGGCTACCTCTGCGACCAATGGCGGCGGAGGCTGTGGCGGTACCTTCGCACCGTCGCTGTTTATCGGCTGTTTTACGGGGTTCCTCTTCTCTCGTCTGTGGAATATCCATCAGATAGGTGTCTATGTGCCAGAGAAGAACTTTGCCCTGCTCGGAATGGCTGGTGTGATGTCGGGGGTGATGCATGCACCGTTGACAGGCATCTTCCTGATAGCCGAACTGACAGGCGGCTATAGTTTGTTCATGCCATTGATGATCGTCAGTGTGTGTGCCTATCTCACTATCATCATCTTCGAACCCCATAGTATCTATGGTTCCCGACTGGCCAAACAGGGAAAGTTGCTGACTCACCATACCGACCATGCTGTGCTGACGCTCATGAACCTGGATTCTGCTATTGAGAAAGACTACCTGTCGGTAGCGCCAGATATGGAACTCGGACAGATTGTGCATAAGATCAGTCGTAGTCATTCTACTGTGATCCCTGTGCTGGATGCCGCAGGTATGCTGTTGGGTGAGATAGACATTATGAAAATACGGAATGTGGTGTTCCGTATCGAACTTTACCACCATTTCACTGCCGCCCAACTGATGACAGACCCGAAGGCCCGTCTTAGTGATGCGACACCTATGGCCGAAGTGATGCAGGCCTTTGACAGTACAGGAGCCAACTGGTTGCCTGTCTTCGATGTGGAGAATCATCTGAAGGGCTACGTCTCGCGCCAGCGTATTTACACGATGTACCGAAAGATGGTGGCTGATATGAGTGAAGACTAATTTCAGGAGGATAGAATATGAAGAAAGAAGATTTGCGAATCGTGTTTATGGGCACACCAGAGTTTGCCGTAGAGACACTGAAGGCCCTTGTGGAGAACCAATACAAGGTGGTGGCAGTGGTGACGCAGCCTGACAAGCCTGTGGGTCGTCATCAGGACACAGTACAGCCTTCGGAAGTAAAGAAATTCGCTTTGGAGCACGACTTACCCGTACTGCAGCCAGAGAAGATGAAAGATCCGGCATTTGTAGAGCAATTGCGCAGTTATAAGGCCAACCTGCAGGTGGTTGTTGCTTTCCGTATGTTGCCTGAGGTGGTATGGGATATGCCTGAATATGGCACATTCAACGTCCATGCTGCCCTGTTGCCTCAATATCGTGGTGCTGCTCCCATCAACTGGGCAGTCATCAATGGCGAGAAACAGACGGGTGTCACGACCTTTTTCCTGGACAAGGATATCGACACTGGCCGCGTGATTCTGCAGAAGACATTCGACATCCCTGATACGGCTAATGTGGAGTTTGTCTATGACGGACTTATGCATCTGGGTGCACAGATCTGCCTGGAGACCTTAGATAAGATCATTGCTGCCGATGGCCATCCAGAGAGTATTCCGCAGGAGGAGTTAGAGGGCAAGTTCAAACGGCTGTATGATGCACCTAAACTTTTTAAGGATGTCTGTGAGATCGACTGGAGCCGTCCTTCGAAGCGCCTCTATGACTTCATCCGTGGACTCAGTCCGTATCCTGGTGCCTGGACCACCTTGCTTGGACCCGACGGCAAGAGTGTTGACCTGAAGATCTTCAAGACCACAAAGACAGAGAAGAACGTGGGTATGCGTCCTGGTACTATTGTCGTCTATAAAGGTGTGCTTTATATCACGACTGGCGACTATATGCTCCAGATAGACGAACTCCAGTTGGCAGGAAAGAACCGTATGAAGGCTCGTGACTTCCTGAATGGAAATAAAAATATTGAGAACTATATAATAAAATAGAGGTGTATTGCGTTTTTTAGGTGTAAACAATTCAAAATTGTGATTGCCTATGAAGATTTCTACTCCGAAACCCAAAGAGCGCACGCTCGACATCATTCGACAGATAGCATACACCTATCGACCAAACGTAAAAAAGACGTATTGTCTGAATTGAGAAAATGACATTAGTATCTCCTTCATTACTCGCAGCCGATTTCCTGCATCTCGACCGCGATATCGACATGATTAATCGCAGTGAGGCCGATTGGCTCCACTTGGATGTGATGGACGGTTCGTTCGTCCCCAATATATCTTTTGGCTTCCCCGTTCTTGAAGCGGTGGCAAAGGCCTGTAAGAAACCGCTTGATGTTCATTATATGATAGAACGTCCAGAACGTTATATCGCACAGACAGCCAAGTTGGGCGCCATGATGATGAACGTGCATTATGAAGCCTCTGTCCACCTTCACCGTACTGTGCAGGAAATCCACAATGCTGGTATGAAGGCTGGCGTCACACTCAATCCTTCTACGCCAGTTTCCATGCTTGAAGACATTATCGGCGATGTGGATATGGTCTTGCTCATGAGCGTCAATCCTGGTTTCGGTGGACAGAAATTCATTGAGAACACCATCGAAAAAGTGCATCGCCTGCGCAGGATGATTGCAGAGAAGGGGTGTCAGACGCTTATCGAAGTGGATGGCGGTGTGCAAGGTGAGACGGCTCCTCGTCTGGTAGGAGCGGGAGTCGATGTGCTGGTCAGTGGCAGTTATGTCTTTAATGCTCCCAAACCAGAAGAGGTCATCCACCAGCTTAGGACTCTATAGTCAGGTTTACCCCATATTCACGGGTCAGTTTCCGCAGATTAATCAGGGCGTAGCGCATACGTCCTAAGGAGGTGTTGATGCTGACCTTCGTCTGCTCGGCTATCTCTTTGAATGACAAATCCTGATAATAGCGCATGAAGACAACCTCTCGCTGAGTTTCAGGCAAGGAATCCATTAGTCGTTTGACATCCTTCATGACCTGCTCGTTGGCAAGCTCACTCTCACGATTAATGTCGAGGAGGCTGTTGTTGCTCAACTTAGAGAGATCATTGTCTTTTCCCTGCTCAGTGATCTTGTTGCTCTTCACTGCCCTGAAATGGTCAATAATGACGTTATGGGCAATACGGGTTGCCCACCAGATAAACTTGCCGGAATCTGTATATCGGCCATTCTGCATCTTGGTGATAATCTTCAGAAAGGTTTCCTGAAACAGATCGTTTGCCAGATCCTCATCCTTTACTACATACATGATGTAGCTGAAAATCTTGTCCTGACTACGCGATAAGAGTTCGTCGAATGCCCTGTTATTACCATAGATATAAGCCAATGCCAACTGTTCGTCGGACATACTCTTCAAGTTACTCATACTTCAATCATTTTGTTCTGAGTAGATATGTTTCTATAGGCAATAACTGATTAAAATTGTTAATATTCTGCCACAAAAGTATGTATTTTTGTTGAAACTTCCAAGAAAAATGAGGAAAAACTGAGTAAAATTCCTATGCTGCGCTAAAAAAAAGGCATCTTTTGTTATCAAATTGTGTTTTTTTTCCTAATTTTGCAGACCATAACTTAATAATAGATTTTTTATGAAGCTATTTGTCCCTGGCCGCCTTTGTCTTTTTGGCGAACATACAGACTGGGCAGGTCATTATCGTACGATGAATGCTGATATAGCGCCTGGTGCCGCCATCGTGACAGGTATCGAGCAAGGTATCTATGCCGAAGTCGAGAAGTCAAGTGTCTTTGAGATGGTGAGTGATGCCGAAGAGATGAAAGGCGTGTGGCAGAATTTTTCCTGTCGGATGGACGAGGTAGAATTAAAACGTATCGCCAAGTCGGGCTCATTCTTCTCATATTGTGCAGGTGTCGTCTCATACATGCTCGAATGGTATAAGGTAGGTGGTGTCCGTATTCGTATTACGTCGATGACCCTGCCTATGAAAAGCGGTCTTTCTAGCTCGGCAGCCATCTGTGTACTTGTTGCTCGCGCCTTTAACCAGTTGTATGGCTTGAATCTGAACACACTGGGTGAGATGAATATCGCCTATCTGGGCGAACTTCGTACGAGTAGCCGTTGTGGTCGTCTGGATCAGGCTTGTGCCTTTGGCGTGAAACCAAATCTGATGACTTTCGATGGAGATGAGATCGAGGTGCGCTCGCTCAATGTGAAGAAGCATCTTTATTGGGTCTTTGCAGACTTGTGTGCTGAGAAGGATACCATCAAGATCCTTTCTGATCTGAATAAGGCTTATCCATTCCCTGATAGTGATGCTGCCCGAGCAGAGCATGAGGCACTTGGTAAGCTGAACCTTGAGATTATCGACAGGGCTGTGAAATATATGGCTGAAGGGGACGCAGAGTCACTTGGAAAGCTGATGAACGAGGCAGAGGCTATCTTCAATGAAAAGGTAGTGCCGATGTCATCAGCCTTGCAGTCTCCCAAACTGAACGCTGTGCTGGCAGATCCCAAGATTCAACCCTTAGTGTGGGGTGGTAAGGGCGTGGGCTCTCATGGTGACGGCTCTGTACAGTTCCTGGCACGCAGTGAAGAAGCCCAGAAGCAGTTGGAGGACTATCTGAATAATCAGGGCATGAAAGCGTATTCGCTGACTATCAAGCCTGTACATACAGTCCGTAAGGCTATCATCCCTGTGGCTGGTTTTGGCACTCGTCTCTATCCGGCCACCCGCGCATTGAAGAAAGACTTCTTCCCGATTCCTTGTCCTGATGGCATGGTCCGCCCTGTTATTCTCATCCTGCTTGAGGAACTCGTCAAGAGTGGCATCGAGGAAATTTGTCTGGTGCTTGGCTCTGAGGAAGAGCGTCAGATGTATGCAGACTTCTTTGAGCGTCCTCTCTCAGATGAACATTTGCGCAAGTTGAACCCTGAAGCTCAAGAATATGAGAACAGGATCCTGAGCATTGGCAAACGGCTCCGTTATGTTTATCAGCGCGAAAAGCGCGGCTTTGGCCATGCCGTTTATCAGGCGGCTCACTTTGCAGGTAATGAGCCTGTACTGCTGATGTTGGGTGACACACTCTATCGTAGTAACACGAGTAAGCCCTGTGCTCTGCAGATGGTCGAAGAATATGAACGCTATAATTGTCTGATGGTCAGCATCCATCCGATTCCACTCGGAGAGGTGAGTCGCTATGGTATACTTCATGGTGTCTGGGAAGATAATGCACATACTATCCTTAACGTCTCAACGATGTATGAGAAACCCAAGGCTAACTATGCAGAGGAGTTCCTCGGTGTTCGTAATAATAATGGTGAAAAGGAGTATTATAGCGTGTTTGGTCAGTATATCCTGACACCAGATGTTTTCGCTCAACTGCATCATGATATCATGCAGGCAGAAATAGAAGAGGATCATGTCAGGGAGATTGAACTGACATCTGCCTTGGAAGCCGTTCGCCAACGAAGTGGTATGATGGGTATCTGTTTGAATGGCCGTATGTATGATATGGGTAATCCTGCGGCTCTTGCCAGGGCTGTAGAGGAATTCAGCAAATAAATACAGCAAATAAGAAACCCGCCGTTTGGCGGGTCTTTTTATTTTGTGAGGTTCAACAGGTATTTGCCGTAATCGTTTTTGGCCATAGGCTTGGCAAGTTCTGCCAGCTGTTCTTTGTTGATCCAACCGCGTTTGTAGGCAATCTCCTCGATGCAGGCAACTTTCAGGCCTTGGCGCTTCTCTATGACCTCAATGAATGTTGATGCCTCTGAGAGCGAGTCGTGAGTGCCAGTATCGAGCCAGGCAAAACCGCGCTGTAGGGTTTGTACCATCAGATTCTTGTCTTCTAAATATTTCTGGTTCACCGTAGTAATCTCCAGTTCTCCACGGGCAGACGGCTTGATGTTCTTTGCTATCTCAACCACACTGTTCGGATAGAAATAGAGTCCTACGACAGCGTAGTTTGACTTGGGATGCTCTGGCTTCTCCTCAATGCTCAAGCAGTTGCCGTCTTTGTCGAACTCTGCCACACCATAGCGCTCAGGATCGTTCACGTAATAGCCGAAAACAGTGGCACGTCCGTTCTGTTCTGCGTTAGCAACAGCCTGTTTCAGCATACCGGTGAATCCGCCACCATAAAAGATGTTGTCGCCAAGAACAAGGCAAGCGCAGTCATTGCCAATAAATTTCTCGCCGATAATAAATGCTTGTGCAAGTCCATCAGGTGAGGGCTGCTCAGCATATTCAAAACGGACACCAAGATCGCTGCCGTCACCAAGCAGACGCTTGAAACCAGGCAGATCATATGGTGTGGAGATAATCAGAATCTCACGTATGCCTGCCAGCATCAAGGTCGAAATGGGATAATAAATCATCGGCTTGTCAAAGATGGGAATCAATTGCTTGCTGATACCTTTTGTGATAGGGTAGAGGCGCGTGCCTGAACCACCTGCTAATACAATTCCTTTCATGATGTTTATGAGTTTGTTGGGTGCAAAGATAGTGTTTTTTATTCACAAAGTATACAAAGGGGGCGAAAAATTGCGAATAATTTGTACTTTACATAACCTTTATGGATATTTTTTTGTAATTTTGCACACGAAATTTGATTTGATAAAGTTATTATGGGATTTTGGAATAAATTATTCGGAAATAGTGACGAAAAGAAAGTTGGCGGCATGGAAGACTTCATGACCCTTATCCGTGTGTATTTCCAGGCAGCGATGGCTGCTGACCTCGGAATTACTAATTTGGCAGCACTGCCTGATTTACGGGTCTTTAAGGCAACATTGAAGGTTCCTACAGTCAATAATAAACTCGGTGTAGGTGAGCGAACCCGTTGTAAGAAGATGCTCATAGATATGTATGGTATGGAGGACAGCTTCTTCAAGGAAATCGATTCAAGCCTGCGTAAGCGTTGTAAAAAGGTGCAGGATGCACAGACCTATCTGCTTCAGTTCCAAGGCTTCACACAGGACATCATGATGCTGACAGGTAATCTGATGAAGTTCAAACTTCGTCTGCCAGGCTTTATGAAGAAAGCCCTCTATTCGATGACAGAAAAGACAGTGAATGACATCTTTACCAAAAACGATTTCTCGGATGCCTCTGTGATGAAAACCGTGGTGGCTGTGCGTGAATATAACCGCCGTTTAGGTTTCTCGCAGAAGTGGGTCACAGACTTTGTGTATAAAGTGGTGATGCTGGCAAAGAAAGAACCAAGACCTTCTGGTGACGATCAATAAATTAAATTTTCTTAAAAGATAGGCCCGACCTAATTCTTTAAGAAAGATTTTATATAATTTTGTACAGCAAATAGTTACGTAATGAATCCAAACGAGAAGGCAATATCTACTTTCGAGACCCGTGTACGGCAGATGATTCTTCGTTTTCAGGAATTGAAGAAGGAGAATCAGGAGTTGTATTCGATAGTTGAGAAAAATGAACAGGCTATCAAAGACCTTCAGGATAAACTGACTCAGGCGGACAACGACTATAACTCGCTAAAGATGGCTAAAATGATGGAAATCACTGATGGTGACTTGGAAGGAGCAAAGGCGCGGATTTCCAAGATGATCAGGGAAGTGAACAAGTGCATCACCATCTTAAGCGGTGAACAGTGAAATAAGAAAAATAGCAGAAGTGAACAGTGAGAAACTCCATATAAGGCTGCACGTTTATGATGAGGAAATCGAAGTGACCATTCCTCGTCAAGACGAAGAATACTATCGTAAGGCAGCCAAGCTCATAACAGACCGTTATAATGCCTATGCACAGGCTTATAAAGGTAAGAAGGGCGAGCATACTATCGCGTTGATGACGCTGATAGACATCGCTCTGTTGTTTGAGCGGGAGAGTGCCAAGAATGACACGGCTCCCTATGATGATGTTCTTACCAAGTTGACTTCTGAGATTGAGGAAGCAATGAAGTAAGAGTAATCATCTTTAACAATATAGATTTAATATGGATTTAATTTTTGTACTACTGATTGCCGCTGGCGCCCTCGCTTTAGGAGGCGTCTGTGGATATTTAATTTTCCGTTATGTCCTGAAAGGGAAATATCAGGAGATGATCGATGCTGCAGAAAAGCAGGCGGAGGTCATCAGAGAAAAGAAACTGCTTGAAGTAAAAGAGAAGTTCCTCAATAAAAAGAGTGAACTAGAGAAGGAGGTTCAGCAACGTAATCAACACATCCAGCAAAGTGAGAACAAGTTGAAGCAGCGCGAAATATCGTTGAATCAGCGTCAGGAGGAGTTGGGACGTAAAAAGAATGAACTTGACAATCAGCAACAGCGCATCGATAATGAGAAGAAACTCCTTTCTGTAAAAGCAGAAGAGCTGGAGAAGATGCAGCTGAAGGAGCGTGAAAAACTTGAGGAAGTATCTGGACTGAGTGCTGAAGAAGCAAAGACGCGTTTGGTGGAGTCGATGAAAGATGAGGCCAAAACTGCTGCAGCCAGTTATATCAACGAGATTATGGACGAGGCGAAACTCAATGCAAACCAGCAGGCACGTAAGATAGTGATTCAGACAATCCAGCGTGTGGCTACAGAAACGGCTATTGAGAATTCTGTCAGTGTTTTCCATATTGACAACGACGAGGTTAAAGGACGTATTATTGGACGAGAAGGACGCAATATTCGTGCTTTAGAGGCCGCTGCAGGTGTCGAAATTGTTGTTGACGATACGCCTGAAGCTATTGTTATCTCAGGTTTTGATCCTGTTCGTCGTGAGGTTTGCCGTCTGGCACTTCATCAGCTTGTTAGTGACGGACGTATTCACCCTGCCCGTATCGAGGAGGTCGTCGCTAAGGTGAAGAAACAACTCGACAACGAGATTATTGAGACTGGAAAGCGGACAGCTATCGACTTGGGTATCCATGGCCTGCATCCAGAACTTATCCGCATTATCGGTAAGATGAAATATCGTTCATCTTATGGACAGAATCTGTTACAGCATGCACGTGAGACTGCAAATCTTTGTGCAGTGATGGCTTCTGAGTTGGGACTGAATCCGAAGAAGGCTAAACGTGCTGGATTGCTTCATGATATTGGTAAAGTGCCCGATGAGGAAAGTGAATTGCCACACGCTATTTACGGTGCGAAACTCGCTGAGAAATTCAAGGAGAAGCCAGATATCTGCAATGCGATTGGTGCGCATCATGATGAGATGGAGATGCAGACGTTGCTTGCACCGATTGTTCAGGTTTGTGATGCTATCAGTGGTGCCCGTCCTGGTGCCCGTCGTGAGATCGTTGAGGCTTATATCAAACGCCTGAATGATTTGGAGGCTATCGCAATGAGTTACCCAGGTGTGACAAAGACTTATGCAATACAAGCTGGTCGTGAACTTCGTGTCATTGTTGGTGCTGACAAGATGAACGATGCAGAGAGTGAGGCTCTGAGTGCGGATATCGCCACAAAGATTCAAAACGAAATGACTTATCCGGGACAGGTGAAGATCACTGTCATCCGAGAGACAAGGTCTGTTGCATATGCCAAATAAAATGAGAATCCCGCCAATTGGCGGGATTCTTGTTTATGATAGGAAAGATAACTATTACATCTTTTTACTTATGGCTCTGGTAATAGTCGATGGCAAGCTGAACATTCTGGATGACTGCGGTAGAGGAATAAGTCGCTCCTGTTACAGCATCGACCTGCAAAGTCTTGGCATTCTTTACTTTGAGACCATTCCATTTGTCTTGTAGTTCTTTCTTTACTTTGGCGTAGTATTTTGGCGATTCAACGTTTTTCAAGAACTCAATCTTCTCCACTTTATTATTCTTGATATATACTTTTAGTGGGGTGGGTCCATTGTAACCCTCAATATCTTTGCCAATAGTAGTGGTGTTAATAATATAGACCCCATTCTCCTTTATCATAGTGTCATTGTTAGTCGTAAAACCTTGCAAAGCAAGAACACCAACGATAATGATAATTGCTCTTTTAAAAATCATTTTTATCAGTTTGATTAAAATTTGGGCAGGTTGGGAAGTTCGATGGTTTTAACTGCCATGCATTCCATTTCAATCAGCCATCCTGAACGACAGACGGGAGCGTGGACAATGATATAGGGCTTGCCAGGGAATTGTGTATCAAAAACGTTCCTTACCAAATCGTAGTCTGCAATGTCACGTAAATACACCACCATCTCCCCAACTTCGTCAAAAGAACAATCTGCCTCCTTGAGCAGAACTTCCACATTTTCTATCATGCGTTGTGTCTGCTTCTCGATGTCTTTGGGAAACATGATTTCGCCCTTGTTATTGATGGAGGCTGTACCTGAGATAAATACGTGGCGACGATCGGCATAGTCAATATAGGTGCCACGCTCGAAACTGACACCATAATCGCTGGTACGGTTTAGGTGGGTAGGAGCGTAAAGGTAGTGAATCTGTTCTTGCTTGATGCCTGCAACAGCATAATTGTCCATTTGTGTGAGAACATTAGGATCCTGCTGTCGTCCACCAATGCCTGTAGAAGAGATAAAGTGGGTATGAACAGTGAGGCCTTGGGTGAAAAATACTTGGTTCCTAGCACGAACAACACCACCATAATTCAGGTCAATATCATTTACGAAAAGCCATGTGCGGATGCAATTCTCAGATAGCGTACAGCCTTCTTCTGCCAATTGCATAATATACTCGTTGAAGAGTAATCGCATCTGGTATTCAGAATTCGCAGCAAGGTTGTGGGCTGAGGCATTGAACAGATGACGGAACTCTCCGTGACTTACTTCGTAGAGTCCACTTTTGGTTATACTTGTTTGAATGTTAGTCATCAGATATACCCAGAGAGCAATCTTAGTGCCATCAAGCGGAGCCTGTTGTATGATACTTTTGGCGCAATCCGTGACATCTGCCATGATGACATCGTCAGCTTGGTTGGCAGCATCACTCAGAAAGTAACGCTTAAATACGGCTCGTGCATTGGGTATTTGGCTTAATAATCCGTTATAAGCATTCATCACGGCCTCAAGTTGCTTGGCATATGGCATCCCCTTCTCGACGACGTGAATCATCGCATGGTATTCTTTAACCTCAGTGCCATTGTCAAAGCAAAACACATCGGCTGAGGCATCTTCGTAAGTATAATGTGAGAGGTTTTCGTTCATCAAACCTGTTAGATTTTATTAATGTCAACATAACCGTGCATCACGGCATAGATGGTCAGTGCGCTTACACTCTTCATCCCTAGCTTGTCCATAATGTTCTTTCGGTGAGTGATAACAGTAGCGAGACCGATGTTCAACTTGTCAGCAATTTCTTTATTGATAAAACCTTGAACAATCAGAGACATGACCTCGATTTCTCTGTCGCTCAATATTTTCTGTTTCAGAATATTCGGCATTGGTGGTAAGTTCTTCCCATCGCCATGAGCGTGCTGCTGAAGCATAAGGATACTACGTACAAGCTCCTTCTCAGGAACATTGGTGCAGAGACAGTTGAAATCCGACAATTGTGACATCGTGTCGAGCGACAGTGTCAGAACTATTGTTTTCCTCCTATGCTCTGTGAAAAAGTCCTTATTCTCAAGTACAATATTCATGGCTACAAAATAGTGGAAATAGTCATCGGGCTTGTTAACCATTAGTTCCACAAACGAACCAAAAGTATCCACTCTCATAATAGGCAGAACATTTTGTAATATCTGCTTAAGCCCCAACACCGTTAGGGTGTTGGGGTCTATGATGGCAACCTTCGGTCGGCCGGAGTTGCTATTATGCATTCCTGATTTCAAACAGATTGAAGAATCCGGTCATCATGAAGACTTTCCGAATCTCGTCATTGATGTTCTCAATGATGATTTTCCCACCTTTGGCAGAAGCCTCCTTACGGAGTGTCAGGAACAGGCGAAGGCCAGAACTACTGATATACTCAAGCTTAGTGCAATCGAGTATGATCTCTTTGTCTGCATTCTCCAGAAGCGGATTAATCTCCTGTTGAGCCTTTACTGCTGCAGGGGTGTCGAGACGTCCGTCGAAATTGGCTCTCATTCCACCATCCTGTTCTTTGATTTCGATAGTCATAGTGTTTTATTTTATTTATTGTTTATTATTTTTTCTAATGTCAGAATATTCTGCTTGTCTGTATATTGGTAACTAATCTTATCCATAATCTGTCTTACAAGATGGATACCAAGACCACCAATAGGACGTTCCTCTGCTGAGAGTGTGGTGTCAACCTCTTTCTGTTTTGTGGGGTCGAAAGGTGTTCCTGAGTCTCTGATGACTATAGTGAACTTCTGGTTGTCTGCCTGTACATCGAGATTCACTTCTCCATACGTCCCTTTGGGATAGGCATAATTGACAACATTTACTACAGCTTCCTCTATGGCGAGGTTTAGGTTCATCGTCGTCATCATGTCAAACCCCAACTCTTCACAGATAGTATCAATAAAGATACTCATCTCTGAGATGGCGTCGATTTCATTAGGAAGTGTAAGACTGCGATGCAGCATTGCTCCTTCTTGTTTGACTGAGGTTTCTTGTGACATTACGAACGATTTATTCCTATTATTCTCCGTTTTGTTGGCAAAATTAATAAAAAATCCCGTTTCAACAAAATAAAACGGGATTTTTTTGTGATTTACTATCTTTTATGAGAGGAATCCAAGCAAGGCACCTGCTGCTACAGCAGATCCAATGACACCTGCAACGTTCGGACCCATCGCATGCATGAGCAGGAAATTGTGGCGATCGTACTCTAAGCCTAGGTTGTTGCTTATACGTGCTGCCATTGGAACAGCCGACACGCCAGCATTACCAATCAGTGGGTTCAGTTTCTTTCCCTCTGGCAAGAAGAGATTCATGATCTTCACAAAACATACACCTGAGGCTGTAGCAATCATAAAGGCCATTGCACCCAAGGCAAAGATCTTGATGGTATTGAAAGTCAGGAACTCAGAGGCCTGTGTTGAACAACCTACGGTAAGACCCAACAGCATCACCACGATATCATTAAGCGCTGCTCCTGCAGTCTTAGCAAGACGAGTGGTTTTGCCACTCTCCTTTAATAGATTGCCGAAGAACAACATTCCTAATAGTGGCAGACCAGACGGCACAATGAAAGTCGTCAGCAACAATCCGATAATGGGGAAGAGGATACGCTCAGTCTGTGATACTTCGCGTCCTGGCTTCATCTTGATGACGCGCTCCTTCTTTGTAGTAAGTAGACGCATGATGAAAGGTTGGATCACAGGCACGAGAGCCATGTAAGAATAAGCACAGACAGCAATAGCGCCCATCAAGTTTGGTGAAAGTTTGGAGCTCAAGAAAATAGCCGTAGGTCCGTCTGCACCACCAATGATGGCGATGCCGGCAGCTTGAGAAGGTTCGAAACCCATTGCCAATGCCACCATGTACGCACCAAATATACCAAACTGGGCAGAAGCGCCAATCAGCATTAATTTAGGATTGGCCAGTAGAGCCGTGAAATCTGTCATCGCTCCAATGCCCAAGAAGATAAGTGGGGGATACCAGCCCTGTCTCACACCTTGATAGAAGATGTTGAGCACTGAGTTGTCTTCATATAGTCCAATCTCCAATCCAGCATCAGCGCGGAAAGGAATATTGCCAAGAATAATACCCAAACCGATGGGTACGAGCAACAGCGGCTCAAAATCTTTCTTAATGGCAAGCCAAATGAAGAAAGCACCCACCGCAATCATAATGAGGTTCCCTACTGTGGCATTTGCGAATGCCGTGTAAGTGAGGAACTCATAGAAATTCTGTATGATAAATTGTCCGAGGTCCATAGCTTATCCAATTGTGAGAAGTACGGCGCCCTCCATGACTGTCTCACCTTGTTGTACGGTGATAGAGGTCACGGTGCCATCGTATTCTGATTCAATGTTGTTCTGCATCTTCATAGCCTCAAGTACGAGCACTACATCACCCTGTTTTACGGTATCACCTACTTTTACTTTCAGCTCTGTAATAGTGCCAGGTAATGGTGCCTTAATAGGAGAACCGGCACCAGTAGGTGCTGCAGCTGGAGCAGCAGCCACAGGAGCAGCAGCGGGAGCTACAGATGGACGGGCAACGGGCTTCGGAGCCTCGACATGCACTTTCTTCAGGGTGCTGGTTGGATTGATGGGTTGCTTCAATTCAACGTCAAAACGGATACCGTTAACGTTTACCTTGGCAACGTTTCCCTCTACTTCTTCAATCTCTACGTCGTAATCGACGCCTTGTACTTTATATTGATATTTGTTCATTGTTTAACGTATTTCTGGTGTTGTTGGAATTCTGGGTGCATTGTGCGAAGTCGGAATCATCGGCTTAGAGAAGTGGGTCATCTGACTGCCTTCGTCTGTCCAGTCAGTATTTTTTGTTTTGATGGTGATAATACCTGACTCCACGTCGTGAACATCATCTTGATACTGCTTGAGGGCCATCGAAATGACTGCGATATAAACTTCCTTGTCGATACCCTTCGTCTTTAAACCGTCTTGCAAGATATTACCAGTGGCGTGTGCAATATCATGAGTTATCTCCACAGTCTTGGTGATAGGTTTGATAGGCTGAGTGTTTGCCACCTTCTTTGCTGTGTCGATATGGCGCATGATAAGACCAAAAAGCCAGAAGAACAGGAATAGTACTGCTAAACAGAAGAACACGATGCCCATGGCTAAGAGAGTGATGCCGAATCCGTGTGGATCTTCACGCTTTAACTTGGCATCTTTTGTCTCATCAGTAGCAATGAAGTTCTCTGTGTCGGGAGTAACGTTCTCTGATGACTTTACTGACCAACTGTTGCCATGACGGGCGTAACTTTGGTCTGCAGCGAGTGCAGGTACCGTGACAGAGTCAATCAGTTCAACGGCATTACCATTATAGAACCCAATCCATACTGGCTCCGACATAGGAACTTGTAACGTAAGATGCAACTTGCCCTTAGAGGGGTTAGAGTTGGTAAAGAACACAAGGTGTTGCCTGCCACCGAGTTGCGTCCTTGGGTCACCATTAGGGATGACGCTCATGCGTTTAATTCGCTCAGGCACACTCATCTTTGGATCGAGGACACTGCGGTCTGTTGTGAGATACATACCTCGGATATTGTAGGTGGTGAACGATGTGTTCTCCAACTCAATCCAGGCCTCACGGTTGCCGTACTCATCCACAATGCTAGCGGTATTATTGGTTAGAACCTCGTTGAGACGGATGTTCTTGGCTCCTTGAGCCATTACCGCAGAGGCACTTGCCAACAAGATTCCGCTGAGCAATAGTCTGAAGTTATTCATTTTACTTAATAGTGTATTATTATGTGTTGATATTATCCACAGAAGAATAGCACAATAATCTGTGCCGTGAAAATTCTCAGGAACATTGACAGTGGGTAAACTGTTGAATAGCCAATAGCAGGTGCTTCTTTGGAACAGATGCTGTTAGCATAAGCCAGAGCAGGGGGATCGGTATAGGTGCCCGCAATCATGCCCGCAATAGTGAAGTAATTGAACTTAAACTTCATACGGGCAATGGGACCAACAATCAGAATTGGTATGATGGTAATCAGGAAACCTGTCAGTACATAGAGCAGACCGTCTCCTTCAACTACCGTCTCAAAGAAGTTTGCCCCAGCCTTGATACCTACTGATGCCAGGAAAAGCACCAATCCGATCTCTCGTAACATCATATTGGCCGATGTGGTGGTATAAGTTACCAAATGAATCTTATAGCCATAGCGGCCTATGAGGATGGCTATGATAAGTGGACCTCCGGCCAAACCCAGTTTTACGGGTACGGGCATGCCTGGAATCACCAAGGGGAATGATCCGAAAATCAGACCGAGGAATATGCCCACAAAGATTGTGGCAATGTTGGGCGCGTTCAGTTTCTTTATTGAATTTCCCATCTGGTTAGCTACGCGATCAACTGCATCTTCTGGTCCAACAACCATAATCTTGTCACCCACCTGTAAAGGAAGGGCAGCGGAGGCGAAGAGGTCAAGACCATGACGGGTTAATCGGGTGACGTTCACACCATGTACACTTGAGAAATGCATAGAAGCAAGCGTCTTTCCGTTGATCTTTGGATTGGTAATAAGAATGCGCTTCGAAACCAATGGCTGATCTTGCTGCTCGAAATCGATGTCGAGTTTCGGCCCTATAAATGCCATGATAGCTTCCTGATCAGCTTCTGCACACACAATCAGCATTTGGTCACCTACATGGAATACTGTATCGCGATTAGGGATGCACAACTCTCCTTGGTGGACGAGTCTTGAAACCACAAAGTCACGGTTTAAAAAGTCATGAACTTGTAACAGCGACTTCCCTTCCAGATATTTGTTGGTCACCTCCAAATGCATCTTATAAGGTTTCTTGTTCGTCTTGGTGCCTTCCATGCTTTCCAGTTCAGCCTCTTCTTGCTCCAGTTTCACTTTACACATGTACCTTATTAATATAGTAGCGCCGATAATTCCCAGTACACCAAGTGGATAAGCACAAGCATAAGCCGATGCAATCTGCGGAGCACCATTGGGGAATACCGTTGTCAGTGCCTCGTTCGCAGCACCAAGACCTGGGGTGTTAGTAACTGCGCCGTAGAGCGTACCAACCATCATTGGTAGGTTCGTTACGATACTTGTGTCGAAGAAGATGTAATAGCAGGCAAACATCACCAGAATGTTCAGCAAGATAGCACTTGCTGCCAGCCCGTTCAACTTGATGCCTGCTGTGCCAAAACTCTCAAAGAAACCTGGTCCCACTTGCATACCGATCATGAACACGAAAAGAATCAGTCCGAAATCTTGTACGAAAGTAAGGATTGGTGTTGGGGCAGTAAATCCGATATGCCCGGCAAGAATACCAGCAAAAAGTACGAAGGTTACGCCAAGAGAGATGCCGAAGACCTTAATTTTACCGAGATAGACACCTATAGCGATGACAATTGCATAGAGTAACGTGATATGCGCTACCGAATCAGTTGTCAGGAATAGGTCTTTTAACCATTGAAATGACTCCATAATCTTTACTAACTTTTCCTTTCTCTCATTTTTACGCTGCAAAGTTACTCAAAAATTGCGCATTATTAGCATTTCTGTGCATTTAATTTTGAATAAAAAGTGATTTTTTATTTCTTTCACAATTCAAACGGCCGATTTGGGCAAAAAGTTTGTATCTTTGTCGGCTGTTAAGTGAAACTTAAAACAAACTTATATAATAATTTAACGCAATTATGGCAGACAAAGAAAAACTCTTTACCGAGTTTACTGCGCCAACCACCCAAGAGTGGCTTGACAAAATCGAAGTGGACCTGAAAGGTGCCGACTTTCAAAAACGCTTGGTATGGAGAACCAATGAAGGTTTTAATGTACAGCCCTTCTATCGCCGTGAAGATCTGGCGAATCTGAAAACTCCCGATGCTCTTCCTGGAGAGTTCCCGTACGTACGTGGTAATAAGAAGGACTCAAATGTATGGTATGTTCGGCAGAACATATTGGTAGATGATCCTAAAGAAGCTAACAAGAAGGCGCTTGATATCCTTAACAAGGGTATCGACTCTCTTGGGTTTAAGCTCCCGGGAAAGTTGGTCTCAAAGGATACTGTAGAGGCTTTGCTTGACAATATCTTCTGTGATATCGTTGAAGTGAATTTCTGTACATGTCCGCGCCATTCTGTTGAATTGGCTCAGATTCTTGTTGAATATTTCAGCAAAAAGGGCTATGACAAGGAAAAGGTGGTAGGCTCTATTGAGTGGGATCCTATGCAAAAGCTGGTGATGAAGGGTAAGGATGTGACTCCAGTCTTAGCGATTGCTCCTCAGTTAGTAGAGGCTCTGAAAGATTATCCAAATTTCCGTTGTGTTGCTGTCAATTCTAATGCCTTGAATAATGCAGGTGCTTATATCGTCCAGGAGTTGGGCTATGCTCTAGCATGGGGTAATGAGTATCTTCAGCAGCTCACGGATGCAGGTGTGGATGTGGATCTCGCAGCTAAGAGCATCAAGTTCAATATGGGCGTTAGCGAGAACTACTTCATGGAGATTGCTAAGTTCCGTGCTGCCCGTTTACTCTGGGCTCAGATTGTTAAGCAGTACGAGCCTAAGTCAGATTGTGCCTGCAAGATGATTGTCAATGCAACAACCTCTACATATAATCAGACGCTGTTTGATTCTTATGTGAATCTACTTCGTTCTCAGACAGAAGCTATGAGTGCTGCTTTGGGTAGTGTTCATTCGATGGTGGTTACGCCGTTTGATGCGCCTTATGAAGAGGCAACCGATTTCTCAGAGCGCATCGCCCGCAACCAGCAGTTGCTGATTAAGGAGGAAAGCCATTTCGATCGCATTGTCGATCCATCTGCCGGTTCTTACTATATTGAGCACCTTACTGATGCGCTGGCTACTGAGGCTTGGAAGATATTCCTGAAGGTAGAAGAGGAGGGAGGCTTCCTCGCTGCTGTTAAGGCAGGAACTATCCAGGATGATATCAACGCCACCAATGTGAAGCGTCATGGCGATGCTGCCAAGCGTAAGGAGTTCTTGCTGGGTACTAACCAGTTCCCTAACTTCACAGAGAAGAGCGAGGGCAAGAAAGCTAAGGCTTGTGGCTGCTGTTGCGGTCATGCAGATGAAGAGGAGCATCCCTTCAAGGCTATCTCTTCAACCCGTTTGGCTGCAGACTTCGAGGATCTCCGCATCCACACCGAGGAGACCAAGGTTCCTACCGCTTTCATGCTGACAATAGGTAATCTTGCTATGCGTCAGGCTCGTGCACAGTTCTCTTGCAATTTCCTGGCATGTGCAGGTTATAAGGTTATTGACAACCTAGGTTTCAAAACTGTTGAAGAGGGTGTAGATGCAGCGCTCGAGGCTAAAGCAGACATTGTTGTTATCTGTTCTTCGGATGATGAGTATGCTGAGTACGCTATCCCTGCTTTCAAGTATTTGAATGGCCGTGCGATGTTCGTCGTAGCTGGTGCTCCAGCTTGTATGGAGGACCTGAAGGCTGCTGGTATTGAGAACTATATTCACGTAAAATGCAACGTTCTTGAGACTTTGAAAGAATATAATCAGAAACTTGGTATTTAAATGATAGGAGACTTGAATTATGCGTAAACAATTTAAAGATATTGATATCTATGCAGGCATCAAGGCTCAAGATGGTGCCAAGTGGATTAAAGACAATGGAATGAGGTTAGACCCGTTTATACAAAAGAAGACCTGGAAGGTATGGAACACCTCGACTTCACAGCAGGTATTCCTCCTTATCTGCGTGGTCCGTATTCGATGATGTATCCCTTCCGCCCGTGGACTATCCGTCAGTATGCCGGATTCTCTACCGCTGAAGAGTCGAATGCATTCTATCGCCGTAATTTGGCTTCTGGTCAGAAGGGCCTTTCTGTAGCCTTTGATTTGCCTACTCATCGTGGTTACGACCCGGATAATGCTCGTGTAGTAGGTGATGTGGGTAAGGCCGGCGTATCTATCTGTAACGAGGAAAACATGAAGGTGCTCTTCTCTGGCATCCCCTTGAACAAGATGTCCGTCTCTATGACAATGAACGGTGCCGTATTGCCTATCTTGGCATTCTACATCGTAGCAGGTCTGGAGCAGGGCGCTCAGCTCGAGGAAATGGCGGGAACTATCCAGAACGATATCCTTAAGGAGTTCATGGTGCGTAACACCTATATTTATCCTCCTGCTTTCTCGATGAAGATTATTGCAGATATCTTCGAGTATACCTCACAGAAGATGCCAAAGTTCAACTCTATCTCTATCTCAGGCTATCACATGCAGGAGGCTGGTGCTACTGCAGATATTGAGTTGGCTTACACTTTGGCTGATGGTATGGATTACCTGCGCACAGGCGTAAATGCCGGCATTGATGTAGATGCTTTCGCTCCTCGTCTGAGCTTCTTCTGGGCCATCGGCATGAACCACTTCATGGAGATTGCCAAGATGCGTGCTGGTCGTCTGTTGTGGGCTAAGATTGTGAAGAGCTTTGGTGCCAAGAATCCTAAGTCGCTGGCACTCCGTACTCACTCACAAACTTCTGGTTGGTCACTCACGGAGCAGGATCCTTTCAACAATGTTGGTCGTACCTGTATCGAGGCTATGGCTGCTGTGCTGGGTCATACTCAGTCATTGCATACCAATGCTCTTGATGAGGCTATTGCTCTTCCTACCGATTTCTCGGCTCGTATCGCTCGTAATACCCAGATTTATATTCAGAACGAAACAAAGGTGTGCAAGCAGATTGACCCATGGGCAGGCTCTTACTATGTGGAGACGCTGACCAACGAACTGGTTCACAAGGCTTGGGAGCATATCCAGGAGATTGAGAAGCTGGGTGGTATGGCTAAGGCTATTGAGACTGGTCTTCCCAAGATGCGTATCGAGGAGGCTGCAGCCCGTACTCAGGCTCGTATTGATAGTGGTGTGCAGACCATCGTAGGTACCAATAAGTATCGCCTGGAGCATGAGGATCCTATTGATATCCTCGAGGTGGATAATACAGCAGTTCGTAAGCAGCAGGAGGAGAGCCTGGCTCAGGTTCGTGCTTCTCGCGATGAGGCTGCTTGTCAGGCAGCACTCAAGGCTATTACCGATTGTGTGCGTGAGTTTAACGAGGGCAAGAAGAGCGAGAACAACCTGCTCGATCTCGCTGTTAAGGCTGCTCAGTTGCGATGCACATTGGGTGAGATTTCAGATGCCTGCGAAGAGATTGTAGGCCGTTATAAAGCAGTAATCAGAACAATTTCAGGCGTGTATAGTTCAGAATCAAAGAACGATAGCGACTTCGAGTTGGCTTGCAAGCTGACTGATTGGTCACGACCGTGGTGCAAAGGTCGTTGCTACGGGTTATGCCGACTGTGGTTTCGATGTCGATATGGGACCATTGTTCCAGACTCCAGAAGAGGCAGCCCGTGAGGCTGTCGAGAACGATGTTCATTGTGTAGGTTGTTCTTCACTCGCAGCTGGTCACAAGACTCTTATTCCGCAACTTATTGAGGAACTCAAGAAACTGGGTCGTGATGATATTATGGTGATTGCAGGTGGTGTGATTCCCGCACAGGACTATGACTTCCTCTATAAGGCTGGTGTCGCAGCTATCTTTGGTCCAGGTACTTCTGTGGCTAAGGCCGCTGTCGAGATGATGAAGATATTGCTCGATAAAGAGTAAACAAAAAGAATGAGAAGAATTGAAGTGTTAATTATCGGAGCCGGCCCTGCCGGCTCCGTGTGTGGAAGCCTGTTGATAAAGAATGGGGTAGAGTGTGCCATTGTCGATCACGCTACATTCCCTCGTGATAAAGTGTGTGGTGGTGGACTTACTGTAAAGGCTTGGCGCCTGCTCGATATGCTGTTGCCAGGTATTAAGTATGATTATCGTCCCATCTATCGCATGCGTTGCCAGTTTGAGAATGATCCTGTCTGCGAGTTCCGTTCTGAGTTCGAGATTCGCATGACACGTCGTGACGAGTTCGACAATACCCTGGTAGAGTACTATAAGCAATTAGGGGGTGAACTTATCAAAGGCTCTTTTGCCCGTTTTGAGCAGGAGGCCGATGGTCGCATATTAGTTACCCTTAAGTCTGGCGAACAGTTCTCTTGTCGCTACCTGGTAGCCGCAGATGGTGCCAATAGCCTGATCCGTCGTCAGATGCATGGTGCACCAAAGTTGCATGCTCTTTTTCTCGAACAGTATAACGAGGGTGAGACCGACGACGATGTATTCGTCCATTTCTCCAACAACTATAAGCCAGGTGTGTTCTATAAGTTTTCAAGTAAGGGACGTGATATGTATGGCTTTGCTTCTTTAGAGTCCAACGAGGATTTTCCCCGTCATGCAGAGACTTTCCATAAGACACTTTCCAAATTTGGTATTCCTTTAGGTCATACCCGTGGGGCATTTATTCCTCTGAATACTGTTAAGAGTACTGTCCCTAATGTTATCCTCATTGGTGATGCTGGAGGTTTTGCGAATAAACTGACGGGTGAGGGGCTTTATGACGCTTTTAAGACTGCTGCCAATGCCCAGCGTGCTATTGTTGAAGGAAAGCCCTTCGAGGAGACTAATAGCGAAGAATTCACCAAGATGGAACATCAGGTTAATGTCTTCAAATTCTTCTTCAGCCCCTTTGGCTGGCGACTCATTCGCTTCTGCATGCGTTATCCTAAAGTTATTAAATGGCTTTTTGATGCAAAAATGAAGCGCGAGACATTTAGGGTAAAATAGCATGAGTTTACTATAAAGAATGAATCCCAGCCATCACGGCTGGGATTCTTGTTTTACCCTGTTTACTTTCTTTTTAACCTTTTTACTTAAATACCTTCTCTCAATTTAGTATTCTTAGTATTTAGGATTGGAAGGAGTCACGCTCATCAGGCTTATAAGCCTTGTTGTCTTCCTTCATATATATCTGCAGGTCACTAAAATAACCCGTTTCTTGAATCTTCTTCAGATTGGCAGTTGCCTCTTCTTCTTTCAGATACTCCTTAGCAGTTGCCAAGTGATTGGTAAACTCAAGTTTCTTATTCTCAGTGTCGAGCACAGAGATCCATTCATCCTTCAGACGATCTCCGATTACGAATTTCTTACTCATAGTTGTCTATCTTTTTAAAGTATGTTTATTCCTGTGTGCAAAGATACACACTTTTCTCTAACCTTGTACGTTTTTTCTTGCAAAATATTGTGAAAACGTTTGAGTTATAACAGATTTTAATGGTTAACGTACAAAGAAAGCAGGGTCTTTTGAACCCTGCTTACTTATAATGCTATTTGGTGAATGGTTAATTCACTTTCGAGAATAATAATATTCAATCTTGATTATTCGCCTTTAATGGCTGCAACACCGGGG
This sequence comes from uncultured Prevotella sp., assembly GCA_900315035.1. Taxonomy (GTDB): domain Bacteria; phylum Bacteroidota; class Bacteroidia; order Bacteroidales; family Bacteroidaceae; genus Prevotella. The sequence goes on from OMXO01000023.1 coordinate 50,710, forward strand.
AGAACCTTACCCTCGATGGCTTCGAGCAGCGCGCCACCACCAGTAGAGATGTAAGATACCTTGTCTGCCAAACCGAACTTGTTCACGCAAGCTACAGAGTCACCACCACCAATCAGTGAGAATGCCCCCTCTGCAGTAGCCTTTGCGATAGCCTCGCCGATAGCACGTGAACCAGCAGTGAAGTCGTCGCATTCGAATACACCAGCAGGACCGTTCCACAGAATGGTCTTTGCACCAGCGATAGCTTTACGGAAATCCTCCTGAGAAGCAGGACCGGCATCAACACCCTCGAAACCTGCAGGAACATTGTTGGCAGGGCAGGTGATAATCTCAGAACCAGGCTTTACGGTCATTGTATCGAAATCAAGACCGTTGGTTGCTGTGCAGTCGCTACCCAGAACCAACTCAACACCGTTCTTCTTAGCCAGTTCCTCAACACCGAGAGCTACGTCCAGCTTGTCGAGCTCAACAATAGAGTTTCCAATCTCACCATTGTGAGCCTTGGCGAAGGTGTAGGTCATACCACCGCAGAGGATGAGCTTGTCAACCTTACCGAGCAGGTTCTCAATGATACCAATCTTAGAAGAAACCTTAGAACCACCCATGATGGCAACGAAAGGACGCTTGATGTTAGAGAGAACGGCGTCAACAGCCTGAACCTCTTTCTCCATCAGCAGACCGAGCATCTTGTTGTCAGCGTCGAAGTAGTCGTAACAGCAGTAGAAGCGTGCTTGCGGTGAGCTGTACCGAAGGCATCCATTACGTAGCAGTCAGCGTAAGAAGCAAGAGTCTTAGCAAACTCCTTCTGGCTGGCCTTCATAGCCTTCTTAGCCTCGTCGTATGCAGGAGGCTTTCATGGCCTTCTTGGCTTCGTCATAAGCGGGATCAGCCTTGTCGATGCCAACGGGTTTGCCTTCCTCCTCAGGATAGAAGCGGAGGTTTTCAAGCAGCAGAGCCTCACCCATCTTCAGAGCCTTGGCAGCATCCTGAGCCTTGGCGCAGTCGGGGGCAAAAGCAACGGGAACTCCAAGTGCCTTCTCAACAGCGGCACGAATCTGACCCAGTGATTTCTTCATGTCAACCTTACCTTTAGGCTTACCCATGTGCGACATGATGATGGTTGCACCACCGTCGGCCAGAATCTTCTTCAGAGTGGGCAGTGCACCGCGGATACGGGTGTCGTCAGTGATGTTTCCGTTCTCGTCTAGGGGTACGTTGAAGTCTACACGTACGATTGCCTTCTTACCGGCAAAGTTGAATTCGTTAATTGTCATAATTGTATTATTATTAATAATGTGAGAAATGTCTTTAAAAGCGATTGCAAAGTTACTGATTTTCATTGAACATTAAACATTGTACATTGAACATTTATATTTTTTTTGCGTAGATAGACAAATAATGTAAGGCGGAGTTGGCAAAAACTCAGCATTTATGTGTAACTTTGCAGCCGACATGAAGAAAGATACGGTTTTGATATTGAGTGGCGGACTGGATTCGGTGACGTTGCTCTATGACCAACAAGAGAGAATTGCGTTGGCCGTCACGTTTGATTATGGCAGTAACCATAATGCGAAGGAAATCCCTTTTGCCCGTCTTCACTGTGAACGGTTGGGTATCAGGCATATCGTCATTCCTTTGGAGTTTATGGCAAAGTATTTCAAGAGTTCATTGCTCGAAGGGGCAGAGGCCATTCCTGAGGGAAGCTATGCTGATGACAATATGAAATCGACTGTGGTGCCTTTCCGCAATGGCATTATGCTCTCGATAGCGGTAGGTATAGCTGAAAGCAATGAATTGAAGTATGTGATGATGGCCAATCATGGAGGCGACCATACCATCTATCCTGACTGCAGACCGCAGTTTGTTTCTGCATTCGATGAGGCTGCAAAGGCAGGGACTTATGTGAACGTTGGACTGTTGTCACCGTTTACAAACTGGACAAAGGCGGATATTGCACGTCGAGGCAAGGAATTAGGCATCAACTATGCCGAAACATGGTCGTGCTATAAGGGTGGAGAAAAGCATTGCGGCAAGTGCGGTACCTGCGTGGAGCGCAAGGAGGCATTGACTGAGGCAGGGATTGAGGATCCTACGGTTTACGAGGAATGATTTCATGCCTGGGCTCAGTGAATGCTATCCAAACAATGCGCGGAGTGCTTCTTCGACCTTGCGCACAGGATGAAGCGTGATGTGGTACTTTTCCGCATCGAAGCCCTGAAGATTATATTTCGGAATAATCATATCGCTGAAGCCTAACTTCTCGGCTTCGGCGATTCTTTGTTCTATACGATTTACTGGTCGGACTTCGCCTGACAGACCTACCTCACCACACATGCACCAGCCCGATTCAATAGGGGTATCGACATTCGACGAGAGAACGGCAGCAATAATAGAGAGATCCATGGCCAGATCGGTAACGCGCAACCCACCGGCAATATTGATAAAGACGTCTTTTTGCATGAGCTTGAAACCGACACGTTTCTCTAGTACAGCGAGCAACATATTGAGTCGTCGCTGGTCAAATCCTGTAGCAGAGCGTTGTGGCGTACCATAGGCAGCTGTTGATACGAGGGCCTGTGTCTCAACGAGGAAGGGGCGCACTCCCTCGATAGCAGAAGAGATGGCGATGCCAGAAAGTCCATCATGATCTTGTGAAAGCAACAATTCTGACGGATTGGATACCTGTCTCAGACCGTTCTGTTGCATCTCGTAGATGCCTAACTCGGCAGTCGATCCGAAACGGTTTTTCATCGAACGAAGAATGCGATACATATAGTGCTGGTCGCCTTCGAATTGAATGACGGTGTCAACAATATGTTCTAAGATTTTCGGACCAGCAAGCGTCCCCTCTTTTGTGATATGGCCGATGAGGATGACAGGTACACCACTGGTCTTGGCGAATCGGAGTAGGGATGAGGCACATTCGCGCACTTGGGCTATAGAGCCTGCCGACGACTCTACGTCTTCGGTCATGATGGTTTGGATTGAGTCGATAATGACCAGTTCGGGCGCCTCATCTTTAATATGGTCGAAGATGTTCTCTAAGGAATTTTCGCAGAGGATGAGAAATTTGTCGTTCTCCTCATGAGAGATACGGTTTGCTCTCATCTTTAGCTGATGGGCACTTTCCTCACCGCTGACGTAAAGAATCTTCTTCTCGGGCATTCGGAGCATCGTCTGCAAGGAAAGTGTGGATTTGCCGATACCTGGCTCTCCACCAAGTAGTACGATACTGCCAGGGACAAGACCGCCGCCAAGGACGCGGTTCAGTTCTTCGTCGTGCATGTCAATGCGCGGATCGTCGTGGTTGGAAATGTCGCGCAGTTTCAGCACTTTATTCTTCCTCAGAGCATGTCCGGCTGAGGCTGCAGAAGTTGTAGCGGCTTGTTGCTTGGTGTCGGCTGCTACACGGATTTCCTTAAACGTGTTCCATTGCCCACAACTGGGGCATTTCCCTATCCACTTCGGCGATTCCTGGCCGCAGTTGGAGCATACATAAGCGATTTTGTCTTTTGCCATAATTGAATACAAAGGTACGAATAAAAATTGAAAAATGGTAATTGAAAATTGATAATTTAAAAAAAAGTTGTATCTTTGCACGCGTTATGAAGAGATTCTTTCTGTTTTTATCAATAATATCATTGATTGTCGCTTGTGGACAGTCGTATGAGGAGACGAAACGCCTCTCTCGTGCCCAACGCATGAAAATGGCTAAGGAGGATTCTGCTGCTCTCAAGATTGCGGTGATGCCGACACTCGATTGTCTGCCCCTGTTCATCGCAAAGGATCACCACCTCTTCGACACGGTAGCTGATATCCGTCTGAAATATTATACTGCACAAATGGATTGCGATACGGCTATTATGAACGGTAGGGTTGAAGGCAGCATCTCGGATTTGGTAAGGGCTGAGCGGATGATGCAGCAAGGTGCGTCTCTGAGGTATTTTGCGGCAACCAATGCTTACTGGTTATTAATAGCGAACCGTCATCAACGCATTAAGCAGTTGAAACACCTTGACGATAAAATGCTGGCTATGACGCGTTATTCTGTGACGGATCTGCTGGGCGATTTGGCTGTGGACAGTGCTAAACTGAAGACAGAACGTGTTTTCCGTATTCAGGTAAACGATGTGAATATCCGTCTGAAAATGTTGGAGAATAATGAGATGGATGCACTGCTGTTTACTGAACCCCAAGCAACCCAAGCCTTGCTGCAGAAGCATCAGGTGCTCTTGGATACACGCAAGGAAGACTTGCAGATGGGGGTCATTGTGCTAAATAAGAAAACGACGGCCGGTAGGAAGCGTCAGGAGCAGATCAAAGTACTGCTGAAGGGCTACAACGATGCCTGCGACTCACTGAACAAGTACGGGGTGCGTCAGTATAAAGATGTTATCCGTAAGCGTTATAAAATATCAGAGCAGGCCTTGAATGCATTGCCCGATTCATTGAAGTTCCCACATGCTATAGGTCCCCGTCAGAAGGATATCGAAAGGGCTCAGGCATGGTTGAAGAAGAAATAACTATGGATACACATCAAAGCTTGAAGAATGTATTCTCGCATTTGGATAATAGAAATCTTAGTGCTGCTATAGTGGAACTGGAGAACTATCTCTCGGTCCATCCTCATCAGGTTAACTCCGACAGACTGCATGCCCTTAAAACGGATTATCAGTTGATGGCTGATTATTGGAAACGTGGATTCAAAGACCCGCAATTGCCAGCACTCTACCAGTCGTTGTTGCAGCGCATGTATGTGCTCTGTGCCAATATCAGTAAGCATTATGGGTTAGGCCATTCGGCATTTATGTCCTCGGTATATATGCGTCTGAGGATGACTGCCCGCGACTGGTCGCCACAGAATATCCGCGAGGAACTGGAGGCTTTTGTCTCTGAGACGGCTCTTTTGGAACTGGAGCCAGAACATCTGCGTAAGCCTAAAATGCAGGAGCTTTATCGGCAGCATCAGCATCAGATGAACGTATTGTTCGATTATGTCTATACTTCCGATATCTGGAGTGACGGCAAAGCAACAGCGATGGAAGAACTATTATTGTCGCCGACGGTAGATAGCAACGACCAACAACTGATAGTAAGTGCAGTCATGCTTTCGCTATTGGAGCATTTTGATATTTCAAAGTTCCGTACTCTGGTGCATGTATATCAGCAGGCTACAGACGAAAGGGTGCGACAAAGGGCACTTGTTGGATGGGTACTATCGCTTGACAGCCGTTTGGCCGTATCTGTCTATCCGGAACAGAAAGCCCTGGTTGACAAGCTTTTGGAGGATGAGAATTGCTGCAAGGAACTGGTGGAACTGCAGAAACAGTTTATCTTTTGTATTAATGCAGAGCAAGATACTCAGACCATTCAGCGGGAGATTATGCCCGACTTGATCAAGAACCAGAATATCCGTTTGACCCGAAACGGTATTGAAGAACAGGAGGATAATCCAATGGAGGATATCCTTAACCCAGAAGCCCAAGAGAAGAAATTGGAGCAGCTAGAGGAGAGTTTCCAGCGGATGATGAACATGCAGAAGCAGGGATCTGACATCTATTTCGGGGGATTCTCGCAAATGAAGCGTTTCCCTTTCTTCAACGAGCTGAGTAGCTGGTTCACACCTTTCTATATGAATCATCCGTCGGTAACCGATGCCATCGGTAGGCTGGAATCTGATAAGTTCGTGAACTCGATGGTTGAGAAAAGCCCGTTCTGTAATAGCGATAAGTATTCTTTTGTACTGGCTTTCAAAGAGGTCGCACAACATATTCCCAAGAATATGCTCGAGATGTTTAACAGGGGTGAGATTACCGTCAATGAGATTTCCCAGGAGGAGCAGGAGAGCACGCTTTATATCCGCCGGATTTACTTGCAGGATCTCTATCGGTTCTTCAGGCTCTTCCCCCAACGGGCAGAGTTCGTGAATCCTTTCGATCGTGAAGAGTTACGTTATCTGTTCTGTGCCGATCCTATTTTCTCGAAGACCCATTTGGAAGCATCTTTTAATGAGATTGCTGCATTCCTGCTGAAACAGAAGCGTACAGCAGAGACTGCCAAGGTGTTGGCCAATTATGGGGAGGCCAGACGTGACTTCCAGTTCTGGATGATGGCTGGCTATCTCATCCAGCATCAGAAGGCAAATGCATCATCCATGAATGTCGGTGATGATTTGTGCTGTTACGGCGAGGCGCTAAAACTGCAGCCTGAGAATGAGCGGGCTCTTGCTGGTTATGCCAGGGCTCTTTTTGCAAGAAGCCGTTATCAGGAGGCATTGAAAACCTATAATCTGTTGTTGACGATTAATCCCGATAAGAAGAGTTATCGACTGAATCGTGCAGTCAGCATGACAAACCTTGGACAATATGCAGGAGCGCTGAAGGATTTGTACAGACTCGACTACGAGTCGCCCGACGATAAGAACGTGAGCCGAGTGCTTGCCTGGACGCTTGTCTGCGAGGGAAAGTATGAAGCGGCAGAGAAGATTTATAGTGAGTTGCTGAAAGGTGATACACAGTCCGACGACTTGCTGAACTATGGCTATTGTCTTTGGTTTAGCGGACATATTGATGATGCGGCCGACTGCTTCCATCGTTTCCTGAAAGAGACTGGTTGCCAGCCGCAGTATATTCTTGAAAACGAAGCCGAACTGTTAAGAGAGAAAGGTATTACTGAGCCTGAGCAGCAACTGATGCTTTATATCCTCTGATTTTATTGGAGATCTTTTCCTGAATCCAGTAGAGGGCGAGGGGCAACCCTACGCCTGCTATGCTGTATGCTATCCAGAAGAGGTCTTCTTGTGAATGCTCATGAATCACCATGTGGCAGCCTACCTGCCGGATGTTGAGGCCGTAATACCAGATTTTGAGCAGACTGACCGTCTTGTATGCTATGATGTGGAAGATAAAGATGTAAAGCGTGTGGTCGCCGATATAGGCCAGTGCTCTTTTGAGCCATCCTTCATGTCGGTCGAGCCATTGGCTGATGTTATAGGTCATCAGGAATCCTAGTAGGGCCGGAACGGGTAAGGATAGGAATTGAGTATAGGTAGAGCGCCAGTTCATGTTGGCTGTCAGGTATTTTGAAAAAAGGAACACGATGATGCCGAAGCCTACAGAGGTCCAGACGTAGGCATAGTGTCGGTTGATGATGGTTTGGTAGCGTTCAACGAACTGCCGGAAAATAAAGCCGCAGCCGAAGAAGAAACAGCCCATCATGTCGCGATATCCACCTTGCACGAGGTTGACCACCTTCAGTCCTTCATAAGTCTTCCAGGCGCAAAGCAGCAGCATGATGATGCAGACGAGGTATGGGATGGACTTCTTGCTTGTCATTGTCGTCTTGGAGAGAGCGACATCCAGCATCTTATATATAATAAGGTATAGGATGCTGGCCACGAAGAGTCCTCTGAAGAACCAGAAGGCACCACATAGGAACTGATCGTAACCTCCCATAGCTGTTATGATGTTCCAGAGGTTCTGCTGAATCTGATGCCAGGAGTAGGGGTGTGTCACACCGCCAGCCTCGTTGCCATATTGTTCGTTGAGTACACCGATGGAGAACATCCAGTTATGGATGAGAAGGAAAAACACAGACCATTTCACGAAAGGCCAGTAGAGTCCCTTCACGCGTTTCTTCACGAAGGTTACCTCGTCGTTCAGGTACTTCAGTGAGAAGAAATAGCCCGCTGTGATGAAGAATAAGGGCATGTGGAACTCGAAGATAAACTTGCAGAGCCATCCCGGCGCTTCGGCATGGGCGATAACCATCAGGATGATGGCAATACCTTTGCAGATGGATATGGTCGTGTTGCGCTTCATCTACTAAATTAGGAATGTAAGCAGACTGCCGAGCCAGCCCTTGAACTTATGCCAGGCGTTCTGACTTTTTCGCCATTCTTCTTCCGTCATGTAGTCACACTTTTGCAAGTCTTGCATGAACCGTTCGTCGAGTTGCTTGGTTGTCTCGGGATCAATAGCCAGGGCGTTGATCTCATAGTCGTAGCGCAGACTGCGGCTATCGAGGTTCGTACTGCCGACGGTACAGAAGCGCCCGTCAACCATCATGATTTTAGAATGGTGGAATCCGGGGCGGTAGCGCCAGATATGGACGCCGCTCTTATATAGTTTACGCGTCTTCCTGAGTACCACATCGGGCATGAGTGGCACGTCGTATTTCGATGAGATGAGGATATCCACTTTCACACCTCGTTTGGCGCAGCGCTTCAGAGCGTTCATGATAGAACGGGTAGGTACAAAATAAGGATTCACGATCTTAACGGAGTCCTTGGCATTGTCGAGGGCATGGACATAGAGGCGGCGCATAATCGCGGTGACGGTGCGAGGCTCGCGGTTGGCTATACCTATCATCTTGTTGCCGACAGGTTTACCCTGGAAGTATTTCGGGTCGCTGAGCTCCTCTTTTGTCACGTGCTTCCACATTCGGGCAAAGATAATCTGCAGCTCGTTAACGGCTGGTCCCTCGATACGGCAATGCATATCGCGCCATTCACCTACCTGTTCTGTGCCTACGATATAGTAGTCGGCCACGTTCATGCCTCCTGTATAGCCTATCTCTCCGTCGATGACCACTATCTTGCGATGGTCGCGCGGCCAGATGTGGTTTATCCAGGGGAAGCGGATTGGGTCGAACTCGTAGATCTCGATGCTGTCGGCTCGTAGTTTGCGTAGGTGCTCTTTCTTCAGCGGCTTGTTGTTCGAGTCGTTCCCGAAGCCGTCGAAGAGACATCTTACCTCCACGCCCTGACGTCGCTTTTCCCTAAGCAGGTCGTAGAGCAGATTGCCAATGGAGTCGTTTCGGAAGTTGAAGTACTCCATGTGGATGCTGCTTTTGGCCTGCCGGATGACTTCGAACATATCGGCAAACTTATCTTTGCCCGACATCAGCAGGTGAATCTTGTTGTGGTTTGTAAAACTGATGCCCTCTTGTCGCATCTCCTCTACAAAGAGTGAGTCGCTCGTCTGGGCATATCCATAGTGTGATATCAGCAGGAATAGCATGGTGACTATTCCTGCTGACCATTTTGATGTTGTTGTCATTTACGGTGTTTGAGTCTGTATTCGAGCGGGGTCATTCCCATCTTCTCCCTGAAGATATTGATAAAGTTCTCAGCTGTCATGAAGCCGATATTCGTGGCCAGCTCGCTCATATTGATGTTTGTTTGTTTCAACAGGATGCATGCATGCTTCAGCCTGATGTCACGAATCAGCTCTGCTGGCGTTTTCGTAGTAAGGCTGCGCACTCTGTGGAAGAAGGGCACTCGGCCCATGCCCATGGCGCTGGCCATCTCCTCAAGACTGATCTGGCCTCGGCTCATGTTCTGCATCACGTACTGTTCGATGTTCTTGATAAGTTGCTGATCCATGGCGTCGAGCATCGAGTAGTCCGACAGGTTCATCTCGCTCATCGCCTCTTCCTGCTCTACCTGAATGGTAGCAAGCTGGTTGGTAGCCTTCACAATCTTTGTATCGACGCGGTTCATCGGGTCGTCGGCATTGTCCTCTGCGCTTTGTGGCTTAATCTCGCCCATATCGATGCTCTCTGTTGCAGTCGTCATACTTGAGTTGCGGTCTTCGAGCATGCGGGTTTCGGCACCTTCGATAAGGTTGCTGTTCACCTCGATAGGACCGAGACCGAGCAGTTTGTTGAATCGCATGGTAGCATCCTGCAGGTTGAACGGCTTGGCCAGGTAGTCATCGGCCGAGAGGGTGATGTTCTGGTTGCGCATGTCCTGCGGGGTGAGCATGCCTTCTGTCATCAGCACGAACTTGATGCGCTGGGTGTTGATGCTTGTCTTCAACTGGTTACAGAGGTCGCTACCTGTCATGCCAGGCATGTCCTGCTTACAGATTACGAGGTCGCATTGCATCTCGTCGAGGTCATCGGCGGCCTTCTCAATGTCGTTATAGGCATGGAAGTTATAGACATACTTGAAACGCGAGGTGGCGAACTTCAGGAACTCTTCGTTGTCGTCGATCATAACAACCGAGAACTTCATCGTTGGCGAGTCGAGGGCTGCTCTCGACGGTCTGGTAGCATCCGATGTCAAAGAGTGGCTTACAACATCTGGCAGGTCGATCTCTCCGCGTCCGTTGAGTTCCAGACGGTCGTGCACGGCATTCTTGGCTTTCTCCTCGGGGTTCTCCAGATTAGTCTGCATGTCGCTCACGCGGGTGATGATCTGCAGCATCTGCGAGTGGAGGGCGTTCAACTGCTCGCGTTCTTCGAGTGATTGCTCTTTCTCAGAGAGGTTACCGATAATCGATGTCATGCGTGCCATAGGCTGGCGCAGGTCTTCGCTGGCAGCCTTGATCTCTTCACGCTGCATGGCCAGTTCTTCGATTACGGCTTTCTTCCTGGCCTTGATGACCGACAACTGCTTGATGCCGATACGCCAGAAATAGATGATTGTGGCAGCGATGAGTATATAGGCCAGGATCATCCACCATGAGAGCAGCCAATGGCGCTCGATGGTGATGACAAGGGTGCGTTCCTGGTTGCTGACGGCACCCTCGGCGCTGATGGCTTTCACGTGGAGCGTGTATGAGCCGCTTGACAGGTCTTTGAAGGTGACACCGTGGGTCAGGGCATTACCGTTGCGCCAGTCTTCGTCCTTGCCTTCCATCCAATACATGAACTGCAGGCGTTCGCTCTGGTTGTAGTTACCTGCGGCAAACTTGATGGTAAAGGAGTTCTGGTTATGACCTAACTCCAATTTGTTGGTCTCGTTAAGAGCCTGAGGCAGCACCACGCGATCGTCGTATTCGTGTCCAGTCAGAATTTCTTCCTCGCCGATATACAACTGGGTAAGCATCACGCGAGGCAGGGCTTCGTTTTCGTCTGAGGTGCGCTGGAACTCCCAGTTTACACCGTACAGTCCGCCCAGCAACACGTTACCGTCTTGTCTGGTCATGATGGCACCCGGGTTAAACTCGTTACTCTGCAGTCCGTCGGCTGTGGTGTAGTTATACAGACCGAAGTTGTTAGTTCCGTCCTCATGGTTACGTTGTACCACGATGCGGCTGACGCCACTGCTAGTCGATACCCAGATATTGTGGTTCTTATCCTCGGCGATACCGCAGATGTTATTGTTGCAGAGACCTTGCTTTTCGGTCAGATAGTTCAGGTCATCGTTCTCAAGGTTCAGAATGTTCAGACCTTCGCGGGTACCGATCCACAGCAAGCCACGAGAGTCTTGCAACACCTGGGTGATGAAGTTGTTCGTAAACGACTTGTCGTTTGCTACGTTACCTGTCAGCACTTTCTTCTCAGTCGTCGAGAGGTTCAGCACGACAAGTCCTTCGGCCGTACCGATATAGAGGTTGTTGACCTTGGCGTCTTTGTTATAGAAAAGGCTCGTGATGTTGTTCGTGTTCAACTTGCCGTTCTCGCGAGTGTATGACGAGAAGGTGTTCATCTTCGGGTTATACACTTGCAGACCACCGTTGGTGGCTATCCAGAGGTTGCCCACTTTGTCGGTACAGAGTGCATTGATATGGTCATCGATGAGCGTGGCCGTACTGTCCTTGGCCAGTGAATAGATGGTAGATGAGCCGTTCTTGATACGGGTAAGACCATTACGCTTCGAACCGATCCAGAGACTTCCTTCAGAGGTGACAGCCATTGTCGATACCTTCAGACTGGCCAGCGGACCGTCGTAGCCGATAACGCCTTGGTCGCTTGTGCCGTACCATACCTTGCCGTCGGCATCTTGTGCCATGGCCGTGATGTCACCGATATGGTCAGAGCCGAAACGATAGATATACTTACCAGAGTAGGCAACGCCCGATTTCTCGGTGCCGACCCATATCAGGTCGGTATCGTCCACATAGACGCTCTGAATGCTGACGTTCTCCTTGATCCACTGGTTGTCGTTGATGTTTCGTGGCTGCACTTGCTCTGTCTCGTGGGTGTTGATGTCCATTTTGAGCAGTCCCAGTTGGTCGGAACCGATCCAGATGTTTCCGCTGCGGTCGCCAGCCATGCCGTTGATGTTGCGATCGACGCCCATGCCTTTCATGCCCAGGCGCTCGCCAATGCTGCTGTCCCAGGTGTTGCTCGTCTTGTTATACATGCAGAGCGTCCCCTGACCGTAGAGCCAGATGTTGTCCTGCTGGTCGGCAAAAGCCTTGAGCGACTTGTTCTTGCGAGAACTTACCGATGGTGCTGCTTCGGCAGCCCATACTGTATGCTGCTGATGCATGACGTCGCAGCATACTATGCGTCCGTCGTCATAGACGATGATGGCGCCGTCGCGGCATTCGCTGATAGAGCATACCACTCCCTGCGGCACGCCGTGCGCATCGTCGGTATAGCCGAACTCGAAGAGCAGTTGCTGCTGCTGGTTGTAGCAGACGACACCCTTGTTAGGAATGGCGCCCCAGAGGTTCTTGTGCTGGTCGATATAGACCACACTCGGAATCGTCTCGATACCCATGCGTGCAAAAGTCTGCTTCATGTCGCGTTCGAAAGTCTCTGTCTGGTGGTGATAGATACAGTAGCCCGAGGTTGTCTCTATCAGCAGGTTACCGTCGAGCATTTCTTGGATCGAGATGATATAACTGTCGTTCAGCGATGAGCCGTCCTGCGAGTCGCTCTGGAAATTCCTGAAGGTATAGCCGTCGAATCGGTACAGACCGGCAGGCGTACCGAACCAGACGTAACCGCGGCCGTCTTTCAGGATACAGTTTACCTGACTGGATGTCAGACCGTCGCGCGCGTCGAGCGTCTTGAAAAGATAATCAGCAGCTGCTGCGAAGGGCAGTGCCAACAACATGATTATCAATAGTCTTTTTATCGTTTTCATCATAGTGAATTATTTTCTGTTATACCATACACGAATAGTGATCGACCACGCCGAGCAGGTGATTGTGCTCGTCGGTTACCAGCACCGAGTGTACTTTATATTTATTCATGATTCTCTGTATCTCTGTGATTTTGGTGTCGGGCCTGACAGCTTTTGGTGTGCGGGTCATGATGTCGCTGACCGTCCGGTCGAAGAATTCGGCCTGCCATTTCTCCATGGCGCGACGGATGTCGCCGTCGGTGATCAGACCGACAATCTCGCCGTTCACCTCTGCGATACCCAGTCCGAGTTTGCCCTTGCTCACGAGGATGATAGCCTCGCCCAGATGCATCTCTGGCGGCAGCACGGGCAGGTCGTCCTTGAACATCACGTCCTGGGCCGTGGTCAGCAGCCGCTTGCCGAGTTCTCCGCCCGGATGGAACTGGGCGAAGTCGCGCGGCTGGAAGTTACGCTTCTCCATCAGGGCTATTGCCAAAGCGTCGCCCATGGCCAGCTGGGCCATGGTAGAACTGGTAGGTGCCAGGTTCATCGGACAGGCTTCTTTCTCTACACTGACGTTCAGGTGGCAGGTGGAGTATTTCGCCAGCAGCGATTCGGGGTTGCCGCTCATGCCGATAATGGGTATCTGCATGTGGAGCACCATGGGGATGAAGCGCAGCAGTTCGTCGGTCTGTCCTGAATTGGAGATGGCGAGCACCACGTCGTCGGAGGTCATTACGCCAAGGTCGCCGTGGAACACGTCCAGCGGATTGATAAAAAACGAGGGGGTACCTGTGCTCGACAGTGTGGCGGCTATCTTGGCTCCGATATGTCCGCTTTTGCCCACACCGGTAACGATAATCTTTCCTTTACACTCAAACATCAGTCTGACTGCCTCGTCGAAGCGCTCGTCGAGTTGCGGAATCAGCCCCATCACGGCTTCGGCCTCGTCCTTAAAGCATTGTATCGCGTATTCTCTGCTATTCATTTTCTTATTTCTCCTCGGTATAGTCCGTAGGTTTGATTAACTCTCTGACCAGCGCCTCGAGCTTGCGTAATTCGAGCATGTTGGCGGCATCGCTCAACCCCTCGTCGGGATTCGGATGCACCTCGAAGAAGTAGCCTGTGGCACCAAAGGCCTTGGCTGCCAGGGCCATCTGAGGCACGAAACGGCGGTCACCGCCCGTCTTGCCGTCGCTGCCTCCAGGGCGCTGCACGCTGTGGGTGCAGTCCATGATGACTGTCGGCACGAGTTCCAGCATGTCGGGAATGTTGCGGAAATCGACCACGAGGTTGTTATAGCCCATCATGTTGCCGCGCTCTGTCAACCATACATCCTTGGCACCGGCCTCGCGGGCTTTCTCTACCGGATATTTCATGTCCTTGCCACTCAGGAACTGGGCCTTCTTGATGTTGACCGTCCGCCCGGTCTTGGCAGCAGCCACAAGCAGATCGGTCTGACGGCAGAGGAAGGCGGGTATCTGGATGATATCGCAGACCTCGCCGACGGCAGGGGCCTGACAACTCTCGTGAATATCGGTCAGCAGGCGCAGACCGTACTTTGCCTTGACGTCGGCCAGCATCTGGAGTCCGCGCTCCAGTCCGGGGCCGCGAAACGAGCGGATAGAGGTGCGGTTGGCCTTGTCGAACGAGGCCTTGAAGATAATGTCGGTTCCTAACTTGGTGTTGATTTCCACCAACTTTTGCGCCACAGTGTCGAGCAGTTCGGCCGACTCTATGACGCATGGACCAGCTATGATCGTAGTCTTGTTACTCATAATGATGATGCAAAAATAAGAAATATATTCTATTCTGCCAAATTTTTAATCATTTTTAATCAGATGAACATCGCGCTGGGGGAACGGAATCGAGATGCCGTTCTCGTACAGGGTATCATAGACACATTTTAGAACATCGCTGATGACATAGGATTTCTTCGGGGCATCGGCCCACACGAACAGGTTGAAATTGACACTCGATTCGGCCATTTCCGAGCAGACGCATTTTACCTGCTTCGACTGGTCCATCCACCTGTGGTGAAGGTTGTTGAGCGCATCCTCCACGAGTGTCGTTACCTGTTTCAGGTTAGAGCCGTAGGCCACGCTGAAGGGCACCACGGCCAGCACGTAGCCGTGATTTCTCGTCAGGTTCTTATAGTTCTTCGTGAAGAGTTGTGCGTTCTGGAAGGTGATCACCTCACCGTAGAGCGACTCGACGACGGTCGATGTGTAACTGATAGAGGCTACCTTACCCATGCGGCCATCCACTTCGATCCAGTCACCTACCTTGATGCGGCCGGCCATCAGCGTGGCACCGTAGTAGATGTTCTCGATGATGTCTTTCGAGGCGAAACCGATACCAGTTGACAGACCGCCCGAGATAGCCAGCAGCCAGGCCACACTGATATGGAAGAGCGAGAGTGAGATCATCAGCCACACACCCCAGACGAATACCTGGATGACGTTCTTGCCCATCACCTCGCGTGAGGCGGCCGTCGAGGGGTCGCTGCTCTGGTAGTGCATGCGCAGCAGGGCCAGGATGGTGCGGGCAATCCAGCGGAAGAGGAACCACATCGTGATGACCATCGAGAGCTTCAGGATTGATACCTGCAGGTTCTCCAACTCGATGAAGTTGTATT
Source organism: uncultured Prevotella sp. (assembly GCA_900315035.1). GTDB lineage: Bacteria > Bacteroidota > Bacteroidia > Bacteroidales > Bacteroidaceae > Prevotella. Next base: position 66,153 of record OMXO01000023.1, read on the forward strand.
TGAAGATACGCCAGCAGAGCTCACTCAGGTTGAACACCTTGGCAGCCCAATAGATGCTCAGCATCACCGAGTTCACGCTCAGCGCTGGCATCACCACCTTCTCCACGAAACTGTAGTGCCAGGTCTGGGTGACGGGTTTGGCCTCGAGCCGCTTCTTGATGGCGTAGAGCTCCAGATAGCGGGTGCCGCAGGTAATCGTGAGGATACACGTCAACTGCATGATCCACCAGATGAGCAGTTGCACGGCCAGCAGGGTGTAGCCCGACCATGAGCAGCCAACACTGGCGATGAACACCACGAGCGACACATAGGTGTAGAAGATGTCCGACTTCGGGATGTTCTGGTTGTGGCGCCTGATGACCACCCACTGCCAGATAGCGCAGGCGAGCAACACGGGCGGCAGTACGATGTTGACTAGTTCGTTTGGTATCAGGATGATGCGACAGCCGATGACGATGAATCCCATTGCTATAAGCGGGGCGTAGATGCGGAAAGCCGAACCTATCTGGTCGCCCTTCACGCGGAGCAGCAGCGAGATGAGAATCACGCCCAGCAGCCAGGCATATTCCACCAGTAGGTTAGAGGCCATGATGAGGAAGTTCTGCGACGAGTTGCCCATCAGCAGGCCTTGTATCAGGGCAAAGGTGATGGTCGTGGTAGCCATCGTGATGGCTGTCTGTTTGCGCTTGAAGTCCTCCGTCTTATAGCGGCGCGGCAGCATGAACCTGAAGAAGAGCAGATTGAGTACGGTAGCCAGGACTACGTAGATAGCGATGGCGATGAACATACCGAATATCCATTGCGCGCTCCATTGCGAGTTGTCGTTGTTGTTGGTCGTGTATTTCTTCCTGACGGTCTCGGTCATCGTGTTCCAGCGCCGGCCGAGGTTGCTCAGCAGGGTGGGGTAACTGTCGCCACCGTTCACAAAGATGCTCTTCTGGATGTCGGTATAGCGCTTCTGGGCATAGTCGTTAAGTTCACTCAGCCGTTGTGCCGTCTGGTTGTAGTAGCGTATGTTGCGCTTCAGCATCTGCTGGTTGCGGGCCAGCGTGTTGCGGATGTTGCGGGCCAGCCTGAGGCATGAGTCGCGCCGGCTGCTGCCGTATTTCGTGGTCATCATGTCGGGCATTGACTGCAGTCGTACGATGATGCTGTCGTAGCGCGCCAGGTCGGCCTGACTCTTTTCTAAGAATTGTGCGAAGGGCAGCTGTCGCTTGTTGAACTCGCGGTAGAGCTTGGTGGCCTCCTGACAGGCATAGGTCATGTCGAACACGTTCTCCGTCTGCTGCGAGTAGAGCATCAGCGCGTTCTGGTCGGCTTGCTTCAGCGTGAGCAGCAGTTGGGTAATCATCGTCTTCGTGAGTTCCTGACGCCTCGCCGAACGCACCGTCAACTCATTGTTGTATTGCTCCAGCTCGGCCTGCAGGATGGTGAGTGTCTGTTCGAGATCCTTCTCCTTCAGCACGGCTCCCGCCTCGGCGATGAATGCCATGATGACGACAAATGTCAGTAAGATACGTTTCATCTGTTTCGTTTATTGCTTCTTTAATTTAGGGCGCAAAGGTACATAAAAAATCATAGTTTTAAGAAAAAAACTGCCACAAACCTTGTGTATTTAAATCTTTTTTGATTACTTTTGCAGCCATAACCATAAAAAAGATTAGAAAAATGTTACTTATAGCTGATAGTGGAAGCACCAAAACCGATTGGGCAATCGTTACTGCTGCCTCTCAACCTGTGGTGCTCAATACCCAGGGTATCAATCCCGTTCACCAGTCGCGTGAGGAGATCGTTCAGATTATCCGTGAAGAGTTTGTCGGACTTATGGGCTCTACTCCCGAGGTCCAGAAATTGAGAAGTGCAGCCATCCTGACTCCCGAGTTCCCGATGGCTGTATATTTTTATGGTAGTGGTATCCGTCCCGAGATGGAGGCACTGATGACCTCGCTTCTTCGCGAGTCGTTCCCCCAGGCCGAAATCGTCGAGGCCCACAGCGACCTGCTGGGTGCGGCGCGTGCTCTTTGCGGCCATAAAGAGGGTATTGCCAGTATTTTAGGAACAGGTGCTAATTCTTGCCTTTATAATGGTGAGGAGATTGTTGAGCACATGCCAGCCCTCGGTTATATCCTTGGCGACGAGGGTAGTGGATCGGTACTTGGCAAGCGCTTTGTTCACGACCTCTATGGCGGACTTTTGTCAGAAGAAATCAAAGAGACTTTTGAGAAGGAGACCAAACTCAATCTGGCTGAGATTATCCGTCGCGTCTATCGTCAGCCATTGGCTAACCGCTTCCTGGCATCGCTCTCAGAGTTTATCTCTGGTCATCTCGACGACCCAGGTGTGCGTCAGGTAGTAGTCCGTAATTTCGAGGATTTCCTGAGTCATCATATCAAGTCGTATAAGCGTCCCGATCTGCCCGTATCATTCGTCGGCAGCGTGGCTTGGCATTATAAGGAACAGTTGCAGGAGGCAGCCGCCAACCTTAATTTCAGTCTCGGCGCCATCCTGAAGACGCCACTCGCTGGCTTGATTGCCTATCATAAACTCTAAATATATGAGGAAAATCTTCAGATTTCGATGGATGCCGGCTGCCATCCTTACCTGTGGCCTTCTAACGACCTCTTGTGACGATGTGCTGAATGTGATCGACAACTCCTCGACTGTGCCCGAGGAGGCTTCGGCCGTGGACAATGGCAAGTGGACTATCGACGAAAGTTTCGTTGACACTTCTGTGAAGCCCGGCGATGACTTCTATATGTACCGCATCGGTAAATGGTGGGCGGCGGCGACTGTCGATGACAATGCGAAACTTCCCCTGACTGCAGGATTCTTGACCGACCTTGAGGCAGGAGTTGCACAACTGACGACAGAAAAACCGGGAAGTGCCATCATTTTCTATAACCACTTGAATGCCTTACTCGACCAGACACAAGAGCCTATCATGGCTACGAATGCCTTGGTCTATACTGGGAATGTATATACGGAGTGTGGCTATAACCAGGCCTGCAAAGAAGCTGAGGCCCAGAACGATCCTACCCCCATCTGGAAGGCTATGGGCCGACTGATGGCCAAGGGTGCTCCGATACCCTTCATGTTCCAGCACCTCGGCTATGAAGGCAAGACCATCTTGGTCATGTATATCGCTGAAAGCTTGATGCCCTATGCGAAATCGTCTCTGCTACCCGACAATCTGCGCAGTGACGGTCAGTTCGTCAAGGCGCTCGTCCCCCTAACATCGAAGGCTGGCACGCGCGGCCTCGACGAAAGCAAGTGGCCCCATCTGGTGGCGATGGTCAAGGAAGCTGGCATCGACCCAGCCGATGTATATCTTTGGTCTGAGAGATCTTCTTACTATAACCTAAAACCTGATGTACTGAAATGGATAGAAGAAAACACGCAGATCATCAAAGACCTGAACAACTGTTCACCAGTCGATTTAGAAATACAGTTGCAGAAATATGCCTCCGAAGCAACGGTACTCTATTCCTATGAGAATTATCAGAAAGTAGTAGATTCTTATCGTCAGTCGGGTTTGGATTTCAGCATCAACAATATCTACACTTACTTCTACAATAATTTTATGCAGTATGAGGTGTCGCACGATGTAGGCATGAAAAACATGACGCCTGAAATGCGACAGGAGGGCATCGAACGCAGCAAGGAACTTATCTACGTGTTTGCCGAGCGCATCAAGGCCAACCAATGGCTCAGCGACGAAGGTAAGAAGGTTGCACTCGAGAAGCTTGACAACATGATCATCAACGTGGGCTGTCCCGAGAAGTGGATCACAGAGGCCATCCCCGACCTCAGCAATAGCCAGTCGCCCGTCGAAGATTCATACCTGCTCAGAAAGGCCGCCTTCAACTTTTCGAAGTATGTGGCTGGCAAGCCGCTCAAGGAAACTTCATTCCACCTGCTCCTTGAACCGAGCTCAAAGTCTTCGCTAGCTCTCCTTAACGCCTACTATACCCCATATTTTAACGCTATCAACATCTATCCCTGGTGGCTTATGATGCCGCTTTACGATTCCACGCAAAACCAGGCCATCAACTATGCATTCTTGGCCGTAACAGCCCACGAAATCACCCATGGCTTCGATAGCCAAGGCTGTAAGTATAACAAGAATGGCGACTACGTGGATCTCTTCACCAATGCGGCTGACAAGGATGCCTTCGATCAACTCAGCAAGCAGCTCATCGATCGCTTCAATGAACTCGACATCATGGTGATACCCGGCGAGAAGAGCCACGGCGAGTTCTGCCTGGCTGAGAATATTGCCGATCTGGGCGGTGTGGAGATTGCCTTCGACGCTTATACCCGTTATCTCGAGAACCACGGATTCAAGGGCGAAGAGATGGCCAGGCAACAGGCTTCCTTCTTCTGCGCCTTCACAGAACTCTACCGCGAGAAGTACGGGCCTAACTTCGCCAAATATCACCTCTATGGTAACCCCTATAACAATACCCAGCCCGACATCCATTCGCTGGATCGCGAACGCATCAACGGCACCTTCCGCAACATCGATGCCTGGTACCATTTCTTCGACGTGCAGCCGGGCGATAAGCTCTACCTCGCACCAGCCGACCGCGTGCATATCTGGTAAGAGAGGATAGCCATAACAGAGAGAGCCTGCGATATCGACAATCGCAGGCTCTCTCTGTCTTTGGACACTATGACGGTATTGACAGTATTTTTATAAACTTTTCACGCGTACCGTGCAGGAACCTTATAATATACGTGCGGGTGTGCGCGGTACGCGTGAGAATTCTTGGAAAAATGTGTCATTACTGTCCATCTGTCCACGAATGAACCAACTGCCAAAGAACTCAAGTGCAAAGATACAACATTTTTCGGCCATTTGCAAGTTTTCTGGCAAAAAAGTGGTTAGTGAGGCAGAATTTACTGGTAGGTGTAGGAAAACTTTTTCCTACGTGTACTAAAAAGAACTCCTACGTGTAGCAGAAAAAAAGCCCCGCCAACAACCGGCGAGGCTTCTATTTTTCATGAAATACTTGTGATTACTCCTTCCAGTTCTGCTTGATTACGGCATCAACCAGCTTCATGCCGACGGTGTTGTAGAGTTTCGTCGATGTGTAGTCGGGACTCTCGTCCATACCGGCAAAGTCCATGTAGATGATACCTACAGAGCCCGTGTGACTGCTCAGCCAGTCGATGGTCTTCTGGTTGGTGACGACGGCATTCTCACGATAACTGTCGGAGAACGGAATGAGGTAGGCCGACGGATAGTTGATGACCCATGCGGGCTTCTCGGCGGTCATGTCGCGCTTGACAGAGGCCTCCAGCATGCGGATAAGGGCCGCATCCTTGTTGGCGCGCGTGATGCCTTTCCAGTAGTCCTGCACCCAGAGCGGTGTCTCGCTGCCGTCGGCTGCGGTGATGTGGCCCTTCTGCTGCTGCTCCAGTTCCAGATAGGAATCCCAACCATAGCAGTAGCCGCCAAGCGGCTTGTCGGCATAGACCTCCTTCGAGAGCATCAGCACCTTACCACGCATCTCGCCGACGCTAAGGCGGGCCTTGAAGTCGGCAAACAAACTCTTCAGTTCAGCACCATTGACAAGCGCGTTGAAGTCCTTGCCCCAGGCATCCTTTTTCTCGGTGTTGCTTAGATCGATGGTCACCACGCAGAACTCCGAGGGGTTGTCGGCCAGGAACTGCTTCAGTGTCTTGAAGAAGTCGGCGACATACATCTTGGTGCCGGCCATGCCGTGACTGCAGCGCAGCACGTAGTTCTTACCGTCGAGGTCGTGCTTAGGGCGCAGGTCGAACACGCGCACGCCAGCCTTCAACTGCTCCTTGATGGTCAGGTCCTGGCACTTGGCGGTCATCTCGAAGGCGAAGGCCAAGTAGGGGTTGTGCCAGCCCTCGGCCGTACAGGCATCGTGGCTGCCGGGCAGCGAGAGGTCGGCCACGAACCGGTCGTCCTTCAGTTGCTTCATCCACTGGCTGTTGTCCACATTCTTAGGCTTATAGTCGGCAGCATTGTATTTATCCTTGTCGCCGCCGTTCTGCTCCAGCAGTGAGTTCAGCACCTCCTGCATCTCCTGGTCGGCGCGTTCCAGCAGCAACACTTGTCCGTCAACGCCCTTCACCGTGATCTGGTCGTTGGCATAGCTGGCCTCCCAGCTCTTCGGATAGCTTTGTCCGAAGTCGTTGACTAAGGTCATGCTCACCTGACCGTCGGCTGTCGATGTGTAGTTGAATTGGCCGTAGCCCAGGCTTCCATGCACCATGACCGGCTCCGTGTCATCGCGGAAGAAGCAGCGCTGCAGCGAGCCGAAGCCCTCAGAACTGAAGTCGTAGATATCGACCACCATGTCGTAGTCGGCCTTCTGGTTGCTACCGTCCTCGGCCATGGCTGTGCCCGTGGCGTCGTAGGCGCAGTACCAGGTGCCGCTCAGTTGTCCGGCCAACGGTTCGGGGGTAGGGGTGGTGGCGTTATCTTCATTGTTGCACGATGTGAGCATCGCCATACTGCTGATGACGATGGCGAGCATTCCTTTCAGGCGGGCGCTCGTCTTTCTTAATTCGATTGTTTTCATATCTTTTGATGTTTAATTGATTACCATATCTTTACGCGGTCGGCGGGTTTGCGGTAGAGAATGCGGGATTTTTATTTATTTCGATGGCAAAGATACGAAGATTTTCAGAATGAACAAAAAGATTCCAGAGAATTTTGCAGTCTCGCTTTTTCTTCATAACTTTGCAGCGGAAACCAATAACAGGGAATTATTGAATCAATCTGGTGAATAAAGAGCAGTTATTACAATATTACCACCGCTTCTGCCGCTGGCAACAGGCCGTACCGCATTATGTCAATCGTCATCAGGACACCGTCCAGTGCTGCCATAACTGCGGCACCCGGTTTGCCGACAATTTCTGTCCGCGCTGCGGTCAGCGTGCCGAGGTGGGACGTGTGGGGTGGAACTCCATCAAGGATAACATCGCTATTCTGTGGGGACTGGACTCCCGCTCGCTCACTTATACGCTCGTCCAGCTGCTGGGGCGTCCAGGTTATCTGGTACGCGACTACATCAGTGGCCATCGTCAGGTATCGTTCCCGCCTGTCAAGATGTTGGTCATTGTCTGTCTTTTCGTTGTTATTTTCGAGGCGGTGTTCCATCTGAAGAATAATGTCTTGGAGATTAAGTTCAACGTTAAGGAGATTGACGATGTCATCGGATGGATCAATGCCCAGAAAAGTTGGGCAACGCTGTTCTTCCAATCTCTCTATATCCTGCCTACATGGCTGGTGTTCCGCTTTGCCCCTGACTACCCCCGACATATGCTGCCTGAGGGTTTCTTCCTGCAAGTATTCTTGAGCGTCCAGGCTCTCCTCTTGAGTCTCTTTGGCTACTGGAGCGGAACTGTCGAACTCGTGCTTTGGCTCATTTATATGTATATTACCTACCGCCAGCTCTTCGGCTACGGCTGGTGGGGTACACTGTGGCGATTGGCCGTCGTTATGCTGACGCAAATGGCAGTCATGCTGATTATTGTCATAGTTGTGATATATTTCTTTGGCTATGATGAAGAATCCAGATCAGATGTCAATACGATTAGGATCCTCTTGTCTGTTTTTGCCGTCACAGTCGTGCTCGTGGCTGTCATGCTCTCTGTTACCCATCGTATCAACGCTGGCCGAATACCGCAGCAGCATGCCTCTTATAATCTTATGCCGATAGAGGAGTAGATGAACCAGTCGTTCAGATAGCCGTTAGAGTTGTTGTGGTGATAACGGATATTATTGAATTGTCCATAGACATTGAAGAAATAGCGCCCTATGTTGTAAGTAATCGATGCTCGCGTGTCGAAACCAATGCTGAGACCGCTGTTGAATGTCTGGTCACCCATGGGCTTGATGCGTACATTCTCGTAGTACCATTTGTCCCACTCATCATAAGGTATCGTGTCGTCCCAGAATTCGGGTTCAAGCATCATTTCCTCTATGTTGGTTCCGTAATTGTAGGCCTTGAGTTTGTTGACAAAAGTCAGCATGGGCATGGCCATCACGTTCACGAGCAGGCCGCGGACCGGCACCCAGTTGTAGGCATAGCCCACGCCTACGCTACCTTGCCATAGTTTCACACGCCCCAGTCCTCCCATCAGATAGATGAGGTCGCCATTAGAGTCGGAGGCATAGTTGATGTCGGTATAGTTATACATCAGTCCTGCCATCAGCGAACCGGCCGAACGCTTCTGAATGACCGATTGGTCGTAGGCAGCGGCATAGGAGAATTTCTTGCCATTGAACATATAGTATCCGTCGGCGATGATGGTTTTCACATGGATGGGGTCGATCAGCATCACATTTTTCATCTCCTCCATGTCTTCCTCGGTAAGGAGTTCGCTGTCCATGTCCATATTGGGCTTACTGTTTTCGAACGAGTGGATGCGTACGTTGATGCCAAACGCTCCTCCCGTGGCGCCAAAGGTAAGATAACTACCCTTGTCACCGCCAACGTTTACCGTGTAGCCGATGCCATAGCCTCTGTAGCCTGCCCACAGACCTATATACTGCGAAGGAACGGTCTTGAGTTTCGCATTGACGTCGTATTCCTCGCCGGCCGCGACTCCATCGCCCTTCATACTCACGATGGTCTGGCTGATATTGCCTCTTAAGATGAGTTGCCAGGGCTTCTCTGGAGCATCGATATACCGGCGGTCAACCCCCTTAACCGACATGGAGTCGATCATGGTTCCTACTTTCTTGAGAAGTGAAAACACTCCACCTTCTGCCTTCATCTGCCCGCAGAGGCTGAGACAAAAGATGATAATGATGTACTTTAATGCTTTCATACGATATGTTTGTTTGCAGGTGTCGGTTTAAACAGTTATTTTTAAATATAAGATCATGATGAAGATGGAGGCTAAGAACAGCGCTACCATCATAAAGATGAAGGGAATGAAGGCCACGAGTATTCGCCAAATAGTGCTCATGTAACTATAGCCCGATAGTTGCTTGATGGGAATGATGGCCAGCAGCAAGGTCAGCAGGCTGTAGGTCAAATCCGCCTTCAGGCTGAAGCACAGTAATGGCGGGATGATGCTATAGATAGCGAGCATGTTGGTGATATAGACCATCGCCACGAAGCATTCGGAAAGACGCAAGTCGGGGATGGCAGGACTATGGCGGAAAAGCAGCCAGAGCGGCACGGAGAAAATCAGCAGGCTGGCGAGAAACATGACCGACAAGTGATTCTCGCCCCAGTTGAAGGCATCATCAATAATTTGATTAGCCATTTCATCCATCTTTTCCTTTTTCTTCTCCTTTTCTGTAAGTTTTATGCCAGACTGTTCTTTCGCCTTTTTCTCAGCCTCTTTCTCTTTCGACTTTTCGAGTCTCTCCTTTTTCAGATTATTTGTGACCTCATCCAGATGGAATAATTCCTGAAACTCCTTCTCGGTCTGCTTATCGTAGTTGATACCCTGGATATTCAAGCCTGAATCGATGAGCAGCGTTAGGGCGCAGAGCAAGAAGAACATCTTGAATGGCGGGAAGTAGGCCATCTGCATGCCTCGCAGATAGTCGCGTATCATGTAGCCGGGGCGGAGTATTAGGTCGCGAATGCTGCGGAACATGCCGCGGTTGCCCAATCCCCAGACATCAAGATAGAGCAACAGGGCATTCTTGAAGGAGTAGCGGGCTATCTTGCACGACTGTCCGCAACGGGGGCAGTAGTTGCCTTCGTAGTGGGTGCCACAGGTAGGGCATTCGTGGTGATCCTCTGAGAGGGGTGCCACTTGATGTGGCTGCTGCTCCCATTCCTTGAATCGCTTGTATCTGTTCCGAAGATTACTCATTGAGGATAAAGACTGTCTTCAGGTCGTTTTAATTATTCTGGGGTGCAAATTTATAGACTTTTTTTGAATCAGCCAAGAAATAGGGCGAAAAGTTTGAAAAGTGCAGTCCACGATGCTCCGACAACCTTGTGTTCTTGGAATGAATATTGGATGAATGTATATGCAGAAAGTGTTAATGTCCTATAAAAATAAGGTATATAGTGAATAATTTTATAGAAAAAATTATTATATTTGCACAAAAGCAAACAGATAACTACTATTTTAAGAGGAGGAATTGCTTATGCTTATGTCAACTAAGGCCGAAACGAAGAACGAGAACGTGAAGATCAACACCAAGTTGGTCGAGTCGGGTACCCCCAAACAGTTACCATCAATCTGGTATACTTGAATCAACAAAAAGCGCGGCGCCTATCGGATGTGTCGCGCTTGACGTCTTCTCACATCATTGAATTTAAGTTTTTATATTATACAGAAGTAGGGGCGGTTCTAATGGAAAAGAAGCGCCCTTATTGTTTGAACTGCAAAATAATAAACCATTTTTCTTGGTTTTTTCTTTGATTCTTATTAACTTTGCAGCCAATAGACTAAAAACGGACCTATAACAATGAAACTCAAACTGATTATTGCAAGTATGATGGCAGCTGTAACGCTTCCGCTGGCAGCCCAGTCGAAATTCGTTTCCGTCAGTGACGGACACTTCGTCAAGGATGGTAAACCCTATTATTATGTAGGAACAAACTTCTGGTATGGTGCTATCCTCGGTTCGGAAGGACAGGGCGGCGACCGTAAGCGACTCTGTAAAGAACTCGACCTGATGAAGTCGATGGGTATCGACAACCTGCGCATCCTCGTAGGATCGGACGGTGAACGTGGCGTGACCACAAAGGTGGAGCCCACGCTGCAGGTACAACCCGGTGTGTATAACGATACGATTCTAGCTGGACTCGATTTCCTGATGCAGGAGATGGGCAAGCGGAAGATGGTGGCCGTGCTCTATCTGAACAACTCCTGGGAGTGGAGTGGGGGCTATGGCTTCTATCTGCAGCATGCCGGAGCAGGCAAGGCCCCGCGCCCTAACGAAGACGGCTATCCGGCCTTCATGAACTTCGTGGCGCAGTATGCCACCAATCAGAAGGCCCACGAATTGTTCTACGACTACGTGCGTTTCATCCTGACGCGAACCAACCGCTATACAGGACTGGCCTATAAAGACGACCCGGCCATTATGTCGTGGCAGATAGGCAACGAGCCGCGCGCCTTCTCGAAAGAGGCACTGCCCGCCTTTGAGAAATGGCTCGCAGAGGCTTCGGCCCTTATCCGCAAACTCGACCCCAACCATCTGATCTCCATCGGCAGCGAGGGCGCCTGGGGGTGTGAGAATGATTTCGGCTGTTGGGAGCGTATTTGCTCTGACAGTAATATCGACTATTGCAACATCCACCTCTGGCCCTATAACTGGAGCTGGGCCCGGCAAGACCATCTGATAGAAGACCTGCCCCAGGCCAAGGCGAACACGAAGGAGTATATCGACCGCCATCTGGATATCTGTGCCAAGATTAGGAAGCCGCTCGTGATGGAGGAGTTCGGTTACCCGCGCGACGGCTTCAAGTTTGCCCTCGGCACCCCGACGAAGGGCCGCGACGGCTTTTACGAATATGTGTTCTCGCTGGTGGGCGACAATGCTGAGCAGGGCGGCTATTTTGCTGGTTGTAACTTCTGGGGCTGGGGAGGCCTGGCCAAGCCCAAGCATGCCGAGCAATGGCAGGTGGGTGATGACTATACCGGTGACCCTGCTCAGGAGGCTCAGGGGCTGAATTCGGTATTCGCAGGCGACACCTCGACGCTGAAGGTTATCAGGTCGCAAGTGGCACGCATGAACAAATTAGTAAAATAGTATCTGCATTGAGCAAGAAAAAGTACTGGGGTTTGCTGATTTTGTCGTACCTTTGCACCCGATAACTTTAACGTTCAAAACTTAAGACCAAAAATGAAAAAACTGCTGGCATTATTCCTGTGTGTGATGGCGTTCTCTTCGCTATCGGCACAAATCCGTGGAAACGAGATTGCTGTGACTGTACAGCCCGACCATCAGGACTGGACGTATAAGACGGGCGAAGAGGCAACCTTCGTCGTCAGCGTGCTTAAATCAGGCACTTTGCTCGAAAACGTGAGCATCGACTATGCTGCCGGACCGGAGATGTATCAGGATGTCAAGAAAAACGTAGTCTTGAAAGATGGTACGCTGAAATTGACCGGTAAGATGACCCAACCCGGTTTCTATCGTGTCGATGTGACAGCCCATGTCGGTGGTAAAGATTATAAGGGAGCCTGCGGTGCGGCTTTCTCACCTGAGAAGTTGCAGCCATCGACGGTGATGCCCGATGACTTCTCGGCATTCTGGCAGAATGCCATCAAAGAAGCCCGCAAAACCGACCTTGATCCTACTAAGCGGCTATTGCCGGAGCGTTGTACGAAAGATGTGAATGTGTATGAGGTCAGTTTCCAGAACATACAGCAGGGCTATCGTACCTATGGCATCCTTTGCGTACCTGTAAAGGAAGGAAAGTATCCTGCTCTTTTGCGTGTGCCGGGGGCCGGTGTGCGTCCTTATGGTGGCGATGTGTGGACGGCCGCTCAGGGTGCCATCACGCTTGAGATCGGTATCCACGGCATCCCTGTAACGATGGAGCAGAAGGTCTATGACGATGTGTTCAACGGTGCCTTAATGGGTTACTGGGAATTTAATATGGACAATCGTGACAAGCACTATTATAAACGCGTGGTGTTGGGCTGTATCCGTGCACTCGACTATATTGAGGCATTTACCCCATGGAACGGCAAGGAACTGGGCGTGACGGGTTCAAGTCAGGGAGGCTTCCTGACACTCGCTACGGCAGCCCTCGACAAGCGTATTACCTATTATGCCCCTGTGCATGCCGCCCTCTGTGACCACACGAACTCCCTGAAGGGCGTTGCCTGTGGCTGGCCACATTATTTCTATTATAATAAGGGACAAGGACAGGAGAAACAGATTGAAGTGTCGCGCTATTACGATGGCATCAACTTTGCCCGTCTGATTACCAATCAGCAGAAGGGCTGGTTCTCGTTCGGCTATAACGACGATGTGGTGCCCCCGACAACGGCCTGGGCTACCTATAATACGGTGAATGGGCCGAAGGAGATTTCTCCCTATCGTGCTACATGGCACTTCTGGTTCCAGGAGCAATGGGATGAGTGGGAAAACTGGTTGTTGAAACAAATGAAATTAAGATAATATATGAAGAAGATTCTAGCAGTGGCACTAACGACGATGGCAATAGTAGCCTGTTCGACGACAAAGAAAGCAGAGCCCGCCAAGACCGGGGCACAACAGTTGATAGAGCGTTTGGACACCCTTCGGCAGAAAGGTATCATGTACGGACATCAGGACGACCCGTTCTATGGCTTGACGTGGGAATACCAGCAGGACTCCAGCGACGTCAAGAATGTATGTGGCGACTATCCAGCCATCATGGGTTTTGAACTTGGTGGTATTGAGATGGGTGACGAGAAGAGTCTCGACAGCGTGCCTTTCACCAAGATCACTCAGGAGGCAATCGCCCACTATCAGCGAGGCGGTATCATCACCATCAGTTGGCATCCACGTAACCCCGTCACGACGATTGAAGGAGGCGGTCTGGCAGGGCAGCAGTTCCCGCAAGGAACAGCCTGGGACGTGACCGACTCAGCGGTCGTGAAGAAAATCCTGCCTGGAGGTGAGAAGCATGAATTGTTCCTGACCTGGATGCAGCGCCTCTCGGATTTCCTTGCAACACTGAAGACTACAGACGGACAGCGAATCCCTTTGATGTTCCGCCCCTGGCACGAGAACTCGGGCTCATGGTTCTGGTGGGGCGAGAAACTCTGCTCTGTCGAGGAGTATAAGGCCCTGTGGAACATGCTTCAGGACAAGTTGCTGGCCGACGGCTTTGACAATATTGTTTGGGCTTACTCGCCTGGTTGCCAGGATAATCTGACGGCAGAGCGCCTGTTGGACCGCTATCCCGGCGACGACCGCGTGGATATGCTCGGTCTCGACGGCTACCAGTGGGTTCCTGAAGAGAAGGATGCCTTCATTGCCAGGACCAAGCAGAACCTCGAAGTGCTCTGCCAAGTAGCCAAGGATCACAACAAGATACCTGCCCTCACGGAGTGCGGCATGAAGAACATGACAGAGCCTACCTGGTGGACATCGACCCTGCTGCCTGCCGTAGAGCAGTATCCCATCAGTTATCTGCTCACATGGCGTAACTATAAGACAGAGTGGTTCGGTCCGTCGCCCTCAAAGCCCGATGCTCCCTATTTCGTGGAGTTCTACCAGAGCGACAAGACCATGTTCCTGAAAGATATCGCAGACTAATCAATTCATAAAACCATATAACAATGACAGAGTTTGAACAGAAAGTTGCGGCCCTGCGCGCACATCATGAGGAGTTGCTGAGCCGCAAGAACGAACCCATAGAGTGGGGGAATGGTATCTATGTGAAGTATAAGAACCCAGTGGTGACCGCAGCTCATGTACCCCTGGAGTGGAAATACGACTTCAACGAAGAGGACAACCCCTACCTGATGCAGCGCATTATGTGTAATGCAGCCCTGAACTCGGGGGCCATCAAGTGGAATGGCAAATATGTACTGGTGGTGCGCGTTGAGGGAGCCGACAGAAAGAGTTACTTCGCTGTGGCTGAGTCGCCCAATGGTATCGACAACTTCCGATTCTGGGACGAACCCATCACCATGCCCGATGACGTGATTCCCGCTACGAACATCTACGATATGCGCATCACACAGCATGAGGATGGGTGGATTTACGGTGTGTTCTGTGCCGAGCGTCACGATGACTCAGAGCCTGGCAATCTCTCGGCTGCCACGGCTACGGCTGCCATCGCCCGCACGAAGGACCTGAAGACCTGGTATCGCCTGCCCGATCTGAAGACCAAGTCGCAGCAGCGTAACGTGGTGCTCCATCCGGAATTTGTAGATGGTAAATATGCCTTCTATACCCGTCCGCAAGACGGTTTCATCGATACAGGTTCTGGCGGCGGTATCGGCTGGGCTCTCGTCGATGACATTACCCATGCCGAGATCAAGGAAGAGAAGATTATCTATGAGCGCAAATACCACACCATTACCGAGGTGAAGAATGGAGAGGGGCCTCACCCCATCAAGACCTCGAAGGGCTGGCTGCATCTGGCTCATGGCGTGCGCGCCACAGCCGACGGCCTGCGCTATGTGCTTTATATGTATATGACTGCCCTCGATGATCCCGCAAAGGTGATTGCCCGTCCCGGTGGTTTTTTCCTCGTGCCTGAAGGCGACGAGTATCTGGGTGACGTGATGAACGTGGCCTTTGCCAACGGATGGATTGCCGATGAGGATGGAAAGGTGTTTATCTACTATGCTTCGGCAGATACCCGGATGCATGTGGCCACATCGACCATCGACAAACTTATCGACTACTGCGTTAACACGCCAGAAGACGGCTTGACAACTGCAGCCAGCGTTGAGACCATCAAGAAACTCATTGCAAAAAACAAAAAAGCATAATCTATGGCTAAATCTAAGTTAATTGAGAAGATCGGCTATGGCTTCGGCGATATGTCGTCTTCGACCTTCTGGAAAGTATTTTCTTACTATCTGCCTATTTTCTATTCAAACATCTTCGGACTCTCGCTTATCGATGCGGGTGTGCTCGTGCTTGTTACTCGTATCTGGGATGCTGTGTCTGACCCGATGATGGGTATCATCGCCGACCGAACGAACACCAAGTGGGGTAAATATCGTCCATACCTGTTGTGGGTGGCTCCTTTGTTCAGTATCTGTGGTATCCTGTTGTTTACGACGCCTGACTGGAACTATGGGGCCAAACTTATCTGGGCTTATGTCACCTATATCATGATGATGACCGTCTATACGGGAATCAACGTGCCTTATGGCGCCATGCTCGGTGTGATGACCGACGACTCCAACGAGAAAACGGTGTTCTCGTCGTTCCGAATGTTCTTTGCTTATGGTGGCTCGTTCCTGGCACTCTTCCTCTGGGAACCGCTGACGAACATGCTGGGTGGCTATAAGTCGCCCGATGGCTGGTTCTGGGCTATGGTCTGCATTGCTTCTGCCTGCTTTGTGATGTTTATCCTCTGCTTCCTGTTGACCAGGGAGCACCTGAAGACGGTCTCTACGGTGAGTGTGGGTAGCGACTTCAAGTCGTTGCTCTCCAATAAGCCCTGGTGGCTGCTGATCGGTGCGGCTCTCTGCTCGAACCTCTTCAATACGGTTCGTGGTGCGACGGTAGCTTATTTCTTCCTCGATATCATCGGTCCTGACGTCCAATTGTCATTTTTCGGTATCATGTTCCTCTTCTACTCAGGTCTGTTCCTGGGTATCGGCGAGGTGTCTAACATGGCCGGTGTGGCTCTTTGCGTGCCTATCGCCAATAAGATGGGTAAGAAGACTACCTTTATCTTCGTGAATGCTGCTCTGGTGGTGCTCAGTATTGCCTTCTTCTTTGTGCCCTGCACACCTTCGGGTTTCTGGACCATGCTGATTCTGCAGATTGTCATCTCCATCTTCACGGGTATCATGTCACCGCTGATCTGGAGTATGTATGCCGACGTAAGCGACTATGCTGAACTGAAGTTCAAGACAGCCTCTACGGGTCTGATCTTCTCTTCAGCCTCTATGGCTCAGAAGTTCGGTGGTGCCATCGGCGGCGCTGCCGTTCTGTGGCTTCTCTCAGCCTTTGGCTATATTACTGATGCCGCTCAGCTCGAGACAGGCGTGGAACAGCCGGAGAGTGCTCTCCTGGCCTTGCGCTGGCTGATGAGTTTTATTCCTGCTGCCGTTGCTGCTTTGGCCATCCTTGTCGTTTGGTTCTATCCGTTGACGACAAAACGGGTTGATGAGATTGGCGAGCAGTTGAAGAATATTCGTGCCCTTGACAATTAAAAAGAGACAAAACAATGTGCGATATCAAGAATATGAGGCAGGAAATGCAAGATGTTCTCCAGCAGAACATCCTATACTTTTGGCTTGAGAAAATGCAGGACCATGAGCATGGTGGCTTTTATGGCCGTATCGATGCCGACGAGGTGCTACATCCCGAAGCAGAGAAGGGTGCCATCCTCAATGCCCGTATCCTCTGGTCGTTCTCGGCTGCCTATCGTGTACTGGGGAACCCGGAATATCTCGAGGCCGCTACCCGTGCTAAGGACTATATCATCGACCACTTTATCGACAAGGAGTATGGTGGCGTGTATTGGAGTCTGGATTATCTGGGTAATCCCCTCGATACCAAGAAACAGTTCTATGCCATCGGCTTCGTGATCTATGGCCTGACCGAATATGCTCGTGCTACGGGCGACAGAGAGGCCTTGGACTATGCCCTGCAGTTGTATGATTGCATCGAGGAACATGCACTCGACCGTGAACGTAACGGCTATATCGAGGCTTGTACGCGAGAGTGGGGCGAGATAGCAGATATGCGCTTGTCGGAACTGGATGCCAACTATCCCAAGTCGCAGAATACCCATCTGCACATCATCGAACCCTATACCAATCTGCTCAGGTGTCTGAAAGAGATGCGGGCGCAAGAGACTTGTGATTACGTGCCTGCCATTGGTGCCGTGCTGCCGGTGGGTATTAGCGTACCTATGGAGACTATCGTGAGCGTGGAGGCATCGTTGCGTAACCTGATAGACATCTTTACCGATCGCATCTTGAACCCAGAGACGCATCATCTCGACCTCTTCTTTGAGATGGACTGGACTCGAGGTGCAGGACATCTGGAGAGCTACGGCCACGATATCGAGTGCTCCTGGCTGATGCATGAGGCTGCCCTCGTGCTGGGTGACAAGGATGTGCTTGCCAAGGTGGAACCCATCGTGCAGATGGTCGCCAAGGCCTCTGAGAAGGGACTGCGCCCCGACGGATCGATGATTCATGAGGCAAACCTGGATACGGGATATGTCGATGATGATCTCCATTGGTGGGTTCAGGCTGAGAACGTCGTAGGCTGGTTCAATATCTACCAGTATTTTGGCGACAAGGAGGCACTCCGGCGGGCTGACCGCTGCTGGAACTACATCAAGAATCAGATCATAGACTGGGAGAATGGGGAATGGCATTGGAGCCGCCATCCAGATGGTACCCTGAATACGGTTGACGACAAGGCCGGCTTCTGGAAATGCCCTTATCACAATAGCCGGATGTGTCTCGAAATCATAGAAAGAACTGCGGAAATGTAACGTTCTGAAAAGTTTTTTATAAATATTCGGAAGATTTACAATTTTTTGTTGTACCTTTGCAGCTGAAAAGCCGTGAAGGTACTTCTTTTTTGCCGTAACTGCTTAGAAACGAGAACAATATTGTTATAACATTATATAGTTTTATGAATTTTGCTTTGTTAATTACCGTCTTGGTGACGGCTATTACATTGGTGGTAGCGGCTTACGTGATGGCCAAGCTGTTGGGACCAAGGTCCTACGCGAAGGTGAAAGGCGAGCCGTATGAGAGTGGTATTCCAACCCGAGGCAGTTCGTGGCTGCCCGTCTCTGTAGGGTTCTATCTCTTCGCCATTTTGTTTCTCATGTTTGATGTGGAAACGGTGTTTCTGTATCCGTGGGCAGTAGTAGTGAAGGATTTCGGTGCGATGGCATTGCTGAGCATCGGCTTCTTCTTGGTGGTTCTTGTTTTAGGCTTGGCTTATGCCTGGCGGAAAGGAGACTTGGAATGGAAGTAAGAAAGCCGCACATTAAGAGTATCCCCTACGAGGAGTGGAATGATAACTCGTCGTTGGAGAAGATTGTTGACGAGCTCCATGAGGGCGGTGTCAATGTGATTACGGGCTCGCTCGACCAGTTGATTAACTGGGGTCGAAGCAACTCGCTGTGGTCACTTACCTTTGCCACATCATGCTGTGGTATCGAGTTCATGGCTTGCGGTTGTGCCCGTTACGACTTTGCACGTTTCGGTTTCGAGGTAACTCGTAACTCTCCCCGTCAGGCCGACCTGATTATGTGTGCAGGAACCATTACCCATAAGATGGCTCCGGCGCTGAAGCGTTTGTATGATGAGATGGCTGAGCCGAAATATGTGATTGCCGTCGGTGGCTGTGCCATCAGTGGTGGTCCGTTCAAGTCAAGCTATCATGTCGTGAAGGGCATTGAGGAGATTGTGCCCGTAGATGTGTTTATTCCTGGTTGCCCTCCGCGCCCCGAGGCTATCATGTATGGCATGATGCAGCTGCAGCGCAAGGTGAAGATTGAGAAATTCTTTGGCGGTGCTAACCATAAGCAGACCGCTGAGGAGCGCGAACTCGGCGTTTCCAACGAGGAACTGACATTCCGTTCAAAGCATCATGATCATCGTCGTGAACCAGTGGTGATTACTGATGTTCCCCAGGCATTTGTAGAAGAAATGAAGGCTGTTCAGGCAGAAACTAAAGCAGAGGAGAATAAGGCATGAAATTAGAGTTCTTATCATTCGATTTTGACAAGTTCGCCTCTGAGATGCAGAACTTGAAAGACAAGAAAGGCTTCGACTATCTTGTTACCATCGTAGGCGAGGACTTTGGTGCCCAAGAAGGAAATGGTCAGACCGGTGAATCCAGTCTCGGATGCGTGTATATCCTTGAGAATACCACTACTCATGAGCGCTGCTCAGTCAAGATGTTGGCTAAGACGCAGGTTTGCGGCGACGGCATGTCTAGTAATGGTACCAGCGAACTGGAAGGACAGATGGTTCCCTTTATCCCGACCGTTTCCAATATCTGGCGCGTAGCTGACCTGTTGGAGCGCGAGGTTTACGATTTCTATGGCATCGTGTTCCTAGGCCATCCCGATATGCGCCGTCTTTTCTTGCGTAGCGACTTTAAGGGCTATCCTTTCCGTAAAGACTGGGAGTTCAATGACAAATATACACTTGAGGACGACGTAGAGCCCGACTATGGTTTGGAGTTCTACCTCGACAAGGATGGTGTTCTGCAGAGCAAGCAGAACAAACTGTTTGGCCCAGATGACTATGTGATTAACATTGGTCCTCAGCACCCTGCAACTCACGGTGTGCTCCGTTTGCAGACCGTGCTGAACGGTGAAACAGTCAAGCGCATCTATCCTCATCTGGGTTATATCCATCGTGCTATTGAGAAGATGTGGGAAGGAATGACCTATCCCCAGACACTGGCTCTGACCGATCGTCTGAACTATCTGGGGGCCATGCAGCATCGTCATGCATTGGTAGGCGTGATTGAGGAAGGCATGGGCGTAGAACTGACCGACCGCATCAAGTATATCCGTACCATTATGGATGAACTTCAGCGTCTTGACTCTCACTTGCTCTACACCTCGTGTGTGGCTCAGGACCTTGGCGCTCTCACTGGTATGCTGTATGGCATGCGCGATCGTGAGCACGTATTGAACATCATGGAGGAGACCACTGGTGGACGTCTGATTCAGAATTATTATAGAATAGGTGGTCTGCAGGATGACATCGATCCTAACTTCGTCAAGAACTGTAAGGATCTGGTGAAGTATCTGCGTCCTACC
>OMXO01000150.1 GCA_900315035.1 uncultured Prevotella sp.
TCGATGCAGTTCACCAGCCAGCTCGGCTATAAGATCCTGAACGCACAGCGCGCTTTCTACGAGAACAACTCAATCGCCTACAACCGCCTGAAGAGCGCTGCCGACCTGCACCCCGCCATCAATACCGACGGCACCCCGTATATCGACCCAGAGACGGGCAGTCAGAAGATGGTGGCCCTCAGCACCTCGATGGGACAGGGCATCTGGAGCGACCATCTGGAGAACGGCGACTTCCTGAAACTGAGCAACATCACCCTGGGCTACACCTATACCACCAAGGGCGCACTGAGCAAGTTTATCAAGAAGGCCCGCATCTATGCCAACGCCACCAACCTCTTCTGCATCACGGGCTACACGGGGCTGGATCCTGAGGTTGACAACAACTTCATGACACCTGGTCTGGACTACCGCGACAAGTATCCTACCACCCGTAGCTATACCGTAGGACTTTCACTTAACTTCTAAAAACGAGACAGCAATATGAAAAAGATATTCAACAAGGTACTGATTGCCTTTGCAGCAGGGAGCATCAGCCTTTCATCGTGTACGGATCTTGACGAGACGCTCTACGACCGCCTCAATGAGACCAACATCGACCTCTCCAACGAGACCGACCTCTCTCTGCTGCTCGGCGCTGCCACCGCTCAGTACCGCTACTTGGTGGAGGACTGGTTCGGCATGTATCACCTGCTCGAGGAATCGACAGACCAGTATATGGTGCCTGCCCGCGTCGGTGTGGGCTGGGGCGATGCCTACATCAACCTGCACAAGCACAACTGGGGTCCCTCTGTGGATCAGATCTACAACCCCTGGCAGATTGC
The DNA here is from genome assembly GCA_900315035.1 of uncultured Prevotella sp. Taxonomy (GTDB): domain Bacteria; phylum Bacteroidota; class Bacteroidia; order Bacteroidales; family Bacteroidaceae; genus Prevotella. The sequence continues at coordinate 822 of OMXO01000150.1, forward strand.
CTATCGCGGCATCGGCTATGCCAACAAGGTGATCGACGCCATCGACCCGGCCAACCCCTCTACACAGCAGAGTCTGGCCCACGCCCGCTTCTTCCGCGCGATGTTCTACTATCACCTCTTTGATATGTTCCGCAACGTGCCCCTGCAGACCACGCAGAATGTGGAGGCTGGCTATCTGCCGCAGCAGGTGACCCCCGAGGAGATGTACAACTTCCTCGTCACGGAGTTCACAGAGGCCAAGGCCGGTATCGGCGATGACGATATGTACGGCTATGGCAACAAGTACGCCTGCTCGATGGCCCTCGCCAAGCTCTATCTGAACAAGAACGTCTATCTGGGCACCAGCGATAACGACGGCTACGAGAAATGTCTGGCCGAGGTGGAGAGCATCATCAACAGCGGCAAGTACAGCCTCGCCGCCAACTACAAGGACTGTTTCAAGGAGGACCTCACGGGCAATCCCGAGATTATCTTCGTCATCCCTGGCGACCGTACCCATACCGTGCAGTTCGGTCTGCAGAGCTACTGCTTCCCGCAGTCGGGTATCGAGGCCTACGGCTCTACCGCTCCCGGCTATAACGGCAGCTGTGGTATCCCCCAGTGGATCCGCACCTACGATGCAGCCGACGGTCGTCTGGCCGACACCTGGGCCAGCGGTCCACAGTATAAGGCCCTGAAGCAGGGTGATACCTATATCCCCAATGGCGACAAGGACAACCCCATCATGTTCGAGGCTGACGACTGGACAGGTACGGGTATCCTGACCTACAACCTGAACGTACACTCCATCGACAAGCCCGGTGCCTACCAGCAGGAGGGCTATCGCCTGCACAAGTATGAGATTGTGGGCGGCACCGACGACGGTACGACCTCCGACGACTTCGCCGTGTTCCGCTATGCCGACGCACTGATGATGAAGGCCGAGTGCCTGCTCCGCTTAGGTCGCGACAAGGAGACGGCAGCCTCTTTGGTGACACAGGTACGCCAGCGCAGCTTCGGCGCCAACGTGGCCAAGGCTACCCGCACGGTGGCTGACCTCGAAGGCGGCTCTGTCTATCAGTATGGTCACGATGAATACACCGTGCCCGAGGATGCCACCTCCGGCTACACCGACTGGTCAACCCACGTGACGACCTTTGAGGGTGGTTCCGACATCGAACTGGGCGGTCTGCTTGACGACCTCGGATGGGAGTTCTGCTGTGAGCTGCACCGTCGTCAGGACCTGATCCGCTTCAAGATGAAGGACGGGCGTAGCGTATGGAACGGTAAGTCGTGGTTCTGCAAGGATGCCACCTCGGAGACCACCTACACCATCTTCTCTATCCCCAACGAGGCGATGAAGGCCAATATCTCCCTGAAACAGAATCCAGGATATTCTGGTGCGAACTGATTGAAAGGTAAAAAAGTAAAAAAGTAAAAAGTAAAAGATATGAAAAAGTTATCATATATCCTGAGCGGACTGCTGATTGCCGGCTCTTCGGCCTTCTTCAGCAGCTGCGGAGACAACAAAGATTTCTGGGGACCTCACACCCTGACGGATGATGAGATGGAGATCAAGCGCCAGCAGCGCGAGCGTATCGATGCCGACCTGATCCTGAACTATACCGTAGAGTTCTTCATCAGCGGCAACTCTTATGATGGTGGCGACGTGAAGATCGATATGGACAAGATTGCCAGCGAGTTCGGCATCTCGAAGGATGCCTTAGGAACAGCGCTCAACGGCGACGGCGGTGTCGATGTGACTGGTTTTGCCATCGAGGGAAGTACTCATGCCGACAATATGACCTCTTCTAACTCTGGTGCCTACTGGGGCCACTGGTGGGACAAGGACGGTAACGTGAAGAACTGGGGCGACGAGGCGATGGTCTTCGCTGAGTTCGAATACACTGAAGGCGGCGAAGGCATCTTCCACGTAGGTCAGTTTCCCGGCCACCTCGTAGCCGATCAGGAGGTGAAGTTCATCGAGGCCCTGAAGTATCAGGACAAGCGTGTGGCCATCGTCATCACAGCCATTGGTCGTGAGCGTGGCGAGGTGAAGGCTACGGTTGTCGCTTCCAACAAACTGACACTCGAGACTGCCGATGCAGCCTTGGCAGCTCTCGGAGCAGGCTCATGGGCTGATGTTGACTGGGTTTGCACCAATGCCGACGGTTCTTACGCTCAGGAGTACAGTGCCGATGCACCGGGCTTCTGGTACGATAAGGAGGGCTTCTCTGGTGCCTGGGGCGACAATGCCAGCGTCTTTGCTACCTTCCAGGAAGGTCAGATTCTGATTGGTCAGATGCCAGGACAGATGACTGCCGGCTCTACCGTCACCATCAACTTCAGTGCGATGTACAACAATAAGATTGTCGAGAACATCATTACCGTCACCATCAAGGAGTACGAGGATCCTGAGACAGCCCCCGAGGGCGAGCCCGCTTCTATCGAGAAAGACATCACCCTGACGAAGCCTTACGATGCCGAATGGGGCGACACAGAGCCACTCGACGTGAAGGAGGAGCTGCGCCAGTGCTTCAAGATGACAACCTATCAGATTTTCAAGGCTCTGAAGAGCGGCGAGATGAAGCTGTGGGTAGGAGAGATTGGCAATAAGGCCAACGAGGAGACCGGCGAACCTGCCTATACCGGTGAGGCTCCGGGCTGGTGGCTCAATGGCGAGGGCGCTCCTGTCAGCTATGGCGAAGAGTCTGTGGCATACGTATTCCTTGGTATCGCTGAAGATGCATTGACATTCTACGGCGGCAACCATCCCGAGAACTGCTCGCCCAACGGACAGACCATCAAGACGAAGTATATCATCGAGTACAACGGTGTGACAGCAACGTATAACATTACTTTCAATATTACTGCTGCAGCTGCTACAAGATAGTATTTGGACGGAGGGGCGAGTCATCAAGCCCGCCCCTCCTTCATAAAAATGGATAATAATATGGTCAAACGATATGCAAGATACTCCCTACTGCTGGTGACTTTGCTATTAGCAATATCATGCAAAGAGGATACAGAAGAGAGGGAAAAGCATGATATGTGGGACAAGGAAACCTATTATATCGATAGTCTTGTTGGCTATTTTACCTATGATGATGATTTATCTAAATGGGTTATTTACCCTTCGCGAAACCATGAGAATCCCTTTACCCCGAGGTTAGGTAATGGAGATGGAGCAACAATTATTGTGGAGAACAGTTCTCTTATTGATGAGGATTTAAAAGATAAAGAGGTTTTAGTGAGCGGCAATTACAAAGGGTTATATTACGAATACTCTCCACATGACCCTTTATCTGGTCAAACATACTATTACTCTATGTCAATAGATATGATTCAGCCATATAATGAACCGCGAACAAGGACTGCTATTAACTCTGATTCCATTTCAATATTAAAAGAAGAATATGAAGAAAATTTGTAATTTGCTATTCTTGTTAATAGTATGCTCGTTCGCCGCTTGCAGCAGCAGCGAAGACTCAGGATCTGCATCCGTCGCTCCGACTCTCTCGGAGTCCGAGGTCAACGTGGAGTGTGATGCAACCTTCTATAGCCTGACCGTCTCATCGCGCACCGTCTGGACGGCCACCGTCGAGACTGGCGGCGACTGGCTGAAGCTTGTGAGTGGTAAAGGTACGGGTGGTGCCAGCGAGAAACTCTCCTTCGAGATGACGAAGAACACCACCAAGCAGCCCCGTGTGGCTAATATCAAGGTGTGACGCAGGCAGGAACCACCGTTGAGATCATGGACCAGAGTCAGGTGAAGGACTTCGACAAGTACTATAAACCCAAAGAGTTCAACTTCGACATGCTGCGCAGCGATGCCAAGTGGTCGTGGTTCCGCTCTAAACAGAGTGAGCACTTCTTTGTGTTTTGGGATGCCTACTTCGGCGACGATCCCAACAGCACCAGCTTGAAGGAGGAAGACCGTGTTGATGTTGACGACCTGCTGCAGAAGGCAGAGCAGTTCTACAAGACCAACATCACCCGTCTCGGTATGGTGGTGACAGGTCAGGGCAAGTCCTACCTCGACCAGTACAAGATGGAGATCTATCTACTCGACCCGACACCCGAATGGTGGGTGGCAACGGGATGTGATTGGTGCCCTCTGGGTGACACCATCTACCTGCAAACCCGTCGGCAGTGTCATCGGACACGAGATAGGTCACTCTTTCCAGTATCAGACCTATTGCGACAACGTGAAGAACGGTGCAGCCAACGACTTCAAGTCGGGCTTCCGCTACGGCTACGAGGGTTCCAACGGTGGTTGCGGCTTCTGGGAGCAGTGCGCCCAGTGGCAGTCGTATCAGGACTATCCGCAGCAGGCCCTCAACGATGACTGGAACGCCGTGTGGTATCAGCAGTGCCATCGCCACTTCGAGCACGAGTGGCAGCGCTATGCCTCTTACTATCTGCAGTACTATTGGACAGAGCTCCACGGCGACAAGACCTTAGGCCGCATCTGGAACGAGTCGAAATATCCTGAGGATGCTTCAGGCGCTTATATGCGCATCTTCGGTGTCAACTATGAGAACTACAAGAAGCAACTCTTCGCTTATGCCCAGCGCTGTGTCACTTTCGACTTCGACGGCACACGCAGCTATTTCACGAACCAGAACACGCTCTATAAGACCACG